>NZ_NPFZ01000002.1:0-11355 GCF_002259425.1 Rhodococcus sp. 14-2470-1a
GGCATCAACCTCGGATTCCCCGAAAACAGCTAGATCCGCTCCGCGTCTCCGGGATTCCCCGAAAACAACTAGACCCCACGTGAGTGGAAATGTAGGCCCTGAGTCAGGAGCGGAGCCCGCGGAGCGACCAGAGAGCACCTACATTTCCACTCACGACGTTTTTCGTATCTGCCGTCGATATAGCAAACTGGTACCAGTGAACGCACAACTACAGCAGCTGAAGTCCCTTGTCCTCGATGCGCGAGGAGCCGTACTGGACAATGTTGTCGCCGAAACCGAAGGTTCCGAATACGGAGCTCATCACCTGACGATCGACGGTCTTTCCGTTCACTTCCGCGTTGCTCGGACCACACCCAAGAAGGTCGGCCAGTTCGTGACGTTCTGGAAGCGCGCGACCGGCGATCAGATCGAGCCCTTCGATGTACGTGACGACTTCGATCGTCTGATCGTTGTCACGTGGACGCCGAAATCGTACGGCTACTTCGAGTTCCCCAAGCACGCACTGTCCGAGCACGGCGTGCTCACGGTGGGGACCACCGAGGGCAAGCGCGGTTTTCGGGTCTACCCCGAATGGGACGAACCGAACAACAGGTCCGGCGTGGCCGCGCAGACCTGGCAGCTCAACTACTTCTCCGACCTGTCCGACCAGATCTGACTGCCCATCGACGGTCCGGTGAGTCGTGCCCGCGTCGCTCACACCGAGACCTAAGGTTGTTCGCGATGAAAACGATTTCGCGAACTGCAGCGGCACTGGCCGCAGCTGCGGTCCTGTTCGTGGCAGCCGGCCCGGCTGCTGCGCAGGAACCCGACCCTCCCGCCGGGACTTCGACCCCGTTCTCGACGCCGAACACCGACGACTGCCCGCAGGCGACGTCGCCACCGCCAGCCATCGATCTGTCCGAGGTGCCGAAGCCCGGCGAGAGCGCGCCCACGCCACTCCCGGTTCCCGCCGACGCCGTGGGCGGTGAGCAACTCGGTTACTGCGGCGTGGTGGTGCCGGACGGTGCACCCGCCCTCCCCGAGGACATCTCTGCGACGGGTTGGGTTCTGTCGGATCTGGACTCGGGTGACGTCATCGCTGCGAAGGATCCGCACGGCCGGTACCGCCCGGCAAGCACGATCAAGATCCTGCTGGCGTTGGTCGCCCTCGACGAGCTCGACCTGAACACCACCGTCGTCGCCACAGCCGAGGACGCGAATGCCGAGGGCAGCGCCGTCGGCATCGGCAAGGGCGGCGTGTACAGCAACTTTCAATTGATGCAGGGCCTGGTGATGGCGTCGGGGAACGACGCTGCGCACGCGTTGGCCTCTCAGATGGGCGGCGACGACGCCACTGTCGCCAAGATGAACGCCAAGGCACGGTCTCTGGGCGCGCTCGACACACGCACGGCGACGCCGTCCGGTCTCGACGGTCCTGGAATGTCCAGTTCTGCATACGATCTCGCGTTGTTCTTCCGTGCGGCGATGGAGAACCCCACGTTCGCTCAGTTGATTTCCACCGAGACCGTTCAGTTTCCGGGCTTCCCCAAGGATCCGAACATCCCCGACGACGTCGACCGTCCAGGATTCACCCTGTCGAACGACAATCAGCTTCTGTACAACTACGACGGCGCCGTGGGCGGCAAAACCGGATACACCGACGACGCACGTCAGACGTTCGTCGGAGGCGCCGACAAGAACGGCAGACGCCTCGCGGTCACCATCATGAAGGGCGACGTGCTGCCGATTCGTCCGTGGGAGCAAGCAGCCAGGCTGCTCGACTACGGCTTCGCGCTACCACCGGGCACGAGTGTGGGAACGCTGGTGCCGCCGGAGTCGGTGGGAGGCGTCACAAGCACACGCACGGCCGCGCCGACTCTGGCATCTCCGCCGGACACTCCGAGCACGGCAGGCGAACGGGAGACGTCCCTCGAGGCGGGTGGTGACACTGCGATACGAATCGGCGTCGCCGTCGTCGGCGGGTTGGTGGTGATCGGGCTCCTGCTGTGGGCTCGGCAACTCCACCGGCGTCGCTGAGGTCAGCGTCTCCGGTTCAAGAACCCGAGCCCGACGGCGGCCAGCGCGCCGGCGCCCACGAGCGCAATTCCGCCGCCGAGGGTCGGGCCCTCGTTGACCTCCACCCGCGTGTTGATGACGGCCGGCTCCGGCGGAGGGACGTAGGCCAGCGCCATGCTTTCTCGGGTCGTCGCCGCAAATGCCGTGGCGAACAGGATGAATCGCGATGTCGTGAACACGAACACGAGGAGACCGATGATGGGGCCGAAGACGACTCCGGCGGGACCGTTGGTGACCGACGCGAGATAGATCGCGGCGATCTGCTTGAATATCTCGAAGCCGACGGCTGCGATCAAGCCGCCCTTGACCGCGCTGCGGAACGGGACGGGCTCTCTCGGCAGCCTCGAGATGACCCACGTCATCACCGCCCAGGTCGCGGCCAGCGCCAACAGCACCGACACGACTCGTAACAGAATCCCGACGCCGGGAGCCTGGTCGAGATTCGCCAGTTCCAGCAGACTGCGCATGACGGATCCGCCGTTCAACGCCGACAGGCCGAGCGAGAGCGCGAGCGCCAACCCGAGGCCGACGAGTGCCGCGAAATCCTTCAGCTTGGTCGCGAGAAAACTTCCCGGCTCGTGTACGAACTCCCACATCGCCGTCAGCGCCTCGCGCAGATTGGCAATCCACCCCAGACCTGCGTAGAGCGCACCGAGCAGACCGATGATGCCGACGCTCGTTCTGGACTCGACGGCGGTGTCGATCAACGAATTGATGGTCTCGCCGAAGCTTCCCGGAACGTTCTGCGCAATCTGGTCACGGATCTGATCGAGCCACTCCGGCTGACCGACCAGGATGAACCCGGCAGCTGCGAACGCGACCATCAGCAACGGGAACAGCGCGAGGACGCTGAAGTAGGTCATGCCCGCCGCGTAGTAGTCGCCCTTCTGAGCCTGGTATCGAGTTGCTGCGCGGACCGTGTGATCGAACCACGGCCATTTGTCACGACGGTCTTGCAGAGTTGCTGCGAAGTCAGGAACGACAATCACCCTCTTGGAGTCGGGCCCTCGCTGTCAGTCCCCCCAGCCTGTCAGAGAAAGCGTCAGTCAGGAGAGCGGAGCCAAGAACCCCACCCGGTCGTACACCTGCGCCAACGTGCGCGACGCTACTTCCCTGGCCCGATCCGCGCCGTCGGCAAGGATGCGGTCCAATTCGGCAACATCGGACATATACCCGTCGACGCTCGCCTTAAGCGGCGTCACGAACTCGGTCAGCACATCGGCCGTGTCGGATTTGAGGTCGCCGTAGCCTTTTCCCTCGTACCCGGACACGAGGTCCTCGATCGACCGGTCCGAGAGGGCGGACTGGATGACGAGCAGGTTGCTGACGCCCGGCTTGTTCTCGGGATCGAACGCAATGTCACGATCGTTGTCCGTGACCGCGGATCGGAGTTTCTTCGCCGTCACCTTGGGGTCGTCGAGAAGGTTCACGATGCCCGCCGGGTTGGATCCGGACTTGCTCATCTTGGAGGTCGGCTCCTGCAGATCGAAGATCTTTGCCGTGCCCTTGATGATGTGCGCGTCCGGCACGACGAACGTCTTCTTGAAGCGAGTGTTGAAACGCTGCGCGAGATCACGGGTCAACTCGAGGTGCTGACGCTGATCCTCGCCGACGGGAACGAGATTGGGGCGATACAGCAGAATGTCGGCAGCCTGGAGAACGGGGTAGGTGAACAGCCCGACAGTGGTCTGGTCACGCCCCTGTTTCGCCGACTTGTCCTTGAACTGTGTCATTCGCCCTGCTTCACCGAATCCGGTGATGCAGTTGAGGACCCACGCGAGCTGCGCGTGTTCGGGAACCTGGCTCTGCACGAACAGAGTGGAGCGCTTCGGGTCGATTCCCACCGCCAGCAGCTGCGCCGCGGCGATGCGAGTGCGGTTGCGCAGCGCCTTGGGGTCCTGGGGAACGGTGATGGCGTGCAGGTCCGGGATGAAGTAGAACGCGTCGTAGTCTTCCTGCAACGCCACCCACTGACGCACCGCACCGAGATAGTTGCCGAGGTGGAACGAATCCCCGGTCGGCTGGATCCCGGACAGAACTCGCTGACGCGGGCCCTGTGGTGCGTCGGTGGGCGAAGGAGAAGACATGCTCGTAATCTTTTCACGCCCGAGCAAGGCGATTCTTCTCAGGTGTTACCGGTACCGGACGGTGACGGGCGCGTGATCGGACCACCGTTGGTCGTAGGCCTCGGCACGTTCGGTGACGGCCTCTTTGGCTCGCTCTGCGAGCGACGCCGTTGCCAGCTGGTAGTCGATACGCCAACCCGCGTCGTTGTCGAACGCCTTCCCCCGGTAGGACCACCAGCTGTACGGTCCTTCGACATCCGGGTGCAGAGAGCGCACGACGTCGGTCCACGGCGCCTTCTCCGTCAGCAGAGCGGAGACCCATGCGCGCTCTTCCGGCAGGAATCCGGAGTTCTTCCGATTGGTCTTCCACGCCTTCAGGTCGGCCTCGGTGTGGGCGATGTTCCAGTCTCCGCACACGACCACGTCTCGATCCGCGGACTTCGCTGCTTTCGCGGATGCGGCGAGGTATTTGGCGAACGCCGCCATGAAGCGTTCCTTCTCCTCTTGGCGTTCGGTACCGACCTCGCCGGACGGCAGGTAAAGGCTCGCGACGGACACATCACCGAAATCGGCCTCGATGTAGCGTCCGGAATCGGAGAACTCCTTCGCGCCGATGCCGACCCGGATGGCATCGGGCGCCGTGCGGGACAGGATCGCCACACCGTTGCGCCCCTTCGCCGACGGTTCGGCGGAGGCCAGGTGCCAGCCTGCGTCGAGTGCGGGGGCGAGCGCCTTGGTGAGTTCGCCGTCGTTCGCGCGGGTTTCCTGCAGACAGATCACGTCCGCGTCGGTGGTCTCGAGCCACGGCAACATGCCTTTCCTGGCTGCTGCGCGTACTCCGTTTACGTTGACTGTGGACACGGTGATAGTCACGTAGGGCACCGTAGCCGAGACCACCGACAGACCTGGAATCTATCGGCGTCGACGTTTACGGCCTCCGGGCTTGACACCGGGCCGGGGCTTCGACGGCGCGGCCACCGTGGCGTCGGCCTGCGTCGTCCCGTCGTCCGCGTCGCTGACTGCGGCAGCGAGGGAGTCGATGCGTCGGTAGACCACATGCTGCTGAACATAGGTCCAGAGGTTGTTGCTGACCCAGTAGAGCAGCACGGCAATCGGCAGAAATGGACCGCCGAGCAGCACGCCCGCGGGAAACACCCACAGCGCCAGACGGTTCATCAGCGCCGTCTGCGGATTGGCGCGCGCAGCGTCGTCCTGTCGAGCGATCGACGCACGAGAGTTGAAGTGCGTCGCGATGCCGGCCAGCACCATCAGCGGTACCGCCACCATCGCGATGCCGATCACTGTCGGTACACCGCCGAACGGCGCGAACGCCTCCAGTGTCGCCGCCCCGCTGTTCATCGCGGCGGAGATCGGTGCACCGAAAAGCCGTGCTTCCAGGAATGATTGGACGTCTGTTGCGCTGAAGAAGTAGTTCGCGGTGTTCGCGTTCTCCTCCGGCGACATTCCCAGTTGCCCGATACCGGTGCCGGTTCGGTTGAAGGAGCGGAGCACGTGCAACAGCCCGATGAACACCGGGGCTTGCACCAACACGGGTAGGCAGCCGAGCAGCGGATTGAATCCGTGCGCTTTCTGCAGCTTCTGCATCTCGGCGGCCTGCCGCGCGCGGTCACCGATGTACTTCTTCTGCAACGCCTTGATCTCCGGTTGCAGTTTCTTCATCGTGAGCTGGGTCCGCACCTGGCTCACGAAGGGTTTGTAGAGCACGAGCCGGAGGGTGAACACCAGGAACATCACGGACAAAGCCCAGGTGATCCCGTTGTCCGGTCCGAGGACCGAGCCGAACACAGTGTGCCAGACCCAGAGGATTCCGGACACGGGGTAGTAGATGAAATCGAGCATGAGAGCACCTCTTCGAGGGAGTCGGTCGATGAACGTCACGACCGATCCCGGCAAGACTCGCCTACGGGAGTGGAGCCTGCAGGAACGACCCGGGTAGGGGACGGGAGTGGAGCCTGCAGGAACGACCCGGGTAGGGGTCGGGAGTGGAGCCTGCAGGAACGACCCGGGTAGGGGACGGGAGTGGAGCCTGCAGGAACGACCCGGGTAGGGGACGGGAGTGGAGCCTGCGGGAACGGTCAGGTCATCGATCCGGGTGCTCTCGGCATGGGGCGCCCGGGTGCATCAGGGCGGTGTTGGCGACGGAATCGTCCGCGCAGACGTCGCTCTTCCGCTGGTGGACCCGGCACCCGGGTTCGGTCCAGTCCGACTGTCGCGTCGACCGCACCGAGAGCGGCGAGTGTTGCCGCAGCGATCCCGAGCAGTAGTCCGCCGACCGTCGACGGGTCGTCGAGGACTGCCAGCAGCAGCAGTACGGTGACGACGAGTGAAACGAAGATTGTGCGCACGAGAACTCCCCGGGTGAACGAACTTCTTTCGGCAGAAAGGGTTCGGGGGCAGAGCCGCGGACGCGAGCGTCGCTCAGTGTGCCCCCACCGGTGCGCCCGGGGCTCTGGGCATGGGGCGGCCCGCTTCGTCGGGCCGTTGCTGACGGCGGAACGACCCGCGGCGCCTGCGTTCTTCTCCCCGTGGTCCGTGTGCGACGCCGAACAGGGCGTCGAGCACGATTCGCCTTGCCGCCGACGACGCGAGCGCCACGGCCACTGCGGTGACGACCAGCCCGAAGGCAACTGTGGTCACGGCGGTGTCGGGAAGGGTGGCGAGCATCAGGAGCAGGACGAGGTATGCCGAGACTGCGCTCAGGTATCGCATTGCCGTCCACCCCTTCCGTTCGCTTCGCCGGTGGCCAGCGTATCGCGTCCATCCGATCACGCGCAGTTCGCGCCTCCGGGACCACGCCCGTCGAGTGCTGCAGCTCGATCCTCGGCAAGGTTCCATTCCGTCCACTTCACCGTTGCCGTGACGTCGGAGAGCACGCAACTGCGATAGGGCTCGGGCAGGCGGTCGAGCTCCGGTGCCGCATCCGCCGAGAGGCTTCGGAGATACCGCGTGTCGATCTTGCCGGTGTCCTCGAACCGCTCGACGCTGTGCCGGGCGACGTACGCGTCCGGATTCAGCGCAGCGAGGGAAAGAACCGCGCCGACGACAGCGACCCCGACAGCTCGCGGCAGCCATTTCCCTGTCATACCGATTCCGGCGACCATGACGAGCACGCACACCGCTCCCAGCAGAACCTCGACGACCGTGACGAACAGACGAAGCGTCGTGTACCCGTATTGACGCTCGTACAGGGACATGCGATGCAAGGCCGAGGCCACCACCACGAGGGCGAGGACGCACAGCAAGCCGAGAACAACCCTCAGATACGTCCGCTGGGTACGAGTGCCTCGCGGCGCTGTGCGAACAACGGTGGCCAGTACCAGAAGAGTCAGGGCCGTCACCGCCAGCAACTGCCAGAACCCTTGACGGGCGTACTCGGCGTTGGTGAGGCCGTCCGTCGTGCGCACGTGGCTCTGACCGCCGAACAGTGTTGTCGTCTGAACGGCCACGAACAGGGCGAACACTCCGACGAGAGCCGCGACGGGCACCATCCACTCCCAGAGTGACACCGACGACTTCGACGGCCGCGCGAGCAGATCGAAGTGCGGTCGATTGACCGCCAGATACGCCGCACCCAGTGTCGCTGCGCCGACGAAGGTGAACACGAGGATGCGTGTCACGGTGCCACCGAGATCCCAGTCGGGAGTCGCCGCGTCGACGATCTTCCCGAACGTCGGATCGGCTGCAGCGAACAGCGCGCCGAACACGATCACCAGCATCACCGTCGATGCGAAGACCGCGGCCAGTCGGCGCGGGTGGGCACGGTCGGTGTCCAGCCGCCGCGCACCGGTGGACGCCCATCTCCACGTGCGGACCGGCAGAAACAGCGGAGCCAAGGCCCCCAGCCCGAGACCTCGCCAGGTCCATGAGCCGGAGAGTACCGCCGCAGCAACGACTATCGACGTCCATGTGCACAGTGCCACCAGCCATTCCGCTGCGCGGACGGTCGCGACCGATCCCAGCAGAAGCACTCCGCTCGCGCCGGCGAGCTGCCACGGGGTGGGCCTTTCCCGCAGTGCGAAGGCGACTGCGGCGACGATGACGGCCGTGGTGATGGAGTATCCGACGCCCTGTCCTCCGAGTACCGATGCCCCCACCGCACCTGCGGACATCGCGGCGATCAAAGCCTTTCGCGGCGCCGATGCGTGGCGGAGCACCGGCCACACTTGCGGGGCCCACGGTGACCATCGACGCGATGACCGGTTGCTCGGCGGAAGCACCGGAGCCGGCCCGGTGGAGGTGGACTTCGGTGTAGTGATTGCGTTCATTTCCTCTACCTCACAGTTGTTCTGGGCAGGACTTGGAGCGACGACACGCCTGTGCGTGCGCCGTGAGTGAAAGTGGTTCTCGTGTGGGACCGGGCAGGGTTCAGTTCTGTGGAAGGCACACCCGGATGTGGCACCCGGGTGATCTGTCCAGGACTTCTATCGTCCCGCCGTGCAGTTCGGTCGCCCACCGGGCGATCGCCAGACCGAGTCCGGTTCCGCCGCCTGTGGCACCACCTCTGGTGAACCTGTCGAAGACCGAAAAACGTTCGGAGGGCGAGATTCCCGGACCGTCGTCGGACACCTCGATCCTGACCCCTTCCGGTGCAGGCATCGCGGACACTGTGACGGCCGAGCCCGGAGGGGAATGCTCGACTGCATTGCTCAGCAGGTTCGTCACGATCTGCTGCACTCGTGACCGGTCGGCGGACATCTGCAGCTGGTGCGGCGTCACCACGACGCGCACACGCCCGTACTCCGACGCCACCGCGCCGAGGAAGTCGTGCACACCGAATCGTTCCGGCCGCAGTGGGAGCACTCCCCCTTCGAGCCGAGACAGATCCAGCAACTCGGTCACCAGGTCACCGAGCTTCTCCGTCTGACGCAGCGCGACGTTCAGCGTGGCAGGATCGGGCTCGGTCACGCCGTCGACCATGTTTTCCAGCACCGCACGAAGTGCCGCGATCGGCGTCTTGAGTTCGTGGGAGACGTTTCCGATGAGCTCACGCCGGTACGTGTCGGCTGCTTCGAGATCAGCGGACATCGTATTGAAGGCCTCGGCGAGTTGGCCGACCTCGTCACGCGAGCTCGCGCGCACCCGCGTCGAATAGTCCCCTCGTGCCATTGCGCGGGCCGCGGCCGTCATCTCTCGCAGCGGTGAAGTCATACCGTGCGCCACCAATTGCGTTGCTGCGATGGACACCACGAGCGCGGCCAGCAGCGTGTAGCGGAACTGCCAGCTCGCACCGATCCAGAACGTCACGCTTGCCAACAGCAGAACGATCCCCACGATCAGAGCGACCTTGAGTTTGAACGACGTCAGCGAGTCCAGCGGTCGCGGCAACCGGACAAGCGGGATCGGAGCCCTCATCGTGGAGTCTCCAGCGCGTACCCGACGCCGTGAACGGTACGGATCAGCGTGCCGCCGAGCTTGCGGCGCAACGCCTTCACATGACTGTCCACGGTCCGACTGCTGGCAGAATCCTCCCAACCCCACAGTTCGGCGAGGAGGGTGTCGCGGGCGACCGCAGCGCCGGGTCGAGCCGACAGGAATGCAAGGATGTCGAATTCGGTTCGGGTGAGGTGAATTTCACCGTCGGGTCCGCTCACTCGTCGCGCATCGTGGTCGATTCGAAACGCGCCGAGCGTCATCGCCGCCGTCGCAGTCGATGCCGCGGCGGTGCGTTCGGCGCGACGAAGGAGTGCGTGCACCCGCGCGACGACCTCGCGCATACTGAACGGCTTGGAGAGATAGTCGTCGGCGCCGACGCCGAGTCCGACGAGCATGTCGGTCTCGTCCGACTTCGCGGTCAGCATCAGCACCGGAATCGGACGGTCCGCCTGGATCCGTCGGCACACCTCCAGGCCGTCGAAGCCCGGCAGCATGACGTCGAGAACCACGACGTCCGGCTTCTCGCGGGCACAGACCTCGACCGCCGACGGTCCGTCGTGCGCCGTCACCACGCCGAAACCTTCGCCGCGGAGTCGTGCGGCCAACGCGTCGGAGATCGTGGGTTCGTCGTCGACGACCAGCACTGTGCGGTTCATGATGTCGACCCTAGAGCCCGGACGTGGAGGAGTCCGTCGGGAAATGTGGAGGTTCAGTGAAGATCCGTCGGGCCGCGCGGGCGTCGCGGGACACGGCCTGATTCCGTCACATAAGGGTCGGCTACCCTTACGGATCTGAGCGAGGCCCGACAGAACTCGAGCCACGTCACCCCCTCGAAAGGCACCTTCATGGTCGAATCCACGCGACTGCTTCGGTGGGCCGCCGCCGCGGCAGCTGCCGCGCTCCTGCTGTCCGCATGCTCGAGTTCGTCCGACGACACGGCGAGCACTCCCACCAGCGGTTCCGAGTCGAGCGGGGCGTTTCCGGTGACCGTCGACCACGCCTTCGGCGAGACGACGGTGGAATCGGAACCGCAACGCGTCGTCTCCGTCGGTTACACCGAGCAGGACACCCTCCTCGCACTCGGCGTGATCCCCGTCGGCGTCACCGATGTCAGTTTCAGAAGTGAGCTGCATTAGTTCAGAAGTCGTGTGCACAGATTGCTGGATGCAGTCGCATCTGCCCAAGATCATGCCTCCGTCTGACAGTAGCGGAGGTAAAGCGATCACCCGGTTCGGGCGCTACCCTTAGGGGGTATGCCTGCTACGGTCGAAGGCATGCATTCAGAGATCGGGCACAGTCACCGGGGCACCGCCTCGGTGACTGGCTTGCTGATTGCAACGGTGGTGTTCGGTGTGCTGCTGATGCATTCCGTCTCCTCGATGTCGATGTCCTCGATGTCTCGGTCGATGAGCGGCGGCCATGCCTCGATCGCAGCACCGTCCCGCATGGACGACTCGGTGTCGATTCCGGTGATGGCCGGGGAACACGACTGCCCGTCTGCACACCAGATGATGCATCCGTGTGTGGGCACGCCGGCGTCGTGGCCCGCGCTGACGGTCCCGGCGCTGAGCACTGCCGTCGACCTGGTGCCGACGTCGGTGAACCGGATCGTCGGATGCACTGACTGCACGCTCGAACGTGCGCCGCCGTGGACGTTATGGGAGTTGGACAGATCGGTGACCTTGCGAGTGTGACGGGGAGCCCGACAGACGCATGTCTGTCGGCGGATCGATACACGGCCATTCTCTGTACTACTCACTCTTGCAAGGAGTTTCCTCATGCGTACCAAAGTCATTGCCTCGATCGCTGCTGCTGCTGCGAGCGCGTTCCTCGGGGTGTT
>NZ_NPFZ01000062.1:0-5353 GCF_002259425.1 Rhodococcus sp. 14-2470-1a
CTGTGAAAGTGTGTTCGGCGGTGTCCTACTCTCCCACACCCTGTCGGGTGCAGTACCATCGGCGCTGGAGGGCTTAGCTTCCGGGTTCGGAATGGGACCGGGCGTTTCCCCTCCGCTATGGCCGCCGTAACTCTGTGAAACAGTGTCACGAACGAACCGAAGTCGGAGACACACACAGTGTGTGTGTTCGTTCTTGGTTTTCATGTAGTTGTGTACCTGAAAATACAACTTTCGTGTGTTGTTTCAGATATTGCACAGTGGACGCGTAGCTTCTTTGTGGTAAGTCCTCGGCCTATTAGTACCAGTCACCTGCATGCATTACTGCACTTCCAGTTCTGGCCTATCAACCCGGTGGTCTGCCGGGGGCCTTACCCCCACAAAGGGGGTGAGAAACCTCATCTTGGAACAGGCTTCCCGCTTAGATGCTTTCAGCGGTTATCCCTTCCGAACGTAGCTAACCAGCGGTGCTCCTGGTGGAACAACTGGCACACCAGAGGTTCGTCCGTCCCGGTCCTCTCGTACTAGGGACAGCCTTCCTCAAGTTTCTGACGCGCGCGGCGGATAGAGACCGAACTGTCTCACGACGTTCTAAACCCAGCTCGCGTGCCGCTTTAATGGGCGAACAGCCCAACCCTTGGGACCTACTCCAGCCCCAGGATGCGACGAGCCGACATCGAGGTGCCAAACCATCCCGTCGATATGGACTCTTGGGGAAGATCAGCCTGTTATCCCCGGGGTACCTTTTATCCGTTGAGCGACACCGCTTCCACATGCCGGTGCCGGATCACTAGTCCCGACTTTCGTCCCTGCTCGACCTGTCAGTCTCACAGTCAAGCTCCCTTGTGCACTTGCACTCGACACCTGATTGCCAACCAGGCTGAGGGAACCTTTGGGCGCCTCCGTTACATTTTGGGAGGCAACCGCCCCAGTTAAACTACCCACCAGGCACTGTCCCTGAACCAGATCATGGTCCGAGGTTGAGGTATCCAATACGATCAGAGTGGTATTTCAACAACGACTCCACAGTAACTGGCGTCACCGCTTCACAGTCTCCCACCTATCCTACACAAACCGAACCGAACACCAATACCAAGCTATAGTGAAGGTCCCGGGGTCTTTTCGTCCTGCCGCGCGTAACGAGCATCTTTACTCGTAATGCAATTTCGCCGAGTCTATGGTTGAGACAGCTGAGAAGTCGTTACGCCATTCGTGCAGGTCGGAACTTACCCGACAAGGAATTTCGCTACCTTAGGATGGTTATAGTTACCACCGCCGTTTACTGGGGCTTAAATTCTCAGCTTCACCACACAAGTGCAGTTGACCGGTCCTCTTAACCTTCCAGCACCGGGCAGGCGTCAGTCCGTATACATCGTCTTACGACTTCGCACGGACCTGTGTTTTTAGTAAACAGTCGCTTCTCACTGGTCTCTGCGACCCCACCCAGCTCACACCGCAAGGATGATCACCGGACGAGGTCCCCCTTCTCCCGAAGTTACGGGGGCATTTTGCCGAGTTCCTTAACCATAGTTATCTCGATCGCCTCAGTATTCTCTACCTGACCACCTGTGTCGGTTTGGGGTACGGGCCGTGTGAAAGCTCGCTAGAGGCTTTTCTCGGCAGCATAGGATCACTGAATTCGCCTCAATCGGCTACGCATCACCTCTCAGGCTGTATGAGACACGGATTTGCCTATGTCTCGCCCTACAGGCTTACACCAGTATTACCACTGACTGGCTCAGCTACCTTCCTGCGTCACCCCATCGCTTGGCTACTACCAGATCAGGTCCCACGCATCCACCCAGCGCATCACTCTCGAAAGAGATCCGTCACCGGGATTCAGGGCGGTTAGTATCACTGATTCACCAGGGGCGCGTTCACACGGGTACGGGAATATCAACCCGTTGTCCATCGGCTACGCCTGTCGGCCTCGTCTTAGGTCCCGACTCACCCTGGGCGGATTAACCTGGCCCAGGAACCCTTGGTCATTCGGCGGACGAGTTTCTCACTCGTCTTTCGCTACTCATGCCTGCATTCTCACTCGCACAGCCTCCACACCTAGGTCACCCCGATGCTTCCACGGCTGCACGACGCTCCCCTACCCACCCACACACCTGGCCAATCCCTCGCAAGAGAAAGGCGGGCTGTTGTGTGAGTGCCGCAGCTTCGGTGGTGTACTTGAGCCCCGCTACATTGTCGGCGCAGGATCACTTGACCAGTGAGCTATTACGCACTCTTTCAAGGGTGGCTGCTTCTAAGCCAACCTCCTGGTTGTCTTCGCGACCCCACATCCTTTTCCACTTAGTACACGCTTAGGGACCTTAGCTGGCGATCTGGGCTGTTTCCCTCTCGACTACGAACCTTATCGCCCGCAGTCTCACTGCCACGCTCTCACTCACCGGCATTCGGAGTTTGGCTGATTTCGGTAAGCCGGTAAGCCCCCTAGACCATCCAGTAGCTCTACCTCCGATGAGAAACACGTGACGCTGCACCTAAATGCATTTCGGGGAGAACCAGCTATCACGGAGTTTGATTGGCCTTTCACCCCTACCCACAACTCATCCCCTCAGTTTTCAACCTAAGTGGGTTCGGTCCTCCACGACGTCTTACCGTCGCTTCAACCTGGCCATGGGTAGATCACTCCGCTTCGGGTCTAGAACACGCCACTACACACCACGAAGGTGATACGCCCTATTCGGACTCGCTTTCGCTACGGCTACCCCACACGGGTTAACCTCGCGACATGCCACTAACTCGCAGGCTCATTCTTCAAAAGGCACGCCATCACCAGCCACCACAAGTGGTGCACCAGCTCTGACGGATTGTAAGCGCACGGTTTCAGGTACTATTTCACTCCCCTCCCGGGGTACTTTTCACCTTTCCCTCACGGTACTAGTCCGCTATCGGTCACCAGGGAGTATTCAGGCTTATCGGGTGGTCCCGACAGATTCACAGCAGATTTCACGGGCCCGCTGCTACTTGGGCATCCACACTCGACAGTCACAATGTTTTCGTCTACGGGACTCTCACCCTCTACGACAGGCCGTTCCAGACCACTTCGACTAACACCATGATTTCTCACTGTCGGACAGTCCGGCAGAACCATCACATGCAAACCCCACAACCCTCCATACGCAACCCCTGCCGGGTATCACACGCACAAAGTTTGGCCTCCTCCGCTTTCGCTCGCCACTACTCACGGAATCACAATTGTTTTCTCTTCCTGTGGGTACTGAGATGTTTCACTTCCCCACGTTCCCTCCACACACCCTATATATTCAGATGCAGGTAACACGACATCACTCGTGCTGGGTTTCCCCATTCGGACACCCTCGGATCACAGCTCGGTTGACAGCTCCCCGAGGCTTATCGCAGCCTCCTACGTCCTTCATCGGCTCCTGGTGCCAAGGCATCCACCGTACGCTCTTCATTACTTACAACAAAGATGCTCGCGTCCACTGTGCAATTCTCAAACAACACACACACAACCCCGTACACGTCGACCTCAGACATCCCCAACCAAGGGAACCGATAGATACAACCGAAGTTGCCTGTATATGTCTTGCCTAGAAAGAAACACTCACGTGTTCTCTCAGGACCCAACAGTATGCCGATATAACCAGTTCGATGGTCGACGCAAGGGCCGGCCACACGATGAACAAGTTGGTTGTCAGTGTTCCACCCGTGAGCACCGCCGGATGACGTATGCATCCGAAACGGTTTCTGTCGCCAGGTCCTCTGCTGACTGTTCAGCAGTACACCCGAGCGAAGAGGCTCCTTAGAAAGGAGGTGATCCAGCCGCACCTTCCGGTACGGCTACCTTGTTACGACTTCGTCCCAATCGCCGATCCCACCTTCGACGGCTCCCTCCCACAAGGGGTTAGGCCACCGGCTTCGGGTGTTACCGACTTTCATGACGTGACGGGCGGTGTGTACAAGGCCCGGGAACGTATTCACCGCAGCGTTGCTGATCTGCGATTACTAGCGACTCCGACTTCACGGGGTCGAGTTGCAGACCCCGATCCGAACTGAGACCAGCTTTAAGGGATTCGCTCCACCTCACGGTCTCGCAGCCCTCTGTACTGGCCATTGTAGCATGTGTGAAGCCCTGGACATAAGGGGCATGATGACTTGACGTCGTCCCCACCTTCCTCCGAGTTGACCCCGGCAGTCTCTTACGAGTCCCCGCCATAACGCGCTGGCAACATAAGACAAGGGTTGCGCTCGTTGCGGGACTTAACCCAACATCTCACGACACGAGCTGACGACAGCCATGCACCACCTGTACACCGACCACAAGGGGGGCCACATCTCTGCAGCTTTCCGGTGTATGTCAAACCCAGGTAAGGTTCTTCGCGTTGCATCGAATTAATCCACATGCTCCGCCGCTTGTGCGGGCCCCCGTCAATTCCTTTGAGTTTTAGCCTTGCGGCCGTACTCCCCAGGCGGGGCGCTTAATGCGTTAGCTACGGCACAGATCCCGTGGAAGGAACCCACACCTAGCGCCCACCGTTTACGGCGTGGACTACCAGGGTATCTAATCCTGTTTGCTACCCACGCTTTCGTTCCTCAGCGTCAGTTGTTTCCCAGAGACCCGCCTTCGCCACCGGTGTTCCTCCTGATATCTGCGCATTTCACCGCTACACCAGGAATTCCAGTCTCCCCTGAAACACTCAAGTCTGCCCGTATCGCCTGCAAGCCCGAAGTTGAGCCCCGGGTTTTCACAAACGACGCGACAAACCGCCTACGAACTCTTTACGCCCAGTAATTCCGGACAACGCTCGCACCCTACGTATTACCGCGGCTGCTGGCACGTAGTTAGCCGGTGCTTCTTCTGCAGGTACCGTCACTCACGCTTCGTCCCTGCTGAAAGAGGTTTACAACCCGAAGGCCTTCATCCCTCACGCGGCGTCGCTGCATCAGGCTTCCGCCCATTGTGCAATATTCCCCACTGCTGCCTCCCGTAGGAGTCTGGGCCGTGTCTCAGTCCCAGTGTGGCCGGTCACCCTCTCAGGTCGGCTACCCGTCGTCGCCTTGGTAGGCCATTACCCCACCAACAAGCTGATAGGCCGCGGGCCCATCCTGCACCACAAAAGCTTTCCACCCCAGCACATGCATGCTGAGGTCATATCCAGTATTAGACCCAGTTTCCCAGGCTTATCCCAGAGTGCAGGGCAGATCACCCACGTGTTACTCACCCGTTCGCCGCTCGTGTACCCCGAAAGGCCTTACCGCTCGACTTGCATGTGTTAAGCACGCCGCCAGCGTTCGTCCTGAGCCAGGATCAAACTCTCCGTAAAAGACTCTAGAAACAACAATCCGAAGATCGTGAATCAGTCAAATGACATCAAGTCCA
>NZ_NPFZ01000046.1:0-3797 GCF_002259425.1 Rhodococcus sp. 14-2470-1a
CACTGGAGTCCGCACGGGTTCGATCGGCTGCCAGGAACCGGTGTAAGCCCAGGTTCCCTGGTCAGAGCAACGATTCTTCTTCATTCCGTGGTCGCTCAAATTTCATCAGTTACTCGTAGATTCTGCGAGTTCCTCGCATAAGTTCACTGTTCGTGTCAGATTTCGCTACTCGTCGGCAGCGACGTATCGCTGCCGACGGCGCATCGAGTGCCGCGCGGGTCGGCAGTGGGGAACTTGCGGACGTCGAATCGCTGCAGCGGCTGGCGTCGGCGTCAGGGGACGACGAACACGACTTCTTCCGTAACACGCTGGTCGAATACGGATGGGCCAGAGATGTGGCGGGTCTGAGCCCGGCGACGTTGCAGAGAATCATGTATCCCGTGATCGAGATATGCGATTACTTCGATTGTGTGCCATGGCGATTGACCCAGAAGCAGTTCGATCAGTACTTTGCCGGTCCCGGTAAGCGCAGTCACGCAACCATCCGCAAGAAGACAGTTCAGATCGACAACTACTACCGATTCCTCGAGCACCGCTACGCCGGTGAGCTGCTCCGAGCGTTCGGTGTCGGTGTCGAGTCGCCGGTCGACCCGTTCAACCGGCCGAGACACAGGGGTGATTTCGCGCTGCGGATTCCTCCCACTCGACGAGCGATGACAGCGTTCTTCGCCGAGTGGAGAGAGGCCCTGCCGCGCTCACGCAAGTACCACGTGAGCGCGCGCGACTACACCATGGCGAAGATTGCGTACCTGTCCGGTGCGCGCGCGTCGGAGCTGTGTGCGGTGAGGATCGGCGACATTCATTGGGAAGCGGGACAGTGGGGCCGCTTCGTCGTCGTGGGTAAGGGCGCTCGCGGATCAGGTCCACGCGAACGGCAAGCGTTTCTCTTCGAAGAGGGGAGAGAGCTGCTGTGGTGGTATCTCGAACAGATCCGGGGCGAGTTCAGCGACGACCCGACCGACGCGGGCGCACCGTTGTGGCCATCGGAACGCTTGCCGACCGCCGTCGCGGCGCTCAACCTCGCCGTTGCACCCGCGATTCAGCCCTCGACTTTCCGCCGCAATCTCAAAGCTGCGTCGCACCTTCATCTGAACGGCCCGGTGCGGGAGCTCTACCCCCATCTGCTGCGTCACGCCTGCGCCACCCACAACTACCAACAAGGCATGCCCTTGTGGGATGTGCAGAAGATGCTCGGCCACGAATGGGCGAGCACCACTGTGGGCTATTTGGCGTCGGCCGGAGCCGACCCGGAACGGTCTGTCATCGAGTCGACACAACGCGCCGTGCGGCGCTTGAGTACGGAGAATTAGAAGATGAAATGGAACCTGCGCATGGTCGCGGCGCAACGCGACATCTGGCGTCCGACGCAGCTACTCAAAGCATTCGAGCAGGTCGACTTCCACCCGTCACTGAGCAAGACTGCGGCCCTGTGGTCTTCGGCGCCGGTCACGATCCGTCTCGATGACCTGGACAAGATCTGTGCGGCGTTGAACTGCACTGTCAGTGATCTGATGCTGGCGGAAGCTGTTCACAGCGTGGATCTCGACGCAGCTCCAGCACGCGCAATCGGTGATCGGTCGGGCCCGGCCGCACCCGCTACCGGGACCAGGAAGCGCGGAGCCCGCCGCGTCCCACCTCCCAACTGATGTCGGAACGAAACCCTGCCGATGGGGTGGCGGCAAGCAATGCCGCCCGGCACACCGAGCGCACCATACGGATGATCGAGCAAACACCCGCGCAGTTCCGCGACGACGTGCAGGCGTGGGTCACTGCGTTGGGCGGCCGCGGTCGACGTAAGTCCAGACCGCTGACGGAAGTGACCATTGCCCTCTATCTCAATTTCGCGCAACCGGTCTTGCATGAATGGGCTGAGACACACCAAAGCCTGCGATCTGTCGAAACTGTCGACATCGAGCGCGCGCTGAGCCGTCACTCAGGGCAGTCGAGACACAACGTGCACACGGCCCTGAGGTCGCTCTTCCGCGGACTCAAACGCGAACGTCGCATCTTCGCCGACCCTGCCCGAGAGGTCGCTGGTCGGTACAGCCGCAGGATCCTCAGACCGTTGCCGTCCGACCGCGTGCATGGGCTGTTGGATCAGCTGAGCAGGCCCGATGACCGGGTGATTCTGGCGCTCGTCGCGGTCCACGCGCTGACGATCGAAGAGGTCATCGGCTTCCGACTCGACCATCTCGACCGTTCGGCAGGACGAGCAACCGTCACCCGTACGCACACCCGCCACACGTTCTGGTTGGACGAGTTCACCGCTGAGGTGCTCCGCGACTGGCTGATCTACCGTCAGCTGCGGTGGCCGACCAGCACGAATCCGTACTTGCTGATCACCCGGATAACTGCGCCTACCGCACTGCCGGGCAGTCGCCACTACATCACCCGGCCATTCCGTGACCTCGGCATCACCGCCCGCGAACTGCGTGTCGATCGCATCCTCGACGAGGCCGCCCACAGTGGCGACCCAGTTGCCCTGATGACCGTGTTCGGTATCGGCACCACCACTGCGGTCCGCTATGTCAGGACTGCGCACCCAGGCCGATTCGACGTAGACCCCACCGCACCATGACTCGATCCGAAGTTCGGCCAACGGACTGGTCTTCGCCGCAGGTTCGTAAGCCACTCGACGCAGCCAACGGCCTTCCGAAACATACGGGGAGGGGGTATGGTCGATATGTCATCGAGATACCCCCAGGGGGTATCTAAGCAGCCAGAGGAGCGCGACATGATCACCACGGTTTACAAAGTCACGGGCATGACCTGCGGTCACTGCGAAGCGGCAGTCCGGGAGGAAGTAAGCACCGTTGCAGGAGTCGACACGGTCGAGGCATCTGCAGCTGCGGGAACTCTGACGGTGACAAGTGCTGACGTGCCCGACCACGCCGGTGTCATCGCAGCTGTCCGCGAGGCTGGATACACAGTCGAACCGCAACCCAAAGATTCGCGCACCGCGTAACCGCTGAACCTGGTGGAGAGAAGGATTTCCCGCGATGAACAACCACACACATGCCGACGCTGGCGGAGCCGAGACAGCGGGCACGCTGCCGGGCCACGATGCATCCGAACACAGCGCAGCCCACTCCGGCCATGGCGAGAAGGAACACGAAGGCCATACCGGTCACGAAGGCCATACCGGTCACGGTGGCCACGCCGGTCATGGGGACCACGTCGGCATGTTCCGTCGTCTGTTCTGGATCATGCTGGTCCTCGCCCTTCCGGTGATCGTTGCCTCGAACATGTTCGCGATGCTCCTCGGATACTCACTGCCCGACTCATCGTGGATCGCCTGGGTCTCCCCGGTGCTCGGAACGGTGATGTATGCCTGGGGCGGGTCCCCGTTCCTCACCGGCGCAGTCAGCGAAATCCGTTCCCGTGCACCGGGAATGATGCTGCTCATCGCCCTCGCGATCACCGTCGCATTCATTGCGTCGATGGGAGCGAGCCTCGGCCTGCTCGATCATCAGCTCGACTTCTGGTGGGAACTGGCCCTGCTGATCGTGATCATGCTGCTCGGGCACTGGATCGAAATGCGATCCCTCGCGCAGACCACCTCCGCTCTGGACTCGTTGGCGGCGCTGCTCCCGGACACCGCCGAACGCGTCGACGGCGACGATGTGGTGCCGGTGCCCCCGTCCGAGCTGCAGCTCGGTGATGTCGTCGTCGTCCGCCCCGGCGGCCGAGTACCGGCCGACGGCACCATCGTCTCCGGATCGGCGAGCATGGACGAATCGATGATCACCGGCGAATCACGCACCGTCCGCCGCAGCGACGGCGACCACGTCGTCGCC
>NZ_NPFZ01000060.1:0-3565 GCF_002259425.1 Rhodococcus sp. 14-2470-1a
CTCGACTACCTCGGCCGTTCCGACGACCAAGTCAAGATCCGCGGCTTCCGCATCGAACTCGACGAGATCCGCACCGTCCTCGAACACCACCCCGCCGTCACCACCGCCGTCGTCATCGCCGCTGACCACCCCGGCGGCAATGACAAATACCTTGCCGCCTATTACGTCGGCACCGACGTCACCGACGACGAACTGCGGGAGCATCTGACCGCACGGGTACCGGACTACATGATCCCCACCGTCTTCATCCCCATCACCACCGTCCCGGTCACCCCCAACGGCAAACTCGACCGCCGCGCACTACCCACACCCGACCTCACCGCAGCCCTCACCGGCGGACACACACCGAGCACGGTCACCGAAACCACCCTCGCCACCGTCTTCTCCGACATCCTGCACCTGCCCACCGACACCCCACTGTCGATCGACGACGACTTCTTCCGCCTCGGCGGCGACTCCATCTCCTCCATCCAAGTCGTCACCCGAGCCCGCCGCGCCGGCATCACCATCACCGCCGCCGACATCTTCACCCACCGCACCATCAGCGCCCTGGCACGAATCGCCGACACCCACACCCAGACCCACACCGAAACCGGACCCACCACCGTCACCACCGCACCACTGCAACCCATCGCCGCCCGCTACGTAGACCGACCCGGCTTCGACCACTTCACCCAATCCTTCGTCTTCACCACCCCACCCGACCTCACCACCGACACCCTCCACCGAATCCTCACCCGCGTCATCGGACATCACCCGACCCTGCAGGGCCGCCTCGACATCGACAACTCCGGCGCACCACACTTCACCGACGCCGCCACCCCGATTGAGGTCACCACCCGACTCGACACCACCGAATTCACCGACGGTTGGTCCGGACCGCGCTGGCCTGCGTACGTCACTGCGGAGACGACACGGCTCTCCGAGCAACTCGATCC
The DNA here is from genome assembly GCF_002259425.1 of Rhodococcus sp. 14-2470-1a. Taxonomy (NCBI): domain Bacteria; kingdom Bacillati; phylum Actinomycetota; class Actinomycetes; order Mycobacteriales; family Nocardiaceae; genus Rhodococcus; species Rhodococcus sp. 14-2470-1a. Next base: position 939 of record NZ_NPFZ01000060.1, read on the forward strand.
GACGAACGGGATTCTGTGGCGCGCCCTGTGGTGCACCCACTCCGGTGACACCAAGCCCAACGACACCGACTTCGGTGACACCACCGGCCGCCTCGTCATGGTCATCCACCACCTCGCCGTCGACGGAGTCTCCTGGCGCATCCTTCAAGACGACCTCGCACACGCCTGGGCACTCGACACCGGCGCCACCGACACCGACCTGCTCCCCGCCGGAACCTCCATCACCACCTGGACGCACGCACTGACCGAGCAGGATGTCACCGAGCAACTGGGTCACTGGAGCACGGTGGTGAACGCGGTCGTCCCGCTGTTCGGCGAGACCGGAATCGACCAGGAGCGCCACACCCAGGCCGCCGTCACAACTATCGACGTGAAAATCCCGGCCGGGCCCCTGATCAACAACGTCACCGCCGCACTCTCCGCCAGCGTCGAAGACATCCTCCTCACCGCAGTCACCATCGCCACCGGCACCTGGCGCGCACGCCACCACCTCGAGCCACGGCCGGTCACCATCGGCATGGAAGGCCACGGCCGCCAAGAAACAGTCGTCCCCGGCGCCGACCTCTCACGCTCGATCGGCTGGTTCACCACCTGGTACCCGATCATGGCCGACCTCACCGACCTCGACCCGATCGACACACTCACCGACCCCCACCTCGCCGCCGACGCCGTACTACGCATCAAAGACACACTCGCACGCGTCCCGGACCGCGGCATCGGCTACGGCATACTCACCCACCTCCATCCCGACACCGCCCTACCCACCACCACCCCCGACCTCGCGCTCAACTACCTCGGCAACTTCAGTGCCGGCACCGCCAAACCATGGTCCAATTCGCCGGAGTGCCCCGGAATTCGCGCGCACCTGCCGAAAAACTTGCCCGCTGCAGCAGTGGTGGATGTCAACATCGCGGTTCTCACTGGTAGCGATGGCGAGCCCATGTTCGACGGATCCTTCGCCTATGCCCAGGACATCTTGACCAGCGAACAGGCGCGCGAACTCGTCCAACTCTGGACCACCGCGTTACAGACTCTTGTCACGTACGCCAGCGGCGTAGGTGCAGGGCGCGTGCGCCGTTCCCTCACCGACTTCACCGCCAGCGGTACGACTTACGGCGACCTCACCACCTGGGACCACCGCTACGGCGACATCGCTGACGTCCAACCACTGACACCACTCCAACACGGCATGGTCTTCGAATCCATGCTCGGCGCTGTGTCCGGTACCGACGTGTACCTCACCCACACTGCGGTGACGGTGACCGGGCTGCTCGACTTGGACAGGCTCCGCATCGCCCTTGATCGACTCACGGACACACACCCCAACCTCAAGGCCGCGATCACACCCGCTGCGAACGGCGACTACGTCGCCGTCATCCCCACGCACGCGACGATCGAACTCACCGCAGTGAATGGCATCGGAGATGCAGATGCCGTGGACAAAGCCGTGGCGCGGAACCGGGAAACCGGGTTCGTTCTGGCTGACGCGCCGTTGATGCGCGTCACCGCGGTCACGACCGCAGCCGACCAGCACACCCTCATCCTGACCATCCACCACGCCATCACCGACGGCTGGTCCACCCCGCCCCTGATCGCCACACTGCTCCGCGCCTACAACAACCCCACCACACCCGCACTCCCCGACACCACCTACCCGAGCTTCCTCCACTGGCTCACCCACCACGACCACACCACCTCACTCGACACCTGGACCACCGCCCTCGCCGACGTCACCGAACCCACCCTCATCGCCACCACCAACACAGCCACCACCGACACAGCACAACCGATCGAACTCACCCACACCATCGACACCACCCTCACCGAACAACTCCACACCCTCGCCCGCACCCACAGCACCACCCTCAACACCGTCATCCACACCGCCTGGGCACTGACCCTGAACGCCATCACCGGACAACCCACCATCACCTTCGGCACCACCGTCTCCGGACGACCCGCCCACATCGACGGCATCGACACCGCCGTCGGCATGTTCCTCAACACCATCCCCACCCCCGCCCACCTCGGCCACAACCCCACCGCCGCCGAACTCCTCGACCAAATCCACCACCACAACACCACCGTCCTCGACCACCACCACACCCCACTACCGGACCTGCACCACCTCACCGGACTCCCCGCCCTCTTCGACACCCTCCTCGTCTACGAGAACTACCCCCTCGACGACAACACCGACACACACCACGACCTCGCACTCACCAGCGTCGACATCCACGACTCCACCCACTACCCCCTCACCCTCGGCATCCTGCCCACACCCACCCACATCACCATCGAACTCTCCTACCAACCACACCGCATCACCCACCACACCATCACCACCCTCACCACACTCCTCGACACCGCCCTACACACCCTCGCCACCGCACCCCACACCCGAATCGCCGCCATACCCCTACTCACCCACACCGAACGAAAGCACATCTCCGAACTCTCTTCCGGTCCGGTTGTGGTGGTGGCGGATTCGACGTTGGATGAGTTGATTCGGCGTCAGACGAATTCGTCTGCGGATGCGCTTGCGGTCGTCGACGACAGTGGACAACAGTGGACCTATACAGATCTCGACTTCCACGCAAACGCACTGGCGCACATACTGATCGAAC
>NZ_NPFZ01000051.1:0-3347 GCF_002259425.1 Rhodococcus sp. 14-2470-1a
GAGACCACCAGCTTCGTTGGAGACCCGCCCTCGTTGGCGGTGCCACACGGGTGATGAATTTTTGTGAGCGTCACTGCTGAATTTCGATGAGCGCCGTCATTGCTGCAGACCTGTTGGTAGAGAACGCATTCGGTGCATTCTGCATTGATTCCGTTCGCGCTCGAATATGTCGACCAATGACAAGTCAGGAACACCCACATGCTGACGAAGTTGCCGTCCAGACAGTCCCGGATCCGATCCATGCTGGCAATAGCTGGGGTGACCGCTCTCATGCTGGTCAGTCCCTCGATTGCGTTGGCAGCCCCCGACGACCCGGCCATTCCGGAACCTTCCGTTCCGTCGGATGTGGCCGTCGACGAAGTACCACTGGAGTATTTGAATACCCCCGGTGCAGAGGCACAGTGCATCGACGAGGCAGTATCGGTGCGAAAGCTGGAGTCTTGGACCTGCATGGGGCCGATTCTCAGCTCCGATGGGGTCACCGAAGTACTTCCGGTAGAACCCCGACCAGACCTCGCACCTGCGCCCGCGCCGCAGCGTCGCGACTTACCTGACCCTGACGACTACGACACATGGTGTGAAGAGGGACAGATTTCATGCCCTCGAGTACTCGAGTCCGGTTTCGGGGGCGAGGTCAAGTTCAATTTCTCTTGGGGTGACGACGAGGGCGCACAGGGGCAGTGGGACTACATCATCCGCACCAATCTGAATGGCCGGCAGGCGCAGTGGACGACCACGATGATCCTCGAGAACGGTCCGGCACTGACGTTCCAGCGGTCAGAGATCCACTGCCGTGAGGTTGTTCCTGGACCCTATCCGGACAGCAATTGCGGAATCCATTATGCCGGTTCACCGTTCACTATTCGAGACGCTCCTAATCAACGACGGTTCTCGAACGGCCCGATTTACGGAAACCGGCTGGACGATGCTGGCACATATTTCGCCGAAGGACGAGGGCAGTATTCCGCAGAGGGGTTCGAGTACGCTCTCTCGATTCCGACCTACCCCAAGCCTCCTGAGACCGGACGATTTGTGTGCCCTACCAACAACGGTCGTTGCTACTTCAACCCCAGCTGATCCAGCATCCATCAAGGAGAGGTCTTACATGACTATTCGCAATGCCGCATCGATTGGATTCACGGTCGGAGCTGCCGCCCTGCTCGCAGTACTGTCCACCGCTCCTGCGGGTGCGGAAGTTCGGACTGGGTGGATCGGTTCGACACCTCCAGTGAACGGAACGCTGTACCTTCATACGTCGACGATCGACAACGCCGGAGTTCCCAAAGCGTCGACGCGTGTTTACACGGCCTTCGGAAGCACTGTGCCGCAGGGTGTTATCGGCTCCAAAGCCCGCCTCTTCCGGGAGGGTGCGTTGTGCTCGGCGACGGACTACCAGTTCAACCTGTTCAACACGAGTTCTCAGACCGCTACGTCCACTCGAGACTGCGGACCCGGCTTCTACAACAGTCATGGATTCGTGGCGGTGTGGCCGTCCGGTGGAAACATGTCGGAGTACGTCACCTTCCCGTCCGACCCCCTCCAGTACCCTGCCCCCGCTGCCCTGGCTGCACCTCGTGCAGACGGCGACGCTGCGCGCGCACAAGGAACAAATCCGGACGGTGAGAGCTACGGAACCGGCGAGGCCGCGCAGGCAGATGCTGAACTCCCTGACCTGGTCAGCGCCATCGGTACCGATGGTGAGCTGGGGTACGTCAGGTCGGACGATTTGGTTGGTTCGGTAGTCGACGCTGCTGCGACGCCTGCTCCCCGAACGATTCCCCTGCTGTCACAGACCGGGGACCCCGTCGGGTCGTTCCAGATCGGTTAGCATCTTGATCGTCGGCTCTGGCCTCGGCGCTTCGGCGGCCGAGGCCAGAGTTCGTTTCAGCCTGAAGGAGACGGTATGGCTCAATACTGGGGCGATTACCCGGTCGCGGATGTCGAGGGTGAGATACCTGAAGGTCTGCCTGCGGGTCGATACGTACCGCTCGTCGCCAACGGTCATGGGGCGTTGACTGCCTGGGTTGCGGGTCCGGGCCGATGCTTTCGGACGTCGTATCCAGCGGCGCTGCATCCGCCAGTGAAAGTGTCACGCGGTCACCAGGCAACTGGTGACCCGCAGGAAGTTTGGTTCGAGGCCTTCACTGAAGAAGATTTGCGTGCGCAGAACGAGGACATCAATGCATATTTGGCCTCGGCAGGAGTTCGTCCACAACCGCGGGGTTACAAGTGGCACGTGCTGGTCCCCGACAACATCGTGGACGAAGATGCCCTCGAAGACGCGTTACGAGACAAGAACAATTATGTGGATCCCGTAGAAGTCTTCGAATCCATTGCACAGCTGTACGGAAATTTGTTCCGGTCCTGACCTTGCGAGCCGCCAATTTTCCTTGGCAGAGACAGAGGGCGTGCGACCCCTCCTGTCGCCGTTTTGGTGTACCCGGTGGAAGTGTCTCGCCAAAGGAACCCGGGGCCGGACGTACACCGTGATGGGAGCTAATCGCTTAACCCGCAGGCGAACTGAGGTGCCGGTAGAGGGTGGCGCGGCCGATTCCGAGTACTGATGCGATTTCGGTTTTGGGTGTGCCGTCGTCGAGCATTCTGCGGATGTGACGAGCTTTGTCGGCGTCGATCTTGGCTGGTTGTCCACCGATGCGGCCGCGGGCTCGTGCGGCGGCGAGGCCGGCCATGGTGCGTTCTTTGACGAGGTCTCGTTCGAATTCGGCGAGGGAGCCGAAGATGTTGTAGGTCAGGCGTCCTCCGACTGTCGAGGTGTCGATGCCTTCGGTGATGCTGCGCAGTGTTGCACCTTTGGTTTCGATGAGGTTGACGGTTTCGATGAGGTGGCTCAGTGAGCGGCCGAGTCGATCGAGTCGCCATACTGCGACGACGTCGCCGACGCGCAGGCTCTCGAGGAGCAGCTGCAACTGAGGTCGGTCTTTGTCTGCTCCGGATGCGACCTCTTCCCAGATGCGGAAGCAGCCGGCGGCTGTCAGTGCGTCTCTCTGTAGATCCAGCGACTGATCGGTGGTCGAGACCCTCATGTATCCCAAAACGGCGCTCACGAGGATGACTGTCTCAGAAACGGCCGACAAGGCACAGGCGGCGCGTCAGAGCTTGAGACAGGTTTCTGAGACACATCACGATTGAGTCTCGAATATCGATCCGGCTGTCAGTTTCAGAAGACGACTGCATTGTTTCAGAAGTGGACTGCACTACCCGCCTTTCAAACGATCGCGAGCGCGTCTTGTCCGTGGCCATGACAAAGTACCCACTGGTGGCCAGGTTGAGGTCCCCACTGGTGGCCAGATAAAAGTCCCCACCCCGTGTTCGTCGTGTCGATCAGG
>NZ_NPFZ01000014.1:0-327835 GCF_002259425.1 Rhodococcus sp. 14-2470-1a
CAGCCGACGACGAGGAACGCGCTCGCAGCAGCAGCAGCGATCGAGGCAATGACTTTGGTACGCATGAGGAAACTCCTTGCAAGAGTGAGTAGTACAGAGGATTCGATGTCGTTCGATCCGCCGACAGACACGCGTCTGTCGGGCTCCCCGTCACACTCGCAAGGTCACCGATCTGTCCAACTCCCACAACGTCCACGGCGGCGCACGCCCCCACGCGGAGTCGGTGCGCCCAACGATCCGGTTGACCAGCATCGGTACCGGGTCGATGGCTGCGCTCGTCGCCGGGACCGTCAGCGCGGGCCACGACGCTGTCGTGCCCACACAGGGGTGCATCATCTGGTGTGCCGACGGGCAGTCGTGCTCCCCGGTCATCACCGGAACCGACACCGAGTTGGCCATGCGGGACGGCGCTGCCATCGAGGCATGGCCGCCGCTCATCGACATGGACATGGACATCGAGCCGGTCACAGGCATCGACATCGGTGTCACCGAATGCATCAACAGCACACCGAACACCGTCAGTGCAATCAGCAAACCGACCATCGGAGCTGGACCCCGTCGACCGCGCCGGCTCACTGAGTGCATGCCCTCGACGATACCAAGAGATACCCCTGGGGGTACATTCGTCTCTGCGCTTCGGTCTTCGATGCATTTTGTCAGACTTTCGTGGTGTCGAGACGGTCCGCGCCCGAAGGTCGACGACCCATGGTCCGTCGTCGATGCGGCGGCGTAGCGCAAGAGATCGTCCGGTGGTTGCCCGGCCTGCGAATGCGGTTGTCCCGCAGGGGTTAATGCTCTACGCACACGCGGGTTACGACGCTATAGTCCGCAGGTTTCTGCGAACCCGCGCAGTTACGGCCCACTTCCACTCCACGACGCACCCCGTCATGGAGTCCGCCGAACCCGGTGAGAACTGGCGCTGGTGCTACATCCACCACGTCACTGCCTGAGAAAGTTCGTACCTGTCGGACCGTCGTGCGAACATATGTTCGTGATCATGCATGCCGATCTCGACTCGTTCTACGCGTCGGTCGAGCAGAGGGACGACCCGCGCCTGAGAGGACGACCAGTCCTCGTGGGCGGCGGTGTCGTGCTCGCGGCAAGCTACGAGGCGAAGGCCTTCGGAGTGCGTACCCCGATGAGTGGGTCGCAGGCCAGCGCACTGTGCCGCGACGCCGTCGTCGTTCCTCCCCGGATGGACGCCTACATCGAGGCGAGCAAGGCCGTCTTCGAGATCTTCCGCGACACCACCCCGCTCGTCGAGGGGATTCGGTTGACGAGGCGTTTCTCGACGTCACCGGTCTGGGAAAGATCCGCGGCACTCCGGTGCAGGTGGCGCAGCGGCTCAGACGCGAGGTCAAGGAGAAGGTAGGGCTGCCCATCACGGTCGGCATCGCGAGCACCAAGTTCCTCGCGAAGGTCGCCAGCGCAGTCGGCAAGCCCGACGGCCTCCTGCTCGTCGAGCCGGGACGTGAGCTCGAGTTCCTGCACCCTCTGAAGATCGAGCGGTTGTGGGGCGTGGGGAAGGTGACGGCGGAGAAGCTGCATGCCTTCGACATCGTGACCGTCGGTGACATCGCCGCGCAGTCCGAGGCGTCGATCGTGTCGATTCTGGGGAAGGGCGCGGGGCATCACCTGTACTCGTTGGCCAACAACCGCGATCCCCGACGCGTGCAGACCTACCGTGGACGCAGCTCGATCGGCGCCCAGCATGCACTCGGGCGTGGTCCGACGTCACCGAAGGACGTCGAGGCCTCGCTCATCGCTCTGGTGGACCGCGTGACGCAGCGGATGCGTGCCGCCGAGCGGACCGGCCGCACGGTCGTTCTGCGGCTCCGGTTCGCGGACTTCACCAAGATCACGCGCTCGCACACACTGAACCGGGCAACAGCGGACACTCGGGACATTCTCGATGCCGCCCTCGCGTTGCTGCGTGAGGCTGCGCCTCTGATCGCCGATCAGGGCATCACGCTGGTCGGGGTGACCGTCGCGAACATCGAGCGCACGGGCGCCGAGCAGCTCGAGCTGCAGTTCGATGCGCCACCGCGCAGCGGGGTGCAGGGCGCACCGAGCGCATCGGCGTTGGACATCGCTCTCGACGGTGTGCACAGCAAATTCGGGAAGAAGGCACTGACCCGCGGGGTGTTGCTGGGCCGCGACTCCGGACTGTCCGTGCCGCTACTTCCGGATTGACACCGTCAGCCGGAAATCCTTCGGCATCAGCGTCAGCCGCTCCTCGACCTTCAGGCGATACGTCGGATCTGCCTGGAAATCGAAGTGCTGCAGCAACGTACCGAGTACGAGGACGGCCTCGTGGATCGCGAACTGCCTTCCGATGCAGGCGCGTTCGCCGGTGCCCCAGGGCTTGTAGACGTGGCCCGGGCGTGAGCGCACCTCGGCCGAGACGAAGCGATCGGGATCGAACACTTCGGGGTTCTCACCCCAGACCGGGTCGCGATGCAACCCGGGAATCAGCACGAACGCCCAATCGCCCTGCTTCATCTCGTGTACACCGCCGATGACGGTGTCCTCCCGAGCTTCCCGCGCGAAGGCAGGTGCTGTCGGCCACAGCCGCAGGGTCTCGTCCAGTACTCGCCGGACGTAGCGCAGCTTGGGTACCTGCTCGAACGACGGTGCTTCACCGCCCCAGACTTCGTCGACCTCCGCGCGTGCGGCGTCCAGCACGTGCGGATTGTTCGCGAGGTAGTAGAGGGCGAACGACAATGCCCCCGAGGTGGTCTCGTGGCCTGCGATCAGAAAGGTCAGTATCTGCTGGCGAATGTTCACTTCGCTCAGCGCATTCGGGTTCCCGGAATCCCGCGCGGCGTCCAGCATGATCTCGAGCAGATCTGCATGGGCGCCCGGGTCGGAACGTTCGTCGCGGCGGGTGCGCACGATGTCGTCGAGGACCTGTTCGAGGTAACGCTGATTCGCGAGGTTGCGCCGGTCGGCTTTCTTGAAGACGAGGTTCGCCAACCAGGGGATGGGAACGATCTCGCGACGCTGATTGTGCGAGAGCACGCCGACCATCGCGTCGACGAATGGGTGGGGCTTGCTTCGGCTGAAGGAATCGAAACCGTAGCTGAACCCGGTGCGTCCGATGGTGTCCAGCGTCAGCTTCGTCATGTCCGAGGAGACGTCGACGGAGGTCTGCGAACGCCAGTGTGCCGCAAGCTCGGACGCAACGGCGAGCATGATGTCGTGGTATCCGCGCATGGCGCTCTGAGCGAACGCGGGGCGCAGGAGGTCGTGTGCCTTCTGCCAGTTCGGTTCGTGAGAATAGGCAGTGAACAGTCCGTCACCGCCGACTGATCTGAGACCTTCGATCGCGGGGGACACGTGCTTGACGAATCTGGACTCGTCGCACAGTTCCCCCGCGAGGTCGGCGCCGGAGACGAGCACGTAGCGGCGACCGAGGACGACCCGCTCGAAGATCGGGCCGAGCCGTGCGGCGAGTGCCATCGAGTCCTGGACCGGCCTCGACGCGTGGGCGCCGACGACGTCGCCCAGGACGGGCAGGCGTCGGGGCGGGTGGGGGAGAGCTGCGCTGCGTACTCCGACGTCGACGACCATGTGCGACCTCTTCGCTCGTTACTGAACTCGGATACAACAGTGAACGTACTCGCTACTGAACTCGTGTCAAGTAGCATCCTGGGTGATGAACGGCGTTCGAAAACGACTCTCCCCTGACCTGCGGCGCGCGCAACTACTCGACATCGGGTCGAAGCTGTTCGCCGACAGGCCCTACGACGAGGTGTGGATCGAGGAGGTCGCCGACCTCGCCGGAGTGTCCCGGGGCCTGATGTACCACTACTTCGCGTCGAAGCGAGATTTCTTCGCGGAGATCTTGAAGGTCGAGTCCGCGCGCATCCTCGACACGACCGCGCCGGACACGTCACTGCCGGTGGCGGATCAGGTCGCGGCCGGCCTCGACGCCTACATTCGCTACACCGTCGAGCACGAACACGGCGTCCGGGCCATCAACCGCGGTGCCATGCTGGGCGACGCGGAAATCCAGGCCATCCTCGCCGACGAACTGGAAGTGCAGCAGCAGCGGATTCTGGCCGCGCTGACCGCCGAGATTCGCGAGGACGAGATCACCCGGACGGCACTGCGTGGTTGGGTGTCGTTCGTGCGTGCGGTCTGCATGGACTGGCTCGATCGCCGATCCATCAGCGAGGACGAGGTCAAGGCGCTGTGCCTGCGTGCACTCGACGGGCTGCTCAGGACGTGAAGACCGGCGGAAAAGTCTATCGTGGCTGTTATGTGCCGAAACATCACCACCCTGCGCGGGCTGGAACCGCACGCGACGGACGAGGAGATCGAGGCTGCGGCCCGGCAGTACGTCCGTAAGGTCAGTGGCGTTCAGAAAACGTCCGACGCCACCCGCGATGCATTCGAGCTCGCAGTTGCCGAGGTCACCGCGACCACTCATCGACTGCTCGACGCGCTTCCCGAGCGTCGCCAGCCGCCACCGACGGTTCCGCCGCTGCGTCGCCCGGAAGTTCAGGCGCGGATCGCAGCGAAAGCCGCCGGCTGATCGATATCAGCCGACCGCCGAGAGGTACTCGCTGTAGAACAGACCCATACCGAGTGCCGAGGCGATGGCTGCCATCAACCACAGCCGGATGATGACGGTGGTCTCCGGCCAACTCGCGAGCTCGAAGTGATGATGGATCGGTGCCATACGGAAGACCCGAACACCGTTGGTGCGGAAGATCGCGACCTGGATGACGACGGACGCAGCCTCGACAACGAACAACGCGCCGATCGCAACGGCGAGCAGCTCGGTCTTGGTGACCACGGACAGACCCGCGAGCAGACCGCCGAGAGCGAGCGATCCCGTGTCACCCATGAAGATCTTCGCGGGCGCGGCGTTCCACCACAGGAAGCCGATGCACGCACCGGCCGCGGCGGCACAGACGATCGCGAGATCGAGAGGATCCCGCACGTCGTAACACCCGACGCGTGGGTCGGTGCTGCAGGACTGCCGGTACTGCCAGAACGTGACGACGGTGTAGGCCCCCAGGGCCAGCGCCATCGATCCCGCGGCGAGGCCGTCGAGCCCGTCGGTCAGATTCACCGCATTCGACCAGGCCACGACCAGGACACAAATGAAGCCGACGAACAACAGGGTCGGCATGTACACGATGGCGAAGTCGCGGACATAGGACAGGTTTCGGCTGCCGGGCGTCACTGCGTTGCTGTCCGGAAAGCGAAGGACGAGAAGCGCGAACACGACCGCAGCGCCGATCTGGCCGACGTACTTGGCGCGCGCGGTGAGTCCGAGGTTCCTCTTGTTTCGTAGGCTCGTGTAGTCGTCGACGAAACCGACGATGCCGAGGGCCGTCGTCAGACCCAGGACGAGCAAGGCCGACGCCGAAGGGCCCCCGCCGTCGTATGCGATGCCGACCACGTGCGCCCCGCCGTATCCGACCCACAGCGCGACGAGGATCGCGACGCCGCCCATCGTCGGTGTTCCGCGCTTCGACTGATGGCTCGCCGGTCCTTCCAGCCGAATCTCTTGGCCGAAGCCCTGCTTCGAGAAATTCCGGATCAGCATCGGGGTGAGCAGAATCGACACCGCGAGAGCTGTTCCTCCCGCGAAGAGAATCAAGATCACCGCGTGTCATCCCCCTGATCGTCTGGCTGCAGTTACTGCCCGGTTATCGGCCGAGTCAACGCGTGCTGTCCGGAGGAATCTCCGGAAGCCCCTCACTGGCACGCAATTTTTCGGCCATCGAGCTCAGTAGATTCTGTGACTCCTCGGACAGATCGAACGCACGCGCCGACAGACGCTTGAGGCCATAGCCTTCGAGCTGAGTCACCAACTCGAGGTCGTGATCGATCTTGCGCGCGTAGATGTCGTTGAAGAAGTAATCCGGCTTCACCTTGAAGAACCGGGCGAGTGCAGCAACGGTGTCGTTCGACGGATTCGTCCGCTGACCGGAACGCAGCTGCGAGATGTACGGCTTGGAGATCTGGTGGCCGTGCTCGGCGAGCGCATCGGCGACTTCTGCATTGGTGTGGGGCTTACGGCCAGGTGGATGCACCGTGTTGAACAGACTGTTCAACCGTGCCGCGAAGTCTGCAGGCATCGGGATCTACTCTCACCCTTCTCGGTATGACCGGGCCGTCTTCGACGCGGCCCGGAAACGATAACGAGTAGGTAACCACATTCCAGGCCGACTGGCTGTTTCGGCGCGACGAACGGTAGAACGTGTTGCTTTCGGATCGGACGACCGGAGAAATGCGGAGCCCGGCGCGGCCCCGCCATCGACGACGTCATTCGAACGATCGACGAGGCACGGGTTCGAGCGCAGGCCGTTTGCCGAGCGTTAACTGCTCACAGCGGATCGTGCTGCACGTGTTCCATCGGGGTGCCGACCTTCCGCAATGCGTAGAGCGTCGTCCGCACCATCGACGGCGAACCACAAATCTGGATCTGCCTGTCCGCCCACGAGCCGAACTGCGTGACGACCTTCCCGATGGACCCGTGCAGCCGATGATGCATGCCCCACGGCAGTTCCGGCGTCGGACCGGAATGCCACCACGGATTCTCGTCCTCCTCGGTCACCGGAACCACCGTCAACCACGGGTTGGACAGCGACAGCTGCCACAGGGTCTCGGCGTCGTACAGATCCCGGGGATACGTGCCCCCGACGAACAGGTGCACTCGCGGGTTGTGGCTGCGTCGAGCCATGTCCATCACCTGAGCACGGAGCGGCGCCAGGCCGGTGCCGCCTGCGATCATCAGCACGTCCTCGGCGATTCCTCGGTCGATCTGCAATCCACCCAAGGGAGGGCTGACGGCCCATCGATCGCCGACGACCGACTCGGTCACCATGGCGGGGGACACCCAACCGCCGGACACCCGCCGAACGTGAAACTCGATCTCGCCCTGCGGATTACACGGAATTGCCGGCGACAGGTACCGCCAGAGTTTGGGGCGTTGCGGAATCTGCACGCTCACATACTGACCCGGGTAGTAGTGAATGCCCTCGTCCAGTTGGAGGCGAATGATCGCCAGATCGTCGAGCACCCGTTGATGCTCGACGATCGTGGCGCCCCAGTACGGGGGCAATTCGTCCGAGTCCGCTGCAACGGCCATGTTGTCGGTGACGAGCGCTAGCGTCCGATGCCAGGCGTCCTCGACTTCGTCCGTCCACACCTCGTTGCCGACGAAGTTGCGGAACGCCGAGATCAGGGCCGAGGCACCGGCTCGGAAGTGGGTGCCGTCGACGCCGTGCTTGCGGTGGTCTCGGCCAAGTTGCTGGAGGAACGACTCGACGCGCTCGTTCTTGTCGAGATTGTCGAAGATGTAGGCCAGCGCACGGACGAAATGGTCGCGTTGCTGGTCCATCGACGCCGGAAAGAACGCCCGGAACTCCGGATGGTCGACGAACAGCTGGGCGTAGAAGGACCGTGCGAGAAGTGCCGGACCGTTCTCAGCGGCCAGAACGGACTTGAAACCGGCACGAACCAGGGAGATCGCCCGTGCATCGAGCATCGATCAACCTCCGCCGCAGCTAGACGGTTCCAAAGTAGACCGCCCGAGGGTATCCCGATTACACACCACTGGCCACAGAAGAAAACTGAGAAAATCAGACTTGAGCGGAACAGACTCAAGTCTTGGTACGTTGTACCCACCGACATCAAATTTTCTCCCAGCAGAAAGCAGGTGACCGGTGGACAGTTTCACCCCCACCACGAAAACGCAGGCCGCACTCAGTGCCGCTCTGCAGGCCGCATCCGCGGCCGGAAACCCGGACATCCGTCCGGCCCATTTGTTGGTGGCGTTGCTCGATCAGACCGACGGCATCGCCTCCCCCCTGTTGAAGGCTGTCGGCGTCGATCCTGCGACGGTGCGCGGTGAAGCTCGCACCCTGGTCGATCGACTCCCGTCGGCAACCGGATCCACGACGACTCCGCAACTCGGTCGCGAAGCGCTGGCGGCCATCACGGCTGCGCAGAACCTCGCTACCGAACTCGACGACGAGTACGTCTCCACCGAGCACCTCATGGTCGGACTCGCGACGGGTGACAGCGACGTCGCCAAGCTCCTGACCGGCCACGGCGCCGGACCGAACGACCTGCGCGACGCCTTCCAGACTGTCCGCGGCAGCGCGCGCGTCACCAGTGCCGATCCCGAGAGCACCTACCAGGCGCTCGAGAAGTACAGCACCGACCTGACCGCGCGGGCCCGCGAAGGTCAGCTCGATCCGGTCATCGGCCGCGACACCGAAATTCGTCGTGTCGTCCAGGTCCTGTCCCGTCGCACCAAGAACAACCCGGTTCTCATCGGCGAGCCCGGCGTCGGCAAGACCGCCATCGTCGAAGGTCTCGCGCAGCGCATCATCGCCGGCGACGTGCCGGAAAGCTTGCGCGGCAAGACCGTCGTCTCGCTCGACCTCGGCTCGATGGTCGCCGGTGCGAAGTATCGCGGTGAATTCGAGGAGCGGCTCAAAGCCGTGCTCGACGACATCAAGAACTCGGCCGGGCAGGTCATCACCTTCATCGACGAGCTCCACACCATCGTCGGAGCTGGCGCGACCGGTGAGTCCGCGATGGACGCGGGCAACATGATCAAACCGATGCTCGCGCGCGGTGAACTGCGGCTCGTCGGTGCGACCACGTTGGAGGAGTACCGCAAGTACATCGAGAAGGACGCAGCGCTCGAGCGTCGATTCCAGCAGGTCTACGTCGGCGAACCGTCCGTCGAGGACACCGTCGGCATCCTGCGTGGGCTCAAGGAGCGCTACGAGGTGCACCACGGTGTGCGCATCACGGATTCCGCGCTCGTCTCCGCCGCCACACTGTCCGACCGCTACATCACGTCGAGGTTCCTGCCGGACAAGGCAATCGACCTGGTCGACGAGGCCGCGTCGCGTCTCCGCATGGAGATCGACTCGCGTCCCGTCGAAATCGACGAGGTCGAACGAGCCGTCCGGCGACTCGAGATCGAGGAGATGGCGCTCGAGAAGGAGACCGACGATGCGTCGAAGGCTCGTCTCGAGAAGCTGCGCGCGGAACTGGCCGACGGCCAGGAAAAGCTCAACCAGTTGAGCACCCGCTGGCAGAACGAGAAGAACGCCATCGATTCGGTTCGCGTCCTCAAAGAAGAACTCGAGAACCTGCGCGGTGAATCCGAGCGTGCCGAACGCGACGGAGATCTGGGAAAGGCAGCCGAACTTCGGTACGGCCGCATCCCGACGCTCGAGAAGGAGCTTGCCGAGAAGACACAGGCAACTCCGGCGCAGGACGACGTCATGCTCAAGGAAGAGGTCGGTCCGGACGATGTCGCCGACGTCGTCGCAGCCTGGACCGGCATTCCTGCAGGCCGCATGCTCGAGGGTGAAACCGCGAAGCTGCTGCGGATGGAAGACGAGTTGGGCAAGCGCGTCGTCGGGCAGAAGGACGCCGTGCAAGCGGTGTCCGACGCCGTCCGTCGTGCTCGCGCCGGCGTCGCCGATCCGAACCGTCCGACGGGCTCGTTCCTGTTCCTCGGTCCGACCGGTGTCGGCAAGACCGAACTCGCGAAAGCGTTGGCGGACTTCCTGTTCGACGACGAGCGCGCCATGGTCCGCATCGACATGAGCGAGTACAGCGAGAAGCACGCCGTAGCTCGACTCGTCGGTGCGCCTCCCGGCTACGTCGGCTACGAGGCAGGCGGTCAACTCACCGAAGCCGTCCGCAGGCGTCCGTACAGCGTGATTCTGTTCGACGAAGTCGAGAAGGCTCACCCCGATGTCTTCGACATCCTGTTGGCCGTGCTCGACGAAGGCAGGCTCACCGACGGGCAAGGGCGCACGGTCGACTTCAGGAACACGATTTTGATCCTGACGTCGAACCTCGGTGCCGGGGGATCGAAGGACCAGGTCATGGACGCAGTCAGGCGCGCGTTCAAACCCGAGTTCGTCAACCGCCTCGACGACGTGGTGGTGTTCGACTCGCTCTCCGAGGATCAGCTGGAATCGATCGTCGACATCCAGCTCGGCTTCCTGGCCCGCAGGCTCGCAGCTCGCAGGCTCACGCTCGATGTGACCTCGCCGGCGAAGCTGTGGCTGGCAGCTCGGGGCTACGACCCGCTGTACGGCGCTCGTCCGCTGCGCAGGCTGATCCAGCAGGCCATCGGTGATCAGTTGGCCAAGCTGCTGCTCGCAGGAGATGTCCGCGACGGCGACGTCGTGCCGGTGAACGTATCGGCAGACGGCGACGCACTGGTCCTGGGTTAGACCGAGTATTTCGCTCCACTCTTGCGCGATATTTGCGGGATTCCGTGAATATCGCGCAAGAGTGGAGCTCTGTGCACGCCTGGACGTTCGTCACCCGCGAGGTGCCGGACGTACCCTCGGTGTCATGAGTCATCCGGACGGTCAGCGCGCGAGAGTGGAGCCCGCGGAAGGACCCCACGACCGGCCGTGGGAAGACGGCACCGCGAATCCGCCTCCGGATCGTCCCGAATCCGATTACGTCGCCGACGGCTGGCAGGCATATCCGGACACCCAGCCGTACCCGGACACCCAGCCGTACCCGGATTCCCAGCCCTATCAGCAGGCACAGCCCTATCAGCAGGCACAGCCCTATCCACAGGCGCAGCCCTACCAGGACCAGCCGACGCAGCAGTACGGATATCCCCAGCAGTACTCGCCGCAGCAGCAGTACCCAGCCCAGCAGCCCAACCCGACCCAGGTGTTTCCGGCGTACGACCCGAGGCAACACCAGGCTCCGCCCGAGTACGGCGAGTATCAGGCTCCGCCCGAGCCGAAGGGGCCGCGGCGGTGGATGTTCGCGCTCGTCGCCCTGGCCGCGCTGGCGGTCGTCGTGCTGGCAGGAATTCTCGTGTTGACCAATCAACGATCCGACACCGACGACGTCGCGGTTCGGCCACCGACCAGCCTGGCCCCGATCCCCACGCTCCCACCGAGCCAGGCGCCCCTCGCGCCACCGTCGGCTCCCGGTGGACTCGTCCCGGGAGGTATCCCGGAAATTCTGGGGAACTCCGGCGCGGCGATCGGAAACATCACCGCCATCGACGGTCCGACTCTGACGATCCAGGGCATCGACGGCGCCCCCGTCACGGTTCTCGTCACCCCGCAGACGCAGGTCCTGTCCCTGTCCGGCTTCGACGCCTCCTCGCTGAAGGTCGGGTCGCTCGTCGTCGTGAACGGCAGCCCCATGGAGAACGGTGCCATCACGGCGGACATCATCGTGGAAACCCCCGATCTGGGCGGGTGAGCCATCACGAGGCCGAACCGCTGGACGCTATAAGCTGACCCTCGATGACGGCTATGTGGTTCGGACTTGCAGCGATCGCCCTCCTGGGTGCGGTCGCCCTTCTGTACATCGACCGTTCGCGCCGGGACCAGGTAGGCCGGGTACGGCAGATGTGGGCCAAGGCGCAGGGATACACGTACGAGGCGTCCGACGACCACATCGTGCTGCAGTTCCGTCGTGCTGCGCTCGCCAAGCCCGAGCAGACCACTGCGGTGGACCTCGTGAGCGGAGTCCGACGCGGCGAGAAGTTCGTACTGTTCGACGTCGAGGAAACGTCGACGATTGTTGCAGTTCAACGACCCGTCGGATCCGACGTGGACATCGACCTTCGATTGAAGTCGACGCCGCCCCCTCGCGACTCGGACATGGAGCTGCTTGGATCGATCGGCCCCCGTGTCGTGTTCGCGACGAACGTCGAAGTGGCGCGGCGCGTGTGCGATCAACGCATGGCTGCGTTCACCGAATCCGTTCCGGCCGGCCTGAACCTGCTGTGGAGCGAGAACGACTGGACACTCGGATCGTTGCCGCTCGGCAGCACCGGACGCGACTGGGATGCCGCCATCGACGCCGTGGCACGACTGTCCGGGATGCTGCATGTACTACCGCCGGTCAACAACCGACGTCCATCCGGTCCCGCTCGAACCAGCCCTCCGCAGCGCGGTCGACCCGAAACCACAGTCGGCCGCCAGAGCCCAGAACCCCTCCAGAGCCCAGAACCCCGCCAGAGCCCAGAACCCCGCCAAAATCCAGAACCCCGGCAGGCGCGCCCCGAGGTGCGGCGTCCCGAGCCGAGGCCGCCGCTGCGTTCCGGTCCCGTGATCCAACCGTCGGGACCCCGGCCACCGAGCCGACCGACGCCCATCACCCGCGACTCGGACCGCCGCCGCCAGGACTGATCCGCAGGACCGGGCATTCGGCGGTGTGGGACTCCACAACACGTCGATCGCACCGTAGCCTTCAGTTTCATGACCGCCGAACCGATCGAACCCGCGTCCCCCCTCACCGTGCGCCCGGTTGCCCTCGTCACCGGACCGACGTCCGGTCTCGGCGCAGGATTCGCCACTCACCTCGCTGCTCGCGGCTACGACCTCGTGCTCGTTGCCAGGAACGAGGTGGGGCTGCGTTCGCTCGCGGACGACCTGCGCGTCCGCTTCGGAGCCGACTCGGAGATCATCCCGGCGGATCTGGCCACCCAGGCGGGACGGGACATCGTCGCCGAGCGGCTGAGCCGAGGCGTCGAATTTCTCGTCAACAACGCAGGTTTCGGAACTTCGGGTGAGTTCTGGACAGCGGAACCCGAGCTGCTGCAGGCGCAGCTCGACGTCAACGTCACCGCGGTGATGCAGTTGACGCGCGCAGCGCTGCCGTCGATGGTTGCTGCCGCGAAAGGCACCGTGGTCAACGTGGCGAGCGTCGCGGGCATCCTGTCCGGCCGAGGGTCGACGTATTCGGCGTCCAAGGCGTACGTCATCTCGTTCTCCGAAGGGCTGTCCGGTGGTCTCGCCGGTACGGGCGTCCAGGTGCAGGCACTATGCCCCGGGTTCGTGCGGACCGAATTCCATCAACGCGCGGGCATCGAGATGTCCAGCATCCCGAAGTTCATGTGGCTGAACGTGGAACAGGTCGTGCGTGAGTCCATGCGTGATCTGGGCAAGGGCAAAGTCATCAGTGTGCCGGGCGCGCAATACAAGGTCCTGACGGCGCTCGGCACCAAAGTCCCCAAGAGTGCGGTGCGCAAGCTGACGAATCTGGTCGGTCGGGGCCGCGGCCGAACCTAGGACGACTTCGGCGCGTATGGGCGAGCCTCCGAGCGCGATTCGAGTATCACCGTTAAATTCAGACCTTGTGACTGTTTTCGTGATCGTGGCGATCCTCGTACTTGCAGTTCTCGCCTACGCGGCGAGCGTCGAGCGTCGGGTACGGCGTTGTCGGTCGAACACGGCCGCGAGCAGGCAGCTGGTGACCGTGGAGCTGGAGCGTCGCCACGTTCAGTTGGAGCCCTTCATCGCGGCCGTCGAATCGTCCGGCCTGGACCAGGAGCTGATTCGTCAGCTCGTCGGCGCGAGGTCGTGGTCCAAGGCGGTACGAGACAAGAATCTGGGTCTGCAAGCTCAGGCAGCTGCCGAGAACGCGCTGTCGGCGGCGGTGCATGCGGTGCTGTCGGAGTCCGATCTTCACCCGAAGCTACGCTCCAACTGGGCCTTCCAGGGCCCCGCCGGCGACCTGGAGACGACGGAGAAGCGTATCGCCGGCGCAGTGCGCGTGTACAACGACAACGCGTACGCGTTGGCGGAGCTACGCAGGTCGTTCGCGACCAAGCCCATGGCCACCGCACTCAAGGTCGTTCCGCCCGAGCCGTTCGTCGAGCACGTCGACCTCGTCGCCGACGAAAAGCCGGAGGACGTGCCCGCATGAGCCTGCGGGATTCCGGCCGGTAGATTCATCGACTGAATCGATCGAAGGGAACCGCACATGGCCGACAGTGCCCAGCGTGCCGAACTGGCCGAGCTGGTTCGTGAACTGGCCGTAGTCCACGGCAAGGTGACGTTGTCATCCGGCAAGGAAGCCGATTACTACGTCGACCTCAGACGCGCAACGCTGCATCACCGCGCGAGCGCGCTGATCGGAACCCTGATGCGCGAACTGGTGGCCGATTGGGACTTCGACTCCGTCGGCGGCCTGACGATGGGAGCTGATCCCGTCGCGTTGTCCATCGTCCACGCGGAAGGCCGCCCGATCGACGGCTTCGTCGTACGCAAGGCCGCGAAGGCGCACGGTATGCAGCGTCAGATCGAAGGACCCGACATCGTCGGCAAGCGGGTGTTGGTCGTGGAGGACACGACCACGACCGGGAACTCACCGCTGACTGCGGTGAAGGCGCTCCGCGACGCGGGAGCAGTCGTCGTCGGAGTTGCGACGGTAGTCGACCGGGCAACCGGAGCCGACGACGTCATCGCTGCCGAGGGGCTCGAATACCGCTCGCTGCTCGGCTTGGCCGATCTGGGTCTGTAGCGGCTTCGCCGCTGGTGGTGTGGTTAGGCGCCCCAGGGGGCACCCAACCACACCACCAGGCGCGGAGCGCCTCAGGCCACCTCGACCTCATGCATATCCATGACGAAGCCCGCTCCGGCGAAGTTGGGCATGTCGTCGGCACCGGCCTTGCCCTCCTCGGATCCGAGGGCTGCAATGGCGTCGTCCTTGGACGGGAAGTTCAGGTTGCCGACGACGAAGTGTGCAGGCTGGGATCCGTCCAGTGTTTCTGACACACCCCACTCGAACGAGATGATGCCGGGCATCTTCGCGGTCAGTGGCGCATGCACGCTTCGGTAGTGTGCCAAGAACGCATCGGGGTTCTCGGGGTGGTTGTAGGCGATGCTGATGCGAAACATTCGAGCTCCTTCTAGTGGGTGATCGTGAAGCCTTCGTAACCCTTGGATGCGACGTCGTCGCAGATGTCGCGGTAGACGTTGAGTCCGCCGACGTAGGACATGATCATGCGAGGTTTGCCTGGGATGTTGGCGCCGGTGTACCAGGAGTTGCCCTCGGGGTAAAGCGTGGTGTCGGCGAGTTCGATTGCTTGCGTGGTCCATTCCTTTGCTGCGGTCTCGTCGGCCTCGAATGTCCTGGCGCCGATCGACTCCAGATGTGCGACGGTGTCCGCTGTCCACTCGACGTGCTGTTCGATGGCGCAGACCACGTTGGTCAACACGTTGGGGCTACCGGGGCCGGTCAAGGTGAACAGATTGGGGAACTCGTCGACGGCGATACCCAGATATGTGGTGGGACCGTCGGTCCACTTGTCCTGCAGTGACTTCCCGTTGCGTCCACGGATGTCGATCTTCAGCAGGGGGCCGGTGATGGCGTCGAAACCGGTGGCGAAGACTATGACGTCGAGCGGGTATTCGTCGTGGGCGGTCTTCAACCCGGTCGGAGTCAATCCTTCGATCGGCGCATCCTTCACGCTCACGAGCGATACGTTGTCGCGATTATAGGTCTGAAAGTAGTTGGTATCGAGTGTGATTCGCTTGGCCCCCAAGGGATGCTCGCGAGGTGAGAGTGCCTCGGCAAGTTCAGGGTCCTCGACGACGGATCGGATCTTGCCGCGGAAGAACTCGGCGATGGTGTCGTTGGCCTGCCGATTGCTGAGCAGGTCCGGGTAGGCAGCGATGAGATCGATGGCCCGATGGCGACTCCATCGTTCCTCGAACACCGCCAATCGCTCTTCCTCGGAGTGGTCGAATGTGTTGACTGACAATGTGTCCACGGGCTGGCCGCCCCCGGACGCCTTCGATGCGACCTTGAAGTTCTCGATGTCGGCTCGAAAGGACTGCTTCTCGTCCTCGGTCAATGGGCGATTGCCGCAGTCGAGGCTGAAGGCAGGTGTGCGCTGGAAAACCGTCAGATGTTCGGCCTGCTCGGCGATCTTCGGGATCACCTGAACACCAGAAGATCCGGTGCCGATGACGCCGACCCGTTTGCCGGTGAAGTCGAACCCGTCGCGCGGCCACGCGCTGGTATGGATCGTCTCGCCCTCGTAGGCGTCGAGACCCGCGAAGTCGGGTGTCGATGACGTCGAGAGGCATCCCGCGGCGGTGATCAGGTACTTGGCGGTGACGTATTCACCGGCGTCGGTGCCGACCGTCCACCGTAACGCCTCCTCGTCCCAGACCGCTGATTCGACACGTACTCCGAAACGAAAGTGCTTCTTGACATCGAGTTTCTCGGCGACGAAGTCGATGTAACGCAGGATCTCCGGCTGAGCAGGATAGCGTTCTGTCCACTCCCACTCGTCGATGATGTCCTGGGAGAACGTGAACGCGTATTCCATGCTGATGCAGTCGCATCGTGCGCCGGGATACGTGTTCCAGAACCACGTACCACCGACGGTTTCTGCGGCCTCGTATCCACGGACCGACAGGCCGAGAGACTCGAGCTTGTGCGTCATGTAGACGCCGGAGAAGCCGGCGCCGATGACGACGGCATCGAAATCGCTTGTGCTCACGGAACACTCCTTTCAGGCGACAACGGATGTGAGATGGGCGCGAACGGATTCGCCGACGTACGCGATACCGGCGTCGGCTCCGGGGAGGATGTTGACGAACTGGAAGAAGCCATGCATCTGTCCGTCGAACACTCTCACCTCCACGGGTACGCCCGCGGCGGTGAGTTTCTCGGCATAGGCCTGACCTTCGTCGCGTAGAACATCGTGTTCGGCCAGCAACACCACTGCTGGTGCCACTCCTGACAGGTCCTCTGCGTGCAAGGGTGACACGTCCCAGTTGCGGCGTACTCCGGCATCGGGTGTGTAGAGATCCCAGAACCAGATCATCGACGTCTTGTCGAGCATCAACTGGTTGGCGGGGTCGGCGTACGAGCTGTTGTCGAAATCGTGGTCGGTGACGGGGTAGACCAACACCTGTAGCGAGACGGCCGGGCCGTTCTCTCGCACTGCTCGCTGCGCGACGACGGCTGCAAGGTTGCCGCCGGAACTGTCGCCGCCGACCAGTAGCGGCAACGCAGAATCGGAGCGAGAAGCGGTCCACTGCAGAACATCCCATGCGTCGTCGGCTGCAGTCGGGTAGATGTTTTCGGGAGCGAGTCGGTAGTCGGGAAGCACTACGGTGCACCCGGTCTCGACCGCGAGGCGTCTGGCAAGTGTGTCGAACTGATCCGGTGTGCCGACGACCCAGCCACCGCCATGGAAGTAGACGAACACCCCGCGTGGGCTGTCGTCAGGTGTCAGGACGCGAACCGGAATTGCATGTCCATCCGCCGCCTCCACCGTCAGGTTCTCGACCGACGCCATCTCGGGCCCTGGACCGTAGAGGTCGATGAATGTGTCGTTCATCGAGCGGACCTCGTCGGGGGTCATCTCGTGGAGCGCTTTACCGCCTCCTTCGGCGGCTTGGGCGAGGAACGCGGCGGTGGCGTCGTCGAGTGCCATGACAGGACTCCTTCGGAGTGTTCTAATTACGGACGGCATCCGTTCAGGTGATACACCTCACTCTAAACGCTGATAATCATTCGCCGCAACCATCTGTTGTCACGGCTTTTTCTGCTGCGACTTTGTCCTCAAATGTGATCTGGACAACTCGACGTTTTGGTTCTACTGTGACAGCGATCACGAGTTCATGCGCATCATTGCCATGAAATAGGAGGAGCCATGAAGTTCACCACGGGTCCCGGCAGGCTGGTCCTGTTCGGGCTGACCGGAGCCATGCTGTCGATGGCAGCATGTAGTGGGTCAGGCCCATCCGGTGCAACAGCCTCGGGGGAGATGCCCGCCGAGATCACCGTGCTCTCCACGACGGACAAGACCGGAACGCTCGCGTACGTCGGAGGTTCCCAGCTCGAAGGTATCGAACTCGCCGTCCAAGAGATCAACGAGCAGAAGTTCCTCGGCGACTCCACGCTGAAGCTCGACAGTCGCGACACCGCAGGCGACGCCCAGACAGCCGCGAGTCAGGTGACCGAAGGGATTGCGAACCCGAACGTCGCCGCCATCCTCGGCACCGTGTCCGGTGCGCAGTCCGTGGCGGTGGCGCCGATAGCAGAGTCGTCGAAGACTCCTGTCGTGTTCACCCAGTCCGGTAGTGCCGGTGTCGTCATCGGCGACTACACGTTCCGATCGACCGCACCCCAGGAGACATACTTCCCCAAGGCGATCGATCATCTGAAGACCCTCGGCGCCAAGCGAATCAGCGTGCTCTACAACGCAGGCCAGCCGACACTGGCGGAGATCGCCGAGAATCAACTCCCCGCGTTGCAGGAGAGTGAGGATCTCGAGATCCTCTCGAGCACCAGCGTGCAGTCGACCACCCAGGACTTCGCGTCGACCATCACCAAGATCGTCGGCGAAAAGCCGGATGCCGTGGTGTTCCTCCTCGTCGGTGCGCAGAATTCCACCGCGATGTCGCAGCTGCGCCAAGCAGGCTTCGACGGCCCAGCCGTCGGAAATCCCGCCGCAGGCGCCGGAAACCTCGCGCCCGCAGGGCCTGCAGGCGCGGGAATGTTCTGGGCGACGGACTTCAACTACCTTCAGACCGCACCGTCTTCGGTCTCCTTCGTCGAGGCTTACAACGCCAAATACGGCAAGAACCCGCTCAACTACGCAGCCGAAGGCTACGACGCGGCATGGATGATCGCCAGGGCCATCAAGGAATCGGGCGGCGCCTCGCGTGAGGACATCAAGAACGGTCTCGACGCCGTGGCCACGGCCGGATTCGACGGCGCCGTCGGACCGGTGACGTTCGAAGGCAACGACCAGCGAGTGGCGGGAGTTGTCGTCGAGTGGGACGGGACCGCAGAAGGGTTGCTGGCGGAATGACGGTCACCGAACGTTCACGGAAGAGGTGATCTGAAACCATGGGCCAGACACTCATCGATGCGGCGATACTCGGATCGATCTACGTACTGTTCTGTCTCGGCATGTCCCTCGTGTGGGGCACCGTCGGCATCCTCAACTTCGCGCACGGCGCGATCTTCATGTTCGCGGGGTTCGTCGGATACCTGGTGGTCAAGGACCAACAGCTGCCGATGATCGGCGTCATTGCGGTGTCGGTGTTCGTGGGTGCGTTGTTGTCCACAGCCATCGAAGTGCTTGCTTTCCAACCGATTCTGCGGAGGGCAAAGACTCATCGGATCGCAGAGCTGCAAATTCTGATCGGCGGCATCGGCGTTGCTGCCATCCCGCTCGCGATCGCCCAGTACGTCACCAAGTCCGAACCGTTCGGATTCTCCAACAGTTCGTATGCAGTGAAGGTGTTCTCGCTCTTCGGTCTTCGCATCTCGAACACCGGTTTGATCATCGTGCTGTCCGCCGTGATTCTCACGGTCGGGATGGCGATATGGCTGCGCAAGTCCATGGCAGGACTTGCGCTCCGTGCCATCGGTGTCGATGCCGAAACGGCAGCGTTGATGGGAGTCGACCGTCGAAAGCTCTCCCTGTCCACAATGGCCTTTGCCGGTGGTCTTGCCGGTCTCGCGGGCGCCTTGCTCACGTTCAATCTCGGCGCCATCACTCCGGAAAGCGGTGAGACACTGCTGATCAAGGCATTTGCGGTCATCATCCTCGGTGGCGTCGGGAGCACGGCCGGTGTCGCTGCCGGCGCCTACATTCTGGCGTTGTCGGAGACTCTGGTGTTGCGATTCACCGGTGGTGGCTGGGTCGACGCCGTGTGCTTCGGCATGATCTTCCTCGTCCTGCTGCTTCGCCCGCAGGGTCTCTTCGGCCGCAAGGAGGTGCGAAGGGTATGAGTCAGTTCTATTTCACGCATATCGTTCTGTTTCAGAGCACCTTCACCGTTCTGTTGCTGGCACTGAGCATTCAGGTACAGCTTCGTATGGGTGTGTTCTCGTTCGCAGGCGCCGGGTTCTACGGCCTCGGTTCATACGGCGCCGCGATCTTCGTGATCCGATACGGATTCAGCTCTTTTGCAGCCATCGCGGCGATCATGATCGTCTGCGGACTGATCGGTTTTCTGCTCGCGCTGCTGGTGCAGCGGCTCAACGGGCTCTATCTGGCCATGGCCACGGTGTCGTTCGACCTGATCATCACCGTCGTCGCGCACAACGGTGGAACGTTGACCGGCGCGTCCGTCGGACTGTTCGGCGCGCTTGCGTTCCCGCAGTTGACCATCGGTCACATCATCGGCATCACCGTGCTCGTCGTCGCGCTTCTGGCGTTGAGTGAGCGGGGGCGTCTGGGACGGCGCATCGACGCGGTCCGTGAAGATCCAGAGTTGGCTGCTTCCATGGGCGTCAACGTATCTCGCTACCGAATCAGCTCGTTCGTGATCAGTGGATTCATCGGTGCCCTCGGCGGCGCGATCAACGTGCTCCTGCGTACCACAGTGGCACCCGAGAGTATCGGATTCCCGTTGGTGGTGCTGGGTCTGACGATCATCATCGTCGGCGGCGGCCGCTCGTGGCTCGGCATCGTCATCGGCGCGATCATTTTCACCTGGTTGCCGTACTACCTCGAGATCGTCGGGCAGTACCAGGCCATCGTCTACGGCATCATCGTCGCGATCGCCGCCGTCTACGTACCCGGTGGGATCTACGGAACCGTCCTGGATCTGATTCGAAAGTCCAAGGCGAAACGACTGGCAGGGGTTGCTCGGAAGAAGGAGCCCGACGACAGGGTCGAGGAACTCGACCTAGCCGAGATAGGGGAGAAGCCTTGACTACCGACGCAGTGTCACGAGAATCCGTCGCCCGCCACGCCACAGCCGACGTGGTACTGGGAATCGACGATGTCGCAGTTCATTACGGAGGCATCAAGGCTGTCGACGGCATTTCCTTCGATATCACCCGAGGAAAGATTTTCGGCATCCTCGGACCGAACGGATCCGGCAAGAGCACCCTCTTGGCGGCGATCACTCGGTTGACGCCCCTGACACGTGGTGCCTTGACGTTCGAAGGCGAACCGTTTGCGAAGGTGTCTTCGCAGAAGGTCGCCAAGCTCGGCATTGCCCGCACATTTCAGACGGTACGGTTACTGCCGGACTTGACCGTTCGCGAGAACGTCGCACTCGGGGCGGACCTCGGCGCCGAGGAAGGTGGCCTCCGCGAGTTGTTGCTCGGGCGCAAGGCGTTGCTGAAGCGTTCGAAAGATGCGGTCGCGGAGGCGTTGGAGCGGACTGGGCTCTCGGGCTTGGAGGATATCAGGCCAGGCGAGCTGTCCTATGGCTTGCAGCGCCGGGTGGAGATCGCCCGCGCAATTGCCATGTCGCCCAGACTTCTTCTGCTCGACGAACCGACAGCGGGCATGAACAAGTCCGAACGCGAGGATGTGTCGGAGCTGTTGAAGAAGTTGCGCGAAGAAGGCCTGACACAACTTCTCGTCGAACACGACGTGCAGATGATGGTCGATACCTGCGACACGCTGATCGCAATGAATTTCGGCGTATTGATCGCGCAAGGTAAGCCGCAGGACGTCGTGCGCGAACCCAGCGTTCAGGAAGCTTATCTCGGGAAGCGAGGAGCACAGGATGCTCGAAGTCAGTGATCTCCACGTCCAGTACGGCAAGGTCAGCGCGGTCACGAACATCGGCCTGACGGTCGAACCCGGCCGAATTACGCTGGTTCTCGGGGCGAACGGAGCGGGTAAGAGTACGACGCTGCGAACCATCGCCGGCTTGGTGGAGCCGACGTCGGGCGCGATCGTTCTCGATGATGTTTCGCTCGTCGGACTCAAGGCCCACAAGGTGGTGCGACGCGGAATCTCCCTCGTACCGGAGGGTCGTCAAGTCTTCGCGTCGTTGTCCGTGGCGGAGAACCTGCGTATCGGGGGTTACACCTCGACCAGGGAGAAGCGCGAGAAGAACACCGAACTCGCGTACGAATTGTTTCCAATTCTCCGTGAGCGCAAAGACGGGCCCGCAGGGCTGCTGAGCGGCGGTGAACAGCAGATGCTCGCCTTCGGCCGTGGGCTGATGTCCGATCCGAAGTACATCATGATGGACGAGCCGTCGATGGGCCTGGCGCCCGCCGTGGTCGACACAGTCATGGCAAGTGTCCGCGAGATCGCCGACCGCGGACTCGGAGTGCTCATGGTCGAGCAGAACGCCGAAGCCGGCCTCCGCGTCGCCGACGACGTCGTGGTGGTCAATCGCGGTGAGTCGGTGTACTCCGGCAATGCCGAAGAAGCGCGCTCGCACTCCTCGGTGGTCCTCGCTTTCCTCGGCGAGGCGGCGTTGGGCGCATGAGCAGGTTCAGCGGCAAAGTAGTCCTGATCACCGGTGCTGCCCGCGGGCAAGGTCGTAACCACGCACTGCGTTTCGCCGCCGAAGGTGCCGACATCATCGCAGTGGACGCATGCGAGGACGTCGATACGGTTGGGTACGACCTTGCGACCGAGGACGATCTGGCGGAGACGGTGCGAATGGTCGAGACGCTCGACCGGCGGATTTTCGCGTCGAAGACGAACGTCCGCAATCTCGAGGCGCTACGCGCAGCCGTCGATTCCGCAGTAGGCGAACTCGGCCGACTAGACGTAGTGGTCGCCAACGCGGGAATTGCGGGTAGCGGTGTGACGCACGAGTTGTCCGCCGAGAATTGGCACAACATGATCGATACCAACCTCACCGGCGTGTGGAATACGACGACGGCGGCCACTCCGCACATACTATCGGGAGGCCAAGGCGGTTCGATGGTGCTCATCAGTTCCGTTGCAGGCACCAAGGGTCTGCCCTACAACGCGCATTACACGGCGGCCAAGCATGGTGTCCTCGGGTTGATGAAGAGCCTCGCAAACGAGCTCGGCCCGCAGAACATCCGGGTCAACACGGTGAACCCGACCAACGTCGAGACTCGAATGCTGTTGAACGACGCGATCTACAAGCTGTTCCTTCCCGACGAGGAAGCACCTACCAGGGAACAGGTTGTTCCGCTTCTGCATGACATGCACGTGCTCGACATTCCGTATGTCGAGCCGGACGATGTCAGCAACGCGGTGCTCTTCCTGGCGGGCGACGAATCACGCTACGTAACAGGTATTTCCATTCCCGTCGATGCGGGAGTCCTCATCAAATAGTGGCAGAGTCAGGTTTGTGCGCCCAGTTCCCAAGCGAACTCGTCGACCAGGGCGTCGATTCGTTCGCAGAACTGGATGAGCAACGGTGATTCTGGAAGTTCGGCCACCAACTGCGTCACGGCGTCGAGATGCGCCCGGGCACGGGCCAATTCTTGCTCGATCGAGTCGGTCATCGCACTGC
Source organism: Rhodococcus sp. 14-2470-1a (assembly GCF_002259425.1). NCBI lineage: Bacteria > Bacillati > Actinomycetota > Actinomycetes > Mycobacteriales > Nocardiaceae > Rhodococcus > Rhodococcus sp. 14-2470-1a. The sequence goes on from NZ_NPFZ01000014.1 coordinate 22,995, forward strand.
CCTTCGGTCGGTCCAGCGTCGGGACTTGAAGTGCTGTTCGTCCAGTGTCCCGGTGGGTAGCACAGAGATCGACATCGAGATTCCGACAGTGCGCTTGATCGTCTCCGCGATATCCGTTATCAGGTTCGGGTCGACGTCGGCAGCCGCGTCGATCTCCAGCTGCAAGTCGACGGACTCGCTGCCGTTATCGGCAGTGTGAACAATCGCTCTGTAGTCGAGTACGGGCACACGGAGCACCGCCGCATCCACAGCGCTCGGCCAGATATTCATACCCTTGATCTTGATCATGTCGTCGATGCGACCGATCGATCCTGCCTCGAACTCCGGAAAGAAGCCATCGCGCAGCAACCGGATGCTGTCGCCCATCCCGAATCGTATGCTCGGCAACCCACGGGTCCGAAGGGTCGTGACCACGATCTCGCCGCGCTCACCAGGAGCTACGGAGACCCCGTCTGGATCGAGGACCTCGATGAGACAACGGTGTCCGATGCCGTGGAGGACGCCGCGTCCGTGTTCCTCGATCGCACCGGTTCTGGTCGCCATCACCACTCCGAGGGTCTGAGTTGCACCCCACCCTTCGTGGACTGTGGCGCTCCAGAACTCCTGCATCGACTCCGCCCACTCGATCCCGTAAGGCTCACCGGAGAGAAAGATTGCTCGTAGCGCAGAACCAGAGCGCTTCGGCTCGATCCCGAGACGCTTGGCCTCGGCTGTCATGCGGTGTAGATAGGAGGGCGTGATGGACATGCCGGCGCAGCCGAAACGTTGCAGCATGTCGATGCGCTCGGCCGTCGATCCGGTGAATGCGTTGACCGGAACGAGACCGGCAGCGAGAGCGGATGCCTGGAAGTACGGCCCGGCCATGGTCTGCGAGTACGGAATGGTGAGCATGATCTTCTCGCCTGCGGCAAGCCCGGCCCAGAAGTACTGATAGGCGCCGCCGGTACCCAACGCGGCGAGGTCGTGTGCCGTTCGAGGATGTACCTCCCTGCCCACCCCGCTGGTCCCGCTCGTCAGGTGTAATTGGCGAACGTCGTCCCGCACAGTGCCAGGATGCAGTTCCTGGTAGCGGAGATAGTCGGCCTTGCGGGCAACCGGGATGTGCCGGGCGAAGGACCGCTGGTCGACTACGGAATCGACATCGACGGCGTGGTCTCCATAGAACCATCGGTGGAAGGGGGACTCTTCTCGGGCGAGCCGGAGCGCACGGACCAGTGCAGTGTCGCGGAAGCGGGTCGCCGCGATGCCGGTCATCGATTCGGTCAGCGCATTCGCGGTAGTCATCTCATACCATCCCGGACCATGATTGCCGTTGCAGTGGCAGCTTGGCGCTCGTTGTCCTGCAGCAGAATCAGGTCGACGGTTACCGATGTTTCGGACTCGTCGGCGATGACGCCGCGTACGACGGCATCCTGGCCGGTCAGCACGAAATCGTGCAAGGTGACGGCCCGTAACGATTCGAGCGAGGCGCGCGTACCAGCCCACTCGCCGACGCACCGTTCGAACATCGCGAGCACGAACATGACGTCTGCGTAGGCGCCAGGCGCACCGCCGGCTCGTGCAGCCTCGTGGTCGATGTGTGCCGGAGCGAAATCTCGACTGGCAGCGGCAGACATCACGAGCCGTTGGAACGTCAGAGGCAGCCGGATCTCCGGTAGAGGTGCGTTCATCGTCGGGACTCGAACGGGAAGTACCGATAGACGCTGCACCGCTCGCGTGCGACGACAGTGCCATCCTGGCGTAGAAAGGTCAGCTCGAAATCCACGAAGTTGCCGTCGCCCACGCTTGTTCGTTTCGGCGTCACGCCAGTGACCCGGTATTCGGTAGTGATCACGTCTCCGGGTCGTAGTGGGTGAAAGTAATCGAATTCCATCCTGTTGGTCACGGATTCGGCAGCGGGCACGCCGCACGCATCCCACGGCAACGGAGGGAGGGCGCCGTCGCTCAATGACGGGTCTCCTGGCGTCCAGTACGCAGGCATGGAGAACGAGGACAGCATTGCCCATGGAGCGATGGGGTCGACTGGGTCGACGAAGCGTGGGTCGGCCATCTCGTGCGCCTCGACGAACCGTCGGATCGCCTCGCGAGTCACCGGCTCCGCGCCGACGGTGACGGCAACGGGATCGTTCATGCTTCCGTGTCCGGCGAGGCCGGGCGGTGGTCGAGTAGAACCTCGTCGAACACGGCGTCGACGTAGGGCCCGAGATCGATGGCGTCGGTGTCGTAGAAGTCGGCGAACTCCGGGTAGGTCATCGTCTCGTCGTAACCGAGATCTCGGACGAGGGTGCTCCACCGCGAGGCGGTTGCGGCCCATTCGGTCATCGAGGTGGCCGCGTCCTCCAGCGCTGGGGACTGCTTCAGTAGTTCGAGTTGCTGGTCGTTGACGCTCTGTAGTCGCTCTCGTGCATCCGGTGCGAATTCGGTAATTGTCCCGCCTGCGTCCTGGATGTCGTGCACTCCTTGCACCATTGCATCCCACGACGTGCGGATATTGGTTTCGAGGAAGACGTCGAGTCGATCGAACAGCAACTGCTGAACGAGAAGCGGCATGCTGTTCCAACGGTTCTCATTGAGCGCTACCGACCCGAAGGTCAAAGCGAAGCCAGCGGCCGGATCGATGACTACCTCCGGTGTCAGACCGAGGTACCCGCCCAGCACTGCGTTCTGCACCGAGGTCGCGGTGCAGTCGACCACGCCGCGTTGCAGGCTCTCGTACAGCTCCGAATACGACGCACTCACGGGTATGGCGCCCAACCCGCTGATCTGTGCGCCTTGAGTCCGGCCTGCAGCAGAGATCTGACGTCCCCGTAGTTGGTCGAGGGTCTGCGCCTCCTCGGTGCACAGTAGCGCCATGCCGCCCCCGTTGTACGACGGCATCAACAGGTGCATGTCGTTGTCCGCGAATTCCTGCGCGACTTCTTCTGTTGCGTAGGCGGACTCGAGCAACCACGCGTGCGACTGGAGAATGCCTGCGATAGGAGACATATCGCCGAGGAAGGACGCGTTGACCAACGTGTTGACCGCCGGGTACTCGGCCGGTTGGTTCGCGACGGCGAAGCCGTCGATGTCCGTTCGGCCGTCACCCAATGCGTCGTCGATCTCACTGGCTCCCGCGATGGCGTTGGCGTAGAAGATATCGAAGGTCACCTTCCCGCCCGACCACTCGGTGACTGCGTCGTAGTAGATCTCCATCTTGTCGCTGACGAACGAGCCCTGAGGTCCGGGTGTTTGTGCGTACAGGTGAACGGGTTCGATGTCGCCGAAGGCAGCCTGGTACTGATCCAGGGTGGCGCCGTACTCGATGCCGGGGCCACCACTGTTCGATTCGGTCGTTGTGGTGCAAGAGGTCACCACGACCACGGTGGCGGCAATGGCCATGCAGGACAGTGCTTTGGGTAAACCGAACACGTTCAACCTCTATCCACCCATCTGGCTCGGAAGAAATGTTGCGACTTGCGGGAACGCGATCAGCAGGACGACGAAGACGAGCGCGATCGGCATCACCCATGCAACGCTGGCGAAGACGTCGCGCAGACTGATCTTGTTGCCGAGGTTCACTTCTGGGTCCTGCGCTACGCCGTGAATGATGTAGGACAGGATGCCGACGGGCGGAGTGATGACGGCGAGCTCGCCCATGAAGACGACGAAGACACCGAACCACAGCAGCGAAATGTCGAGGTAGGCGAGCGTAGGGATGAGCAGGGGCACCGTCAGGAGCATCATCGCGAGGGCGTCGAGGAACATCCCCATCACGAGGTAGACCACAGTCATCAACGCGAGGAACTGCCACGCCGTCAAACCGAGGTTGGTTGTCCAGTCGGTGAACCCGGTCGTCAGTCCGGTCAATGGAAGCATTCTGGACAATGCCGTTGCGCCGAGAAGCATCAGGAAGATCGATCCGGTGCTTGCTACGGCACTCACTGCCGCCTCGCTGACTGCGGCGAATGGGCGGTCGCGGCGACGTGCGAACAGTGCGACGAACAGCGCAACCATCGCAGCAGCGGCGCCGGCCTCGGTAGCGGTGAAGACGCCGGAGAACATGCCGACCACGACCACCAGCACGAGGACCGGGACCGGCCACACCGAAACCAGTGCACGCCACTTGGCACCCGTGGATTCCGGGGCGACGTCCACCTTCTCAGGTGTCCTCGGTTTGACAATCGATGCAGCAATCATCAGGGCGACGCTGAACAAGACCGCCACTGCCACACCGGGTCCGACTCCGGCCAAGAGTTGTTCTCCGACCGGGACTTCAGCGATCCCGGCGAACACTACGAGGGTGATCGAGGGTGGTATGAGCTGGCCGGGCAATCCGGCTGCCATGACGGATCCGATGGCCAGACGCTTGTCGTAACCCGCTCGGAGCATCTCGGGGATGCCGATACGTGCCAACGCATAGGTAGTCCCGACTGTCGAACCGCTGACCGAGGCGAGGCCAGCTCCCGCGAGGTTGGTGCCGACTGCCAGCCCGCCGGGCATCCACCCTAGCCAGGTCCGTGCGACGTCGTAGAGCTTCTCGGTCACTCCGGATCGCCACAGCAGCAGACCCATGAACACGAACATCGGGACGACGCTCAACGTCCATTGCGCAACATTGTGATACGGCAGTTTGCTGACGGTGCTTGTGACGACACCGAAGTCGCGCAGAGCCCACATTCCCATGAGCGCGGACACCAAGAGCGCGAAACCGATGTGCATCCGCAGGAAGATCAGGCTCAGCAGCAGGATGATCGACAGGACACCGATGGTCTCTTTCGATCCGCCGAGGAACATGCCTACGGTGGACCCGACGGCCGCCGCGACGAATACTGCAAGGGTGACGCTCCCGCTCGGGAGGCGGCCTGCTCGAACTCGACCTGGCATCGGTTTCGAGGGTTCGCGCGTGGCTACGGCGGTCATCGTGCCTTCTCTGTGTCAGCAGCTTGGTCGGATTCGGGGGAGACGGCGAAGGTGGATCCGGAATCGTCGATATCTTTGTCGTGCACTTGTTTCCATCCGAGACGTACGTACTGTACGGCGAAGAGCGCGAACGTGATCGGGACGAGGTACGTCAATGGCCACGCTGCGATGTCGGTCAGTCCAGCCGTCAGTTCGATGTCGCGATTGTGTTGCGCGTGATCGAACGAGTAGGCGACGGTAAGGATGCAGACCGCGGCGCACACGATGCTTGCGCTTGCGGCAACGTACCGCTTGGCGGCCGCAGGGAACCGTGTGAAGAACATATCGGCCCACACGTGTTCGCCACGATGCATCGCGATCACGAAGCCCAGTAGGACGACCAAGGGCATGTACCAGTACTGGACTCGTTCGAGAGTGCCAGATATGGGATCCCCGAACACAGTGCGAGAGAATGCATTTGCGACGGTATGAACCATCATTGCGAGGAGTCCCACTACCGCAGGTATCTCGACCAGCGTGAACAGGCGATTGCCTACAGGATTCGTCAAAACAGATGCTCCGCTCGAAAGAGTGTGATGCAAGCAACTCTATCTATACGAATGATGCGAAGCAATAGAATCGGACATTCAGTACCGCCCCGATGCACCACCGTCGACGGAAATAGCCGACCCCGTGAGGAACGGGACGTCGTCTCGCAAAAGGAAAGCTGCTGTGCGCGCGACCTCTTGGGCACTTGCCATACCGCGACCCCCGACACCGAGGGCCGGGATTGCTTGACCGTCGCGAGCGAGAAGCGCTCTGAACTTGCCGATGATGGGCGTGTCGGTCGACCCGGGACAGATGCAGTTCACAGCTATTCCGTGGTCACGGACCTCGGCTGCAGCAGTTCTCGTCAGTCCGAGAATCGCGTGTTTCGCGGCTACGTAATCCGCGCGCTTGGCTGCTCCTTGCAGGCTCGCGATGGATCCTGTGTTGACGATCTGTCCCCTGCCCGCCGTGATCATGTGTGGAAGAACATACTTCAGTCCGTAGAACATGCTGTTCAGGTTGACCGATATCGTGGTCGACCACTCGCCTGGAGTCATGTCCACGATCGCTCGGTTGGCTCCTGCTATCCCGGCATTGTTGAAGAACTGATCCGGAATGCCGAGTGTGTCGACCGCAGCGGCCACGTATTGCTCGACCTCAGCTGGATTCGACACGTCAGCGCGGTGCGCGACGACGGTGCCGTCCGACATCCGACTGGTCTCTTCGGCGCCTGCGAGATCGATGTCGACGGCGAGTACCTGCGTACCTGCCTGCGCGAGTTCGAGGCAGACGGCTCTGCCTATCCCGCTTCCGGCACCGGTGACGATCGCGACCACCTCAGCGCCCTCGCCAGACCGGAGTCCGTTTCTCCTTGAACGCCGATGCCCCCTCGCGGGCGTCTTCCGAGCTTCGGACTGGCTCGTAGATCTTCCACATCTCCGCGAACTGCTCGTCGTTGGACCAGTCGCGCGCCTTGGTGATGATTTCTTTGGTCGCCCGCACAGCCATCGGGCCGTTCTTCGCGATCTTCTTCGCCAGCTCCAGCGCGACCTCCAGTGCCTCTCCCGCTGGGGTGAGCCGGTTGATCAGGCCGGCGTCCTTGGCTTCCTGTGCGCTGATGAAATCGCCGGTGAGGCACCATTCGACGGCGAGTGCGCGCGGGACCCGGTCGGGCAGCCGGAGTAACCCGCCGCCGCCGGCGAGCAGACCTCGCTTGACTTCGGGGAGGCCGAAAATTGCTGTCTCCGACGCCACGACGAGATCACAGGCAAGCACGATCTCGAAACCTCCGGCGATGGCGTGGCCCTCGACGGCAGCGATCAGCGGTTTTGCCGGGGGAGTCTCGGCGACTCCCGCGAATCCTCGCCCCGGAATCGACGGCTTCTCACCGGCGAGGAAGGCCTTCAAATCCATTCCGGTGCAGAAACTCTTGCCCTCACCGGCGATGACACCCGCGACGAGATCGTCGCGGACATCCAGCTCGTCCATGGCGTCGGCGATGGCCTGCGCGGTGGCGGTGTCGATCGCGTTACGCACTTCGGGCCGGGCGATCGTGACTACCTGCACCCCGTCGACCTGCTTCACAAGGACCGTCATCGCGGTGCCATCCGGATCGCCCCGTCGAGGCGTATGACTTCGCCGTTGATCATCGCGTTGTCGACGATGTGCAGGGCGAGCTTGGCGTACTCGTCGGCGTCGCCGAGGCGCGCGGGGTGGGGGATCTGGGCGGCCAAGCCGTCGCGAATTTCTTGGGAGAACCGGGACAGAATCGGGGTGTCGAAGATTCCGGGCGCAATGCTGTTGACGCGAACCAACTTACGAGACAGATCGCGAGCCGCAACCAACGTCATGCCGACAACACCGGCTTTGGCCGACGCGTACGGAATCTGACCGATCTGACCTTCCCACGCTGCGACGGATGCCGTCATGATGACGACGCCGCGCTCACCGTCGACCGGTTCGTTGCGGACCATCCGAGCTGCTGCGAGCCTGAGGACATTGAAGCTGCCGATCAGATTCGTCTGGATCAGTGAAGTGTAGAGCTCCAGAGAGCCTGGTGTTCCGTCTTTTTCGACGACCCGAACGGTTCCGCCGCGGCCTGCGCAGTGCACGACCGACCGAATGGGAGCCCGAGCTTCGGCGAGATCCAACGCCGCATCGACGGCGTCGGGATCGGCGACGTCGGCGGGACCGAACTGCACGAAGTCGCCGAGCTCCTGCGCCACGTCCTTGCCGGCGGACTGCGGCAGATCGACGATGACAGTGTTGACGCCTGCGGCGACGAACCGCTTGACCGTCGCGAGTCCGAGGCCGGACGCCCCGCCCGTGACGACCGCGGAAGAATTGGTGAGATCCATGAACCGACTCCTTACTTCAGTATCTCGATGATGGTTGCGTTGGCCATTCCGCCTGCTTCACACATGGTCTGCAGTCCGTAACGGCCACCGGTGCGTTCGAGGTGATTGATCAACGTGGTCATGATGCGGGCGCCCGAAGCACCAAGTGGATGTCCGAGTGCAATCGCTCCACCGACGGGATTCAGAACGGCCTGATCGACGCCGAGCTCCTTCGCCCATGCGAGCGGTACCGAGGCAAAGGCTTCGTTGACCTCGAAGGCGGAGATGTCGGCCAGCGTCAAACCCGCCTTCTTCAACACTTTCTCGGTCGCCGGGATCGGGCCGGTGAGCATCAGTAGCGGATCGTCGCCGATCACCGCGGAGGCGACGATTCTGGCCCGGGGCCGCAGACCCAACTGCGAGGCCCGCTCCTCGCTCATCACCAACAGGGCCGCCGCACCGTCGGTGATCTGCGACGCGTTCCCGGCGGTCACGGTCCAGTCGAGGTCAGGGAACTGCGCTCGTCGTTCTTCGGTGCCGAACACGGCTTTCAGTCCGCCGAGCTTCTCGGCCGTCGTGCCCGTTCTGATGGTTTCGTCGGCGACGAGCCCACCGACCGGCACGATCTCGCCGGCAAAGTCCGCTTCCGAGGCTCGTGCGTGGGAGCGAGCGGAGTATTCGTCGAGTTCCGACCTGGAGACTCCCCACTTCTGCGCGACGAGTTCCGCGGCCACTCCCTGCGGCACCAACACTGGGAACCGTTCACGAACTCCCTCGCCGAACGGGTCGGCGTCACCGCGCGCGCTGCCCATCGGGACGCGGCTCATGGATTCGACGCCGCCCGCGATAGCGATGTCGTACGCACCGGCTACGACGCCTTGGACGGCGAAATCCAGTGCCTGCTGGCCGGAGCCGCATTTGCGTTCGACCGTCACCGACGGCACGTGGACCGGGAAACCCGCGGACAGCACGGCCTGACGGCCGGGTGTTCCAGACTGCTCACCGTTGCCGCCGACGCAGCCGATGATGACGTCGTCCAGTAACCCTGCGTCGAGCGAGGATCTGTCCACCAGCTGCCGCAGCACCTGACCGAGAAGGTCGGCGGGATGAAGGTGTGACAGCCCACCTCCGATTTTGCCCTTGCCCATGGGCGAACGAACGGCGTCGACGATGACTGCTCGTGTCATGTAAACCCTCCTGAAGCAGGTTTCTGGAAAGCTCGCGAACTATTCATGATTATGTTTAGCATGAACCTAGTGGCCGACGGGTGAGATCTTGTACCGTAGGTCACACCGGATTAGTATAATCATGAGCATGAAAGAGGTGGCCATGTCTGCCAGCACACTCACCGACGACGAGCGCGCCATCAAAGAGGTGGCCGCCAAGGTCGCCACTGAGCGGTACGCCCCCAAGGCTGCGCAGTGGGATGCGGAGAGAACTGCGTTCCCGCTCGAAGAACGCAAATTCCTCGGGTCGCTCGGCTTCCTCGGGATCGCCCTTCCCGAGCGCTTCGGCGGAGGAGGTGCACCACTTCAGCAGGCGCTCAACGTCATCGAGGAGTTCGCCTACCACTGCAGGCCCGCCGCATTCCAGATCTTCGAGGCAAACACCGGGCCAGCCCAGGTGATCGCCCGGATCGGAACCGAGGAGCAGCGTGAGCGGTTCCTCCCAGGAATCATCGCCGGCGACCTGACGATGGCCGTGGCGATCTCCGAACCGGACGCAGGCTCTGCTGCCACGGACCTGACCACCAAAGCAACGGTAGACGGCGACACCGTCCGAGTCAGCGGAAACAAGCGCTGGATCTCCAACGGTTCCGAGGCCGACGTCTACCTCGTCTATTCGCGCATGAGCGACGCACCCGGTGCCAAGGGGATCGGTGCGGTTCTCGTCGAAGCTGACCGGGAAGGCGTCAGCTATGGCGCACGTGAAAAGCTCATGGGCTTCCGCGGCATTCCGTCGGCCGACATCTACTTCGACGACGTCGCCGTCCCGAAGGAGAACATCGTCGTCGAACCCGGTGGTTTCCGCACGCTCTTCACCGCGTTCTCGATCGAGCGACTCGGCAATTCGACGATGAGCCTTGCGCTCGGCCAGGCTGCACTCGACCAGTCGATCCGCTACGTCCAGGAGCGAACGCAATTCGGCAAGCCGCTCATCGAGTTCCAGGCCGTGCAGATGACGATCGCGGACATGGCGCTTCAGGTCGACGCTGCGAGGCTACTGCTGCAGCGTGCAGCTGCATCGGTGATCGACGGGGAGCAGCTTCCCAACTCGCTGCACGTCTCGCTTGCGAAGTGCACTGCCAACGAGATGGCCAAGAAGGTCACCGATCTCGCGATGCAGCTTCACGGCGGCAACGGCTACACCGAGGAATTCGGCATCGAGCGCATGCACCGTGACGCGCACGGTTGGGCGCTCGCCGGTGGAACGCCGACCATGCAGCGAACCCGAATAGTTTCCGAATTACTGGGACGTTCGTTCGACCAACGCGCTTGAATAACGAAGTAACTTGAGAAGGAGTACAAGAAATGCAGCGTTATGAAGGTCGCATCGCCGCCGTCATCGGCGGAGGATCCGGCATGGGACGTGCCATCAGCCACCGTCTCGCCTCCGAAGGCGCGTTCGTCTACGTCACCGACCTCAGTGAGGAAGCTGCGCGCAAAGTTGCCGCGGAGATCGAAGCCGACGGTGGACAGGCCACGGCCGTGACCGTCGACGCGACGAACAACGACGACCTGAGGTCTCTGTTCGCCAAGATCGACGAAGAGAAGGGCGTACTGCACGCGCTGCACGCCCAGGTCGGCATGCCGGGTCCAGGCGGACTCGAGGTCGACGATGCAACGTGGGACAAGAACATCGATGTCAACGTCAAGAGCGCTTACTACTCCACGACGCTCGGGTTCGAACTACTCAAGAAGGCAGGCGGAAAAGGCTCGGTCACGCTGACCTCCTCGACGTCGGCTCTCATCGGATCACCGTTCAGCCCCATCTACTCGATGACGAAGGGAGCGCTCGTACCGTTCGGCCGCGCGCTCGCGCTCAACGGCGCCAAGGACGGAATCCGCGTCAATGTCATCTGCCCTGGCCAGGTCAAGACGCCGATGCTCGCCCAGTTCTTCGGACGCGAAAAAGGTTCGGACGTGACGGCTCTTGCAGCCGACTTCGTCGCGACCATCCCGCTCGGCCGCGGCGCCGAGCCCGAGGAGATCGCGTCGGTCATCGCATTCCTCAACAGTGACGACGCCAGCTACATCACCGGCGTCACCATCCCCGTCGACGGCGGCCTCACCGCGCAATAAGCGCGCCAGATCAGAAGGGACTCTCATGGTTCAGGTCGGCTTACTGCTCAGCGACGTGCCGAAGTCGGTGACGCCGGCGCAGCAGTTCAAGGACATCCTCCGCATCGTCGAGACCGCGGAGGACAACGGATTCAACTACATCGCCATCGGGCAGCACTTCCTCTACGGCGATCTGCGCTGGCTTCAGCCGGTGCCGCTGCTCGCTCGCCTTGCCGCGCACGTCGCGCCGACGACCAAGCTCGTCACACAGATCATGATCGCCCCGCTGTATCACCCGGTGATGCTCGCCGAGGAGATCGCGACGCTCGACGTCGTTACCGAGGGTCGATTGATCTTCGGCGCCGGATTGGGTTACCGCCCAGAGGAATTCGACTATCTCCAGGTTCCGTACAAGGAGCGAGCCGGGCGGTTCGACGAATCCCTTCAGGTCATGAAGCAGCTGTGGACCCAGGACGAGGTCACCTTCGAGGGCAAGTACTTCCAGCTCGACGGCGTCAAACCGCACCTGCATCCCGTTCAGCAACCGCACGTCCCGATCTGGATCGGTGCGCACGCCATGGGCGGTGTGCGCCGAGCCGGAAAGTACGGCGACGCCTACGCCGTGCCGCCCGAGACCCCGAAGCACGAGGTCGAGGAGCGCTACCGCGTCGTCAAGGATCTGTTCGAGGCACGCGGCAAGGAATTCGGCCTCCAGCCGCTTCGTCGCAATGTCCTCGTCGCGGACAGCAAGGAAGAGGCGATGGTCGAGTACGCCCGTGTCGCTCAGGGCCGGTATCTCACCTATGCGGCAAAGGGTCTCGACGTCATGGCCGGCCGCGATCTCGCAGGCCAGTTCGCCGAGTCGGTCTCCGATCACGTGATCGTCGGTACCCCGGACGACGTCGTCGGCAAGCTCACCGATCTGGTGACCACCCTGCCGGTCGATCCTCTCCTTCTTCGGCCCCAGTGGCCGACGATGGACGGCGACGAGACCATCGCCGCGATCGAGCGCCTCGGTAAGGATGTCGTTCCGTCGATGCTGGCCCTCGAACCGTTCCGGGATTTCAAGTGAGCCAGACATACACCGATCTGCACCCCACCTTCGCCGATCCCGACGGGTGGACGCTCAGCAACGTGCTGCGCACCCACGCCGCGGCCACGCCCGACGCCACCTTCCTGGTGACGCCCGAGGAGAAGCTGGAGTTCACGTACTCCGATATCCTCGGCGCCGCAGAACGTATCGCCGGTTCCTGGCATGCCGCAGGAGCGCAACAGGGCGACCGCGTCGTCATCATGGCGATGAATTCCTCACGACTGGTGCGTAGTTGGTTCGCTGCCGCCGTCGGCGGAACCGTCGAAGTTCCGATCAACACGAACTACGAAGGTGAGTTCCTCCGACATCAGATCGTCACCGTCGGCGCACGGTGGGCCGTCATCGACGACACGTTCGCCGAGCGATTCGTTGCCATCGCCGAGCACAGCCGCGGCATCGAGAAGTTCTGGGTGATCGACACCGGTACCGCAGACAAGGCACTCACTCTGCTGCGCGAGCACGGATGGCAGGCCGAAGCCTGGGACGAGTTGGAGAAGGGCACACCCGTCACCGTTCCCGCGCCGCGGGCGCAGGACCTCGGGGCGATCTTCTTCACCTCGGGCACGACAGGGCCGTCCAAGGGCGTCGCGATGCCGCACTCGCAGCTGTACTTCTTTGCGCAGGAGGTCGTGTCGCTGACGCGCCTCACACCGTCGGATCGCTACATGACGGCGACGCCGTTGTTCCATGGCAACGCCCAGTTCATGGCCGTCTATCCGGCCCTCGTCGCGGGCGCCAGCGCCGTAGTGCACCCCAAGTTCAGTGCCAGCCGATGGATCGACATGGTCCGCGACTCCGGCGTCACCGTCACCAATTTCGTCGGCGTCATGATGGACTTCGCGTGGAAACAGGCTCCGCGGGACAACGACCGCGACAACCAATTGCGCGCGGTGTACGCCGCCCCGATCGCAGACACCGTCGTCGAACAGTTCAAAGATCGTTACGGCATAGAGGCTTTCGTCAACGCGTTCGGGCTGACCGAGACGTGTGCACCGATCCTCACTCCGTACGGCGAGAAGATCCCGCCCGGTGCGGCAGGCAAGGTGGCGTCGGACTGGTTCGACATCAGGCTCGTCGACCCCGAGACCGATCGCGAAGTACCCGTCGGTGAAGTCGGAGAACTCGTCGTACGCCCGGTCCAGCCGTGGACCTGCAGCATGGGCTACTACGGCATGCCGGAGAAGACTCTCGAAGCGTGGCGCAACCTCTGGTTCCACACCGGTGACGCATTGCGGAAGGACGAGGACGGCTGGTTCTACTTCGTCGACCGCTACAAGGACGCGCTGCGTAGGCGCGGGGAAAACATCAGCTCCTACGAGGTCGAACAGGCCGTACTCGCACACCCGGCGGTCGTCGAATGCGCTGTCATCGGTGTACCCGCCGACGTCGAGGCCGGCGAGGACGAGGTGCTCGCGGCTGTGGTCGTCAGCGAAAAGGCTGATCCGGCAGAGATTCTCGACTGGTGCAAGGGCCGAATCCCGGCCTTCGCCACACCGCGCTACGTCCGTTTCCTGGACGCACTTCCCAAGACACCGTCCGAGAAGGTCCGCAAGGCAGTACTGCGCGACGAGGGCATCACCGCCGACACGTTCGATCGCACTGCGGTGCCGGTCGCATAGCGCAGGAGATACACATGGACTACTCATCCGACCCAACACACGACGACATCCGCGCCGCGGTCAAGACGCTCTGCAAGGCGTTTCCCGACGACTATTGGATGGAACACGACGACAGCCACGAGTTTCCGTGGGACTTCTACAACGCTGTCGCAGAGGGCGGTTGGCTCGGACTGACCGTTCCCGAGGAATACGGCGGCGGCGGACTCGGCGTCACCGAAGCGGCCATCGTCGAACGTGAGATCTCCGCATCCGGAGCGGGTATGGGCGGATGCAGTGCCGTCCACATCGGCATCTTCGGATTCGAGCCGATCATCAATCACGGCAGCGAGGCGATGAAGAAGAAGTACCTTCCGCGCGTCGTCACCGGGGAACTGCACACCTCGTTCGCCGTCACCGAGCCCGACGCGGGCACCGACACCACCAACATCAAGACGTTCGCGAAGAAGGTCGACGGGGGATTCCTGGTGTCGGGCAAGAAGGTGTGGATCACCAAGGCGCAGGAAGCGGAGAAGATGCTGCTTCTGGTGCGCACCAGCCCGCGCATCGAGGGCGAGAAGCGCACCGCAGGAATGACATTGCTGTTCGCGGACATGGACCGCAGTAAAGTCCAGATTCGTCCGATCCCGAAGATGGGCCGTAATGCCGTCGACACCAACGAACTGTTCATCGACGAACTGTTCGTCGCCGACGAGGACGTCGTCGGCGAGGTAGGCCACGGGTTCCGCACCATCCTCGGTGGTCTGAACGCCGAGCGCGTCATCTCGGCCAATGCCGCTCTCGGCATCGGTGAAGCGGCGCTGCGCCGCGGCACCCAGTACGCCAAGGAACGAGAAGTGTTCGGCCGGCCCATCGGAAAGAACCAGGGCATCGCTTTCCAGCTCGCCGAATCGCGTATCCGACTCGACGCCGCGACCGCCGTCGTCGACAAGGCCGCGTGGATGGTCGACGCCGGACTACCGTGTGGACGGGAAGCCAACGCCGCCAAGTACTTGTGCGCCGAGGCAGGCTTCTTCGCCGCCGACGCAGCGCTTCAGGTGCACGGCGGGTTCGGTTTCGGCAAGGAGTTCCATGTCGAACGGTACTTCCGCGAATCCCGTCTCATGCGGATCGCGCCGATCAGCCAGGAGATGGTCCTCAACTACACCGCCGAGCATGTTCTCGGCCTACCGCGCAGCTACTGAAGGGGAGTGACATGCAGCCCTATCGTTCGATCCTGTTCGTGCCCGGTCACCGCCCGCGGTGGGTGGACAAGGCCGTCGCGTCCGGCGCCGATTGCGTCGTCCTCGATCTGGAGGACTCGGTTCCCCTGGCGGAGAAGGAGTCTGCGCGCGCAACTGTCGCCGAGTCGATCGAGAGGGTCCGTGAGACCAATCCCGATGTGGGACTGTTCGTTCGCGTCAACCCACTTACGACGAGGCTCACCGGTGCCGATCTCGAAGCCGTCGTTGTCCCCGGCCTCACCGGCGTCTTCGCGCCGAAGATCGAAAAGGCAGTCGACGTACTGCAGTACGACGCGTTGCTTGACCACTTCGAGGCACGCAACGGTGTCGACGGGCTTGAGTACATCGTGCCTGTCGAGACAGTGAAGGCGATCCACAACTGCCTCGAGGTCGCGACGGCGTCGCCGCGCGTGGGCGCTATGATCGGCCCGTCCGCCGAGCACGCCGATATCGCCCGCGAGGTCGGATACGAATGGACGCTCGATGGACTCGAAACCCTCTACCTGCGTAGCCGGGTTCTCCTCGCGTGCAGGGAAGCGAAGATCCACGCGCTGACCGGGCTGTGGGAGGACCTCGAAAATCTGGACGGTCTCCGGGAATTCGCGGTCAAGGGTCGTCAACTGGGATTCCGAGGCATGATCGCGATCCACCCGTCGCACGTCGAGACCGTCAACGAAGTGTTCAGCCCGTCGGAGCAGGATATCGAATTCTACCGAGGCTTGGCCGAAGCGTACGAAAAGGCCGAAGCGCAGGGGACCGGCGCGTTGCGCTACCGAGGTCTGCACATCGACAAGGCGCACTACGACAAAGCAGTTCAGTGGCTGGAGCGCGCCGAAGCGATCACGAAGAGAGGCGAGAAGTAAATGCGAGGCTTGTATTTCGAAGAATTCGAGGTCGGCAAGCACTACAAGCATGCGATGACCCGAACCGTGACCGAGATGGACAACGTCATGTTCACTTCGCTGACGATGAACATCCAGCCGCTGCACCTCGACGCCGAGTTCTGCAAGGGCACGATCCACGGCCAGCGGCTGTTCAACAGTCTCTTCACCGTTGCGTTGATCGGTGCGTTCCATGTACCCGAGCTGACCATGGGCACCACCCTCGGCAACCTCGGCTACGAGAAGATCACTTTCCCCAATCCGGTATTCCACGGCGACACCTTGCGCGCCGAGACCACCATCAAGAACAAGCGCGAATCCAAGAGCCGTGACGATTCCGGGATCGTGTGGTTCGAGCACATCGGCTACAACCAGCGCGACGAGATCGTCTGCGTCCTCGAGCGCGTCGGCTTGATGGCCAAGTTGCCCGCCAATTTCCAGAATGAAGGTGTGTGAGATGACTGCAGTGGCAGAGATCGACCAGAAGTGGGTACCGGACACCAGGACGCTGTTGATCGGCGACACCGACGCCCAGCCGCAGGGCGAAACCTGGGACGTGTACAACCCCGCCACCGAAGAGGTCATCGCGACCGTCGGGGGAGCGTCGAGCAGTCAGGTCGACGACGCCGTTGCCGCAGCGCGGCAGGCGTTTCCGACGTGGTCCGCGTTGAGCGGTGAAGAGCGCTCGAAGCACATCCACCGCTTCGCCGACGCGTTGGAGAAGGCTGCGGACCGGTTGCTGCCCTCGATCGTCAACGAGGTCGGGTGCCCGGTATCGCTGGCGTCGTACCTGCAGGTGAAGATGGCCGTCGACGAGCATCTGCGATGGGCCGCCGAGGCTGCGAAGACCGATCGCACGATCCACCTGGGTGAGTACGACAAGCCGGTTCCGACGATGAGCGACGTCGTCCACCAGCCCGTCGGCGTCGTTGCCGCCATCACCGGATACAACTACCCGCTCAACCTCGCGATCTTCAAGTTCGGTGCCGCGCTGGCCGCGGGCTGTACCGTCGTGCTGCTGCCGTCGCCGCGGACCCCGCTCACCACCCTGTTCCTCGGCGACCTCATCAAGGAATCCGGCCTGCCGCCGGGCGTCATGAACGTCATCGTCGGCGGCGCCGATGTGGGACAGCAGCTCTCGTCGCACCGCGGCGTGGATCGGGTCTCGTTCACCGGCTCCGACGGCGTCGGCGCGAAGATCATGGAACAGGCGTCGGCCAACCTCACCGGGGTGACGCTCGAACTCGGCGGCAAGTCCCCGAACATCGTGCTCGAAGGCGTCGACGTCAAGAAGATCGCCGTCGAGATGCACCTTCGCTGGGCACGCAACGGCGGCCAGGGATGTGCCGCGCTCGCCCGGCTTCTCGTGCACGACAGCGTGTACGACGAGTTCCTCGAGGCCGGCGCATCGGCGTTCGATCAGATGGTCGTCGGCGACCCGTGGGATCCCGCGACCAACATCGGACCGATGATCCGCCCTGACCATCAGGCCCGCGTCAACGGATTCATCGACGGATCGGTCGCCGAAGGCGGCACGAAACTTCTCCAGGTCACCAAGCCGCTGCCGGAGAAGGGATGGTTCGTCAATCCGGTTCTCCTGGGCGGGCTTCCGCACAGCGCGCGGGCGGTACAGCAGGAGATCTTCGGACCCGTCGCGGTGATCGTGCCGTTCAAGGACACCGAAGAAGCGATCCGTCTCGCCAACGACACCGACTACGGTCTCGCGGCCAATGTCTGGTGCGACGATCCGATCGAAGCCAGGAGGGTCGCGGAGCAAGTCCGAGCCGGAACGGTGTGGATCAACGGAGGCGGCTCGATGCGCCCCGACGCGCCGTTCGGCGGCTACGGCAAGTCCGGAGTCGGCCGTGAGCTCGGCGAGTGGGGCATGAAGGAATACCTAGAGGTCAAGCACATCCAGTGGAGGATCTGATGGGCGCCACCGGTCCGCTCGCGGGCATCAAGGTCGTCGAACTCGGCACGATGTACGCCGCGCCGACGGCAGGCCGCATGCTGCGTGACTTCGGGGCCGAGGTCATCAAGGTCGAGGACCCAGCCTCGGGTGACTATGCACGGCAGTGGATTCCGCAGAAAAAGGGCTTGTCCCTCGGGTTCTCGCGTCTCAACGCAGGAAAGCGATCGGTGGGGATCGATTTGCGCGACGCCGAGGGGCGAGCGTTGGTCAAGCGTCTCATTGCCGGCGCGGACGTCGTGATCGAGTCTTTCAGGCCCGGGCGTCTGGAAGCGTGGGGACTCGGGTTCGAGGAACTGTCGAAGGACAACCCCGGGCTCGTTCTCGCTCGGGTGTCCGGCTTCGGCCAGACCGGACCGAACCGCCTGCTGCCTGGATTCGGCACCGTCGCCGAGACGGCCAGTGGATTCGCGAACGTCAACGGTTGGCCGGACTCGCCTCCCACCTCCCCGCCGTTCGGGTTCGCCGACTCCATCGCGGGCTTGTCCGCCGCAATGGGCGTGGCGATGTCGTTGTTCAAGCGGGAAAAGACCGGTATCGGTGAGGAAGTCGACGTCGCGTTGTACGAGCCGCTGATGTTCATCGTCGGAGACATGTTCCTCAAGTACACCGCGACGGGCGAGATCCAGCAGCGTATCGGCAACTCGACCGGAGCCGCGTCCCCTCGCGGCATCTACGAGGCCGAGGACGGCAAGTTCCTGTCCATCGCTGCGTCGAATCAGGCCATCGCCAAGCGGTTGTTCGCTGCGATGGGCAAAGCGGAGGTCGTCGACGACCCTCGTTACGCCACCAATGCCGATCGCCTACGGAACAACGACGACGTGCAGAAGATGGTCATCGACTGGTGCAAGAGCATGCCGCGTGCCGAGGTGCTCGAGGTGCTCGAGAAGTTCGAGGTGGTGAGCGCCGCTGTGAATGACGCATCGGATGTGGTGCAGGACCCGCACTTCTTGGAGCGGACATTGGTGGAGATCACCGGCAGCGACGTTCTGGGCAAGGTCCTGATGCCGGGTCCGGTCCTGCACATGAAGAGCTACGACGGTCCGGTGTACGACGGCGTGCCCGGAATCGGGGAGCATACGGCCGAGATCTTGACGGCTGAATTGTCCTTGAGCGCAGACGAGCTCACCGACCTCGCGGCGCGCGGGATCGTCAGCGCGTAGTTCGCAGTACATGGTCGACCAAGTTGCGGGCGTACTCCTCGGAGTGCGCCCGTACTGCGTCGTCGAGTTCCTTCGGTGTGCTGAGGGTGTGCAGAATGATTGCGCCGAGCAAGGTTTCGAGCAGCAGCGTCACCGAGGTGTCGGCGGGGAGTTCTCCGCGGGCAATGGCCTTGCGGACCATCTCGCGTGCGGCGAGAGTTTGCGAGTCGCGGAAGAGCGCGAACTGATCGGTGACGCCGGGGATGGAATCCCCCTCGATGGCCATGCGAAAGATCGCTCGTCCTGCTCCGCCGAGGTAGAGCCGCATGGTCTGACGGGCGAGTTCGAGGAGGTCGGCCTTGATGTCACCGGAATCCTGAGTGGCGACGACGGTGATGCGGTCCTCGATGGCGTCCTGCAGCAGGGTGTTCTTGTTCGGCCACCGAAGGTAGATCGACGCCTTTCCGACGGAGGCCTGACGCGCGACGGCTTCGATGGAGAACTTGGCCCACCCCTGCGTTCCGAAAATGTCGACGGCGGCATCGAACACGCGTCGTTCCAGGTCGGGGTCGCGTGGGCGCCCCGTCTTGGAGGTGTCCGGCACAGCCGTCTCCTTCTCGTTCGAAAGATTTGTGACCTGAACCACTGAAAACCATTGATTCGCGTCTAGAGGGAGTGTACTTTCCTAGTTACAGACGAAGAACGTTCAGAAACGTTCCGCCTTCCTGCTGATCC
Organism: Rhodococcus sp. 14-2470-1a; assembly: GCF_002259425.1. Classification (NCBI taxonomy): domain Bacteria; kingdom Bacillati; phylum Actinomycetota; class Actinomycetes; order Mycobacteriales; family Nocardiaceae; genus Rhodococcus; species Rhodococcus sp. 14-2470-1a. Next base: position 42,698 of record NZ_NPFZ01000014.1, read on the forward strand.
GGAAGGTGTTCTCCCTTTTCATGATTGGTGGGCGCAATGGCGCTGTTGGAGCGGTACCGCGTGCTCGACTTCACCGATGATCGTGGCTTGCTCGCAGGCCGAATGCTTGCCGATCTCGGAGCCGACGTGGTCCAGGTCGAGCCGCTCGGTGGGTCCTCGGCACGTCAGTCCGAGCCTCTTGGACCTCATGGATCGTATTTCTGGGACACCTACGCAGCCAACAAGCGCGGCATCGCGATCGACTTCGAGAATCCAGCGGGTCTCCACGACTTGATCGCTCAGGCCGACGTCGTGATCGAGTCCGCCGGGCCCGGCGTGATGGACAGCCTGGGGCTCGGATTCGAGAAACTGCACACCTTGTTTCCGCGTCTGGTCTACGTCTCGATTTCGGCGTTCGGATCCACCGGGCCGAAGGCACGTTACGCCGCCAGTGACCTTGTGGTGTGGGCGGCGGGAGGACCGCTCGACCCGCATCGGGAGGCGGATCGCCCCCCGGTCAGGATCTCGATTCCGCAGACTTTTCTGCATGCCGCCGCCGATGCCGCTGACGGTGCTTTGCTCGCGTTGCTGGCACGGACACGAACCGGTCGCGGTCAGCACGTCGACGTCTCCGCACAGGCATGTCTCGGAACAGCCACGTTGGGAAGGGTTCTCGCCCACACCGCAGGTGACGTAGCCCCGGAGTGGGAAAAACTGGTGGATGGTCCGGCTGAAAAGATGGATCAGTCCGGCAGTGGTTCCGGTACCGATCCCGCCAAGAAGAAGTGGCGCTGCGCCGACGGTCTCATCGAATTCCATCTCACGGTGGGCCGTGCCTCCGGTGCGTTCACCACCGCGTTCTTCGGGTGGATGGCCTCGGAGAATCCGGCCTACGAGCGGTTCGCGTCCATCGATTGGCGCGAAATTCCGGACATGGTGGCACGCGGGGAGTTCGACGATGCTCGATTCGAGGAAGCCCGGAGCGCCGTCGCGGAGTTCCTGGCCGGCAAGACGAAGAACGACGTGCTGGAAGCGGCACGCGAACACCGTCTGCTGTGCGTGCCGATCTACGACACCGGCGACGTCTCTGCGAGCCCGCAGCTGGATGCGCGAGGCTTCTACTCCACAGTCGTCGACGACGCAGGTCGCGCGGTCAGAATGCCGGGTGCATTCGCGAAGATCAGTGGGGAGACCCTCCAGGTCCGATCGCCTGCACCGTCCATCGGGCAACACACCGAGGAAGTTCTCGCCGACTGGGTCGGTACGCGCGTCATGGAGAACGCGTCATGAGCAAGCCCCTTGATGGAGTGAAGGTCCTCGACATGTCCTGGGTGGTAGCGGGCCCACTCGTCGGGCGAGTACTGGCCGACGCGGGCGCCACCGTCGTACGAGTGGAATCCGGCACCAAGGTCGAGACCGCGCGCCTGATGCCTCCCTTCGAGGGTGGTGTTGCAGGACACGAGAACTCGGCCCTGTACGGGAATGTGAATGCTGGCAAACTCGGCGTCTCCCTGGATCTTCGGCTCCCGGCCGCACGCGGCGTCGCCAGATCTCTTGCCGACTGGGCCGACGTCGTCCTCGAGTCCTACGCGCCCGGGCGAATGAAGAAGTGGGGGCTCGACTACGAGACTTTGAGCGCGACGAATCCCGGCCTGATCATGGTGAGCAGTTCGATCAACGGACAGGACGGTCCCTACAGCGGTCTGGCCGGCTATGGAAACGTCGGTGCCGCGCTGTCGGGATTCCAGTCCGCGGTGGGATGGGCTGATCGACTTCCGCTCGGACCGTTCGGCCCGTACACCGACTACGTCGCTCCCCGATTCGGCTTGGCGGCGTTGCTCGCTGCCCTGTTGCAGCGTGAGCAGAGCGGCGTCGGCGCGTACATCGACATCTCGCAGGTCGAGTGCGGTGCCTACCTGCAATCTCCCTACCTGGCGCAGTATTCCGCCGAGGGCACGGTGGTCGAACGGCGTGGCAACAGCGACGCAGCGTTCGCTCCCAACGGTGTCTACCCTTGCGTCGACGGCCGATTCGTGGCCATCACCGTCGGCGATGACGACCAGTGGCGGATGCTCGCCACGGTCATGAATCTTCCCGACGCCGCAGCCGGTTTCCGCACGCTCGACGTCCGACTGCGGCGAACTGACGAACTCGACGATCTCGTTGCTGGATGGACCGTGCGGCATCGCTCGCAGGACCTCGAAGATCTCCTGCAACGCGTCGGTATTGCCGCGCACGTCTCGGCCGACAGTCAGGCTTTCTGCGAGGACCCGCAGCTCAGACACCGAGGACACCTGGTGGAGCTCGACCACCCTCTGCACGACCGAGTGACCGTCGAGGGCCCCCGATACCAGCTCAGTGACACGGCGTTGTCCGTCGAACGAGCGGCACCGGTGTGCGGCCAGGACAACTCGTACGTACTCAGCGACATTCTCGGCCTCACCGCCGAGCAGATCGAGACATTGGAAAGTGAAGGTGCACTGGCATGACCGCAGAACTGACGGACGTCAGACCGTCCTGGGTGGCGGACTGGGACGAACTTGTCGACCGGGTAGGTGAGGACTTCTCCGACGGCAGCATTCGCTGGGGTGGAGATCCGGTCGAGTCCGGAACCGTACGCAGGTATCTCGAACCGCTCGAGCTCGACAGCGCGATCCACTACGACGAGGATGCCGCCCGCGGCGCTGGATTCGACGGTGTGATCGCACCCTCGACCGGCCTGCTGTCCTGGGCGATCGCAGCGATGCGCAGCCCAGGTGAAGAGACGTTGTACGGCAGTGCCGATCGCGACGCGCAACCGACACGAAGCCCGATCAACAACGAGGACCCATATCCCGGACCCGACACAAGCGGGTTCCTCACTGCCAGCATGGAACTCGACTTCGTCAGGCCGGTTCTGCTCGGCGAGCGACTCGGAAACCGAGGACGACGCCTGATCTCGTGCAGTCCCAAGCAGACCTCGCTGGGCCGAGGGGCGTTCCTGTCCTGGGAGAACGACATCGTCAGCGACCGCGGCGACGTCGTTGCGCGAGTACGCAACGTCGTCTACGCCTACAACCCCGTAACCGAGGACTCCGAATCATGAGATTTTTCGAGGACGTCACCGAGGGCGAGCAGCTCCCGGTGCCCGAATACCCGTTGTCGATGTACCGGCTTGTGATGGCGGCGGGGTCGAACCGCGACTTCAACTCCATCCACCACAACTCCGAATACGCCAAGGATTCCGGCGCACCCGAGGCCTACGCCAACGTGCTGTTCCTGATGGGCATGTGGGAGCGGGCAGTTCGCGACTGGGCAGGACCGACCGGTGTCATCGGATCGGTGAAGGGCTTCGCGATGAAGAAGTTCAACCTCGTCGGCACCACCACGACGGTGCACGGCACCGTCGTGGGCAAGGAGATTCGAGGCGACAAAGGCGTCGTGACGGTCGAGCTGATCAGCCGTAACGAGGGCGTCGTCACCGTCGGACCCGGCACCATGGAGGTCGAATTGCCTCTCCAGAAAGCGCTGGTATGAAAGCCTCGATCGCCGGCCTCGGTGTGACCGAGATGGGCCGGATCTACGGTAAGACGGCAACGAACTTCGGCGCCGCCGCGGTCCGCCGGGCAGCGGCCGATGCGCACCTCGAGCTGAGCGAGATCGACGGTCTTCTCATCAGCGGGGGAGTCACCGGTGAACTCGGTTTGCCGCTGGCACAGGAACTCGGTCTCGAAGACCTCTCGCTACTGTCGGTAATGCAGTCCTACGGCTCGACGGCAGGCGCGATGGTTCAGTTCGCAGCACTGGCCATCGAATCCGGGCAGGCCACCGCGGTGGCGTGTGTATTCGCGGACGCGCCGTTGAAGGAGCGCGTAGCGACGGGCGCGTCGTACGCGCAGGCCAACTCGGGCGGGGTCGGTTGGGAGGGAATCCTCGGATCGACGGGCGTCAACAGTGCCAACTCGCTCTACGCACTCGCGGCCAACCGACACATGCAGACCTATGGCACCACCTCCGAGCAGCTCGGTGCCGTTGCGGTCGCACAGCGAGCCTGGGCTGCTTTGAATCCGCTTGCACAGATGCGTGATCCGATCACCCTCGCCGATCATCAGGATTCGCGGATGATCAGCTCACCCTTCCACCTCCTCGACTGCTGCCTGGTATCCAACGGAGGGGTGGCCGTCATCGTGACGAGCGCCGAACGTGCCAGAGATCTGGCACAACCGCCAGTGGACATCCTCGCGTCGGCTCAGTCGCATCCCGGCCACTACATGCGGCGCAGCGAGGACTTCGGACTAGTCAGCGGTGCAGCGCAATCGGGACCGAAGGCGTTCGCTGCTGCTGGGCTCGCGCCGTCCGACATCGATCTCGTCGAACTCTACGACTGCTACACCTACACGCTGATGATCTCACTCGAGGACTACGGATTCTGTGAGAAAGGAGCCGGTGGCGAATTCGTCTCGACGCCAGGTCTTCTCGGTCCCGACGGTTCGCTGAAGGTCAACACCGGAGGTGGACAGCTGTCGTCGTACTACATGTGGGGAATGACGCCGTTGTCCGAAGCGGTCATCCAGCTTCGCGGTCAGGCGGGGGAGCGTCAGGTCGAGAAACACCACACGGCCCTCGTCTCCGGCAACGGCGGCGTCCTCGACCACCATTCCACCCTCTTGTTGGGAGCCGGCCGATGACCGCGATCCTGTCCATTCCCCTCGTACCCGTCCGCCGCGACGCACAGACTGCCGAGTTCTTCGACGGCACTGCGCGTGGCGAGTTCCTGTTGCGCGAGAACATCCGCACCGGCGAACTTCTCGCTCCACAGACCGCAGTAGCGAACGACGCCGACTACCGCTGGACACCTGCCGGCGGCCGCGGCCGAATCATTTCGTGGACCACCGTGTACGGCCGCAATGCCGATCGCGATGTGGTCCCGCAACACATTCTTGCCGTCGTCGAACTCGACGAAGGCCCATGGTGGTGGACCCGACTGGTCACAGACGGCACAGAATCTCTGACCGGTGCGTCCGTCCACGCCGAATTCCACAAATCCGGTGAAGCCGACGAGCACGAATACGTGCCCGTCTTCGTACTCGACTGAACCCCTTACCTTTCGGAATGGAACCAACGATGGACGTTTCGACCGCGATCAAGACATCGCCGATCTCCCGCTATCAGTACAAAGTGCTGGCCGCCTGTCTGCTGGTCATCACCATCGACGGATTCGATGTGTTCGTGATGGGATTCGTGCTCCCACACCTACCCGACGGATTCTTCGACAGCACCGCCGAGAAGGGCTACCTGCTCAGCGCGGGCCTGGCCGGCATGGCGGCGGGATCGATATTCCTTGCACCCCTTGCCGACAGGATCGGGCGTCGACGCCTCATCCTGTGGGGCCTCGTCCTCAACCTGATCGGCCTGGCCGCGTCGGCGATGTCGCCCAACGTGGAGGCCCTCATCGCAGCCCGCTTCCTCACCGGCATCGGTATCGGCGGCATGGCCGCCAGCCTCATCGTGCTCGTCCAGGAGTTGTCCTCGGAGAAGCGTCGAAACACGATCATGGGTGTGTACTCGATCGGCTTCCCTCTCGGTAGCCTCGTCGGCGGCGGAATCGGGGCCTTGCTCGTGGCTGCATTCGACGGCGCGTGGCAGGTCATGTTCATCTTCGGCGCCGTCATCACTGCAGCCGCAGTTGCAGTTACACTCGCCATGATTCCAGAGTCGGTCGACTTCCTGATCAGCAAGAACACGCCGGAAGCCGACGCGCAGATCCGCAGCTTCATCGCCAAACTGAACAACCCCGCCATCGACCCGAATGCCCGACCCGCGCTGGCGCCCGTCGTCGAGGACAACACCTCCGTTCGCGGATTGTTCGCGAACGGTATGTACTACCGAACGCTGCTGACGTGGCTGATGTACTCGTGCTTGATGTCGGCGTTCTACTTCGCGAACACCTGGACGCCGCAGCTGGTGAAGGAGTCCAGTGGCAGTGCAGAACTCGGAACCACCGCCGGACTGATCCTCTCCCTCGGCGGACTCGTCGGAGCACTGGTGTTCGGTGTGTGGACTTTGAAGATCTCGGCGGGTCGGTTGCTGTGGACGGCAATGGCGATCGCCTCGGTCTCGATTCTTGCGTTCGCAGCGTTCTTCGGGCACCCAGGAATTGCCATTGCGCTCACCGTCGCGGTTGGACTGTTCACCTACATCGCGATCACCGCGGCTGCTGCCGTCGTCCCTCCGCTGTACCCCGTTCGGGCCCGCTCGACCGCCATCGGGTGGATGCTGGGTATCGGCCGGTTGTTCTCCATCTCGGCGCCCATCGCCGTCGGCTACGCGTTGGCAGTGTTCGCTCCGCAGACGCTGTACTACTTCGCCGCAATCCCGATGGTGGTCGGCGCTCTGGCCACCTACGCGCTGTGGAAGCACACGCGCGACGAAACTGCGCCGATGGACGTCGTGGCGGAGTCGGTGCCCGGTTATCCACCACTCGTGAAAGAAGGCTGAACCATGCAGGACAAGCGCGTATTGGTGACGGGCGGAGGCTCGGGAATCGGCCGGGCCATCGCCGTCGAGGCAGCTGCTCAGGGTGCGGAAACGGTTGTCGTCGCCGACATCTCAGCGGAGCTGCTGGCCGAGACCGAGGCCCTTATCGCGGCGGCAGGGGCCAAGAGCGTCGCGCTGCGGGTGGATGTGTCCGACGGTGCACAGGTCCGGCAGATGATCGACGATGCCGTCTCCGCAGCAGGTGGGCTGGACACGCTCGTCAACAACGTGGGCGTCATCGACACCGGTTTCGTGCCGGGGGAGCAGGCCAACATCGTCGACCTCCCCGAGGACGTATGGGATGCGGTCATGAACATCAACGTCAAGTCGATGTGGCTGGCGACGAAATACGCTGCACCGCATCTGCGTGCGTCCGATCGCGGGCCGTCTATTGTCAACGCCGCCTCGGTGTCCGGGATGATGGGGTACAAGACCCCGGCGTACTCCGTCAGCAAAGCCGCGGTGATCCAGCTGACCCGTACGACGGCGATCTCACTGGCGAACGAGGTTCGGTGCAACAGCTTCTCGCCGGGAAGTTTCCGAACGACCATGGCGCAGAAACACATCGATGCAGCCGAAGACCCGGTGGTGCAGGAACGCTTCATGAGTGGGGCGCACCTGATCCCGCGGCTCGGCGATCCCGTCGAGGTGGCCCGGGTTGCGTGCTTCCTTGCCTCGGATGCAGCGTCGTTCATGACCGGCACCAACGTCCCTGTCGACGGCGGCACCATGGCCTGGCGAGGTCTTCGGTCGTAGACGGTGCTCCGCACCAGTGGCACGGTTATGTACCTTCAGGGGTACATAACCGTGCCACTGGCGGCGGAGCCGCCCCGAGCGCACTGGCGCGGAGCCGCTCCGAGCCGCCCTACATTCCGCCGTCCACGGTGATGATGGACCCCGTGGTGTAGCTCGACGCATCACTGGCGAGATACAGCGCGGCGCCGACGATTTCGTTGGGGTCGCCTCCGCGCTTGGCGGCGAAGGTGTCGGCACGCTTGGCGAATGCCTCCATGTCCCAGGCGTTGGAGACGTCGGTGAGGAAGGTTCCCGCCATGATCGCGTTGGTGCGCACGGTGGGACCGAAAGTCTTGGCCAGTCCGACGGTGATGGCGTTCAGGCCTGCCTTCGCGGCGGCGTACGGCAGCACATCCGGCCGCGGCTTGGTCGACGCCGCACTCGAGATATTGATGATCGAGCCGCCGTCGCCTTGGGCCATTCTGGTTCCGATCAGGGCCGCGAGGCGGAACGGACCCTTCAGATTCACCCCCAGGACCTTGTCGAACAACGTCTCGGAGATCGAGTCCACCGAGTCGTACAGCGGCGACATGCCCGCGTTGTTGACCAGCACGTCTACCTTGCCGAAGTGCTCGTAGGACTTGTCGACCAGCTCGTCGAGCGCGTCCCACTTCCCGACGTGGGCGGCGATAGGGAATGCCCGACGCCCGGTCGCGTCTTCGATCTCCTTGGCTGTCACCTGGCACGATTCGAAATCCCGACTGGCGATGATCACGTCCGCACCTGCCTGGGCCAGCCCGAAGGCCATCGCTTTGCCGAGACCTCGGCTGCCTCCGGTGATCAGGGCGACGCGGCCGCTGAGATCGAACTGGGAGGGGGCGTCGAACTGGGGCATCGTTTTTTTCTCCTGGATCCGGACCGCTGTAGGCAATTCCTTAGTATGGTAATCATAGATTGACGAATGGAGACATGGTGTCTGAATCAGCGGGACTGTTCGAACTCCCAAATAAGTATGTCGAACTGCAGGTAGAAGCGCGGGCGCTTGCGGAATCTGTCCGCGATATCGCCGATCGGGCCGACGAGTCGGACAGCATCGATGTGGACGTACGCAAGCGTCTGCAGGCCACCGGTTTGGCCGGCGTGACGGTCCCGAAGCAGTTCGGAGGCCGGTTCGACACGGTCGATTCGCTTGCGGTCACCGTCGTACGCGAGCGCCTTGCGGCCGAATGTGCACACCTCGACTCGCTCTTCGCGATGCAGGGCATCGGCAGCTACGGCCTGTCGGTCGGTGGCACGCCCGCGATGCAGGAGTACTGGCTGCCCCGGGTGGCAAACCTCGATGCCATCGCCGCGCTCGGACTCACCGAGCCGCACGTTGGATCGGATCTCAAGGCCCTGACGACGTCGATCGAAGAGGTCGACGGCCAGCTCGTGGTCAACGGGCACAAGTCCTTCATCACCAACGGCGGAGACGCGGACTTCTACAGCATTCTCGGTCGTGAGGGCAACGGGTACTCGTTGGTGCTGATCCCGGCCGATGCCGCGGGTGTCACCACCGAGCGCCCGCATCAGATCATCGCACCGCACGTGCTCTCGGACGTGATCTTGAACGACGTTCGGGTACCGCTCGATCACCGCATCGGCGAGCCAGGGAAGGGCTTCTCGCTCGTGCTCGCTACCCTCGCCACGTTCCGGGTGTCGGTCGCGGGCGCGGCCGTCGGCCTGGCGGAGGCTGCGCTGAAAGAAGCTGTACGCCACGCCAACAGCCGTGAACAGTTCGGAGTGAGCCTGTCGAGGCTCGGTTCGGTGCCCGAGCATCTGGCAACGTGTTGGACCGATATCGAGATGGCGCGTTCGCTGACGTACCGCGCCGCCGCGGCGTCGGCGCGTGACGCCCGGGCGAATCTGCACCTGTCGTCGATGGCCAAGGTCGCTGCAACCGAGGTGGCCGGCCGAGTGGTCGATCGTGCCGTCCAGGTCATGGGCCGCTACGGAATCACCCGCGGGAGCGTAATCGAACGGCTCTATCGCGAGGCTCGTCCGATGCGAATCTACGAGGGCTCCACCGAAGTGATTCTGGATTCGCTTGCCAAACAACTGATCAAGGGCGATTTGCTGTAGTAACCGCCCGGTATGCCCGTCCGAGAATGCTCCGTGCTCGGGCGGGTATCGGCATGTTCGCGGCAATCCGAAAGTCTCGAAATCGCCCTTGACGCAACGTGATTGATGATTATGATTGGCCTTGATGTGACAGCCATCACCCCCTTCTGTCGCACGGTCGCCTCGAGGAGTCAGCCATGTCGTCCCGTTCAGGTATCGAGAACACTCTCAGTCGCTACGCGCTCGGATACGACGATCATCATCCCGAGATGATCGAAGCATCGTTCACCAAAGACGCCGTTCTGACGATGAAGATCGCCGACGGCGACCTCATCGGGCCGTTCGACGGACTCGACGCGATCATGGAACTCATGAACGGCTCCGCCCATTCGCAGTCGGATCAGCGCCGCCATCTGACGACGAACATCTTGATCGACGACGTCGATGCCACCCATGCGAAAGTCGTTGCTTATCTGGTGATCATCTCGGTTGCCGAAGGAAAACTGACGGTTCTGTCCAGCGGCAAGTACGAGGACGAGTTCACCGAGGTCGACGGCACTTGGTTGATCTCCAAGCGTCACATCGCACTCGACCTCCCGTACTGAGGGCGCTGACATGCTGAATCAGGGACTGATCCCCGCCAAGTGGGCTGCGCTGACGCCGAACCGTCAGGCCGTGTTCGACGTCCCGAACGATCGCCGCATCACCTTCTCCGAGCTCGACGAACGTGTCCGACGACTTGCCAACGGACTGCGCGGGCTCGGCCTGGAGAAGGGCGATCGCGTCGCGGTCCTGACCCGAAACAGTGTCGAGTTCCAGGAGCTGTACTTCGCTGCTGGACGTGCGGGATTGGTTCTGCAGCCACTCAATTGGCGCCTCGGGGTCAAGCAGCTCATCGGACTGATCGCCGACGCTGCGCCGAAGGTGATCATCACTGCCGCGGAATGGTCCGAGACCAAGCTCGAGCTGCAACGCTCGGTGAACGTCGAAAACTGGCTCGAGTTCGGCGCAGATTCGGATGGTTCCTACGACGAACTACTTGCACGCTCGAGCGCGGCCGAACCCATCTGGACACCGTCGATCGGAGGTGACGATCCGTTCTTCATCCTCTACACGGGCGGAACCACCGGCGAATCCAAAGGTGCCATCCATACCCACACCAGCGCGGCGAACGGGATGCTCAATCAGACTGTGGCAGAACGGGTCGTACCCACCGACGTCTACATGCTCACCGGCCAGATGTACCACATTCCTGTCGTCCTCTCGATGAACTACATGAAGCACGGTTGTCCGGTGGTGCTGGTCAACTTCGAAGCGCAGCAAGCACTCGAGATCATCGAGGCCGAGAAGGTATCCGCTTTCCTCGGCATCACCACGATGCTCAACTGGATGATGGCAGTCCCGAACTTCGCGTCGTACGACCTGAGCAGCCTCCGCAACATCCAGTACGGCGGCGGTCCGATGCCGTCGACTATCGTGCGTGCGGCGCTCGAATCCTTCCCGTGCACCCTGATTCAGGGATACGGGCAGACCGAGGGTACGACGATGTCCTTCCTGTCGCAGGAAGACCACCTCGCCGCGGTCAAGGGTCACGACGTGCACCGTCTGAAGTCCTGCGGCCGAGAAGGGTTCGTCACCACCATTCGGATCGTCGACGCTTTCGGAGAGGAAGTCCCGCGTGACGGCAAGACCCCCGGTGAGATCGTCGTCCGGTCGGAGTCGAACATGATCGGCTACCTGAACCGTCCGGAATTGACCAAGGACACGCTGCGTGACGGTTGGATGTGGACCGGTGACATCGCGACCTGGGACGAGGATCGCTACATCTACATCGTGGACCGAGCCAAGGACATGATCATCTCCGGTGGAGAGAACATCTTCAGCGTGCAGGTCGAAGAAGCCATCGGAGCGCACCCGTCCGTGCTCGAATGCGCTGTCATCGGCATCCCCGACGACGAATGGGGCGAGGCTGTCAAAGCTGTCGTCGTACTCAAACCCGGGACGACGGCCACCGAACAGGACATCATCGACGTGGCCAAGAAGAACCTGGCGTCGTACCAGAAGCCGCGGTCGGTGGACTTCGTCGCCGCGCTCCCCAAGGCGCCCACCGGCAAGATCATGAAGCGTGACTTGCGGGCGCCCTACTGGGACGCGACGGGTCGCAGCGTATGACCGAGGACGAACTGGCAGCTCTCGTCGGAACCCGAATGCCCGGCGGCACCAGGACGCTGGAGAAATGGTGGGTCACCCTGGTGCTCGACGCCATGGAGTGCTCAGCGGACGACGGAGCCTCGCATCCTACGTTCGTGTTTCTCGTCGCCACCGGATCGATGGGGTGGACGTGGAACGAATTGTTCGAAGTCTTCGCCGCAACCGAAGCAGACGGTCCGATGTTCGGCGAAACGAATACGACCGTCCACACCCCACTGCAGACGGGGGAGACCTACACGGTCCGGGGAGAGATCGTGTCGGCTGCCCGCAAGACAGGTAAGAAGACAGGAGTGTTCGACATCGTCGCTTACCGCTTGGATGTGCTCGACGCACAGGCCGAGCTCGTCGCATCGACGACCAACTCCATCGTCTTCCCGCGTCGAGTGGAGAATGTATGAGTATCGAGGAGGGCCAGTCGCTTCCGAGTCGGATCGTGGAGAGAGTCGACCCGGAGAAGATGAAGCTCCTGTCGGCGCTGATGCGCGACCCCAACCCGATTCATTTCGATCGCGGAGCCGTCGCCCAACTCGGCATGGGTGACAAGACCGTCAATCAAGGTCCGAGCAACATGGCGTACGTGCTGTCGATGCTCGGTCAGTGGGCGGGGGGCTCCGATCGGATCATCCACTATCGATTCAGGTTTCTGGGCAATGTGTTCGAAGGCGACCGGCTGGAGGCGTCCGGAATCGTCATTTCTGTCCGCGAACGCAACGACGGTCTCGAAGTCGACTGTTCGCTGTCTCTGTCCGTCGTCGGAGGGACCGAGGTCCTCACGGGAACCGGCACCGTACTACTACCGAAGGACTTTGCATGACCGGAAGACTCGAAGGCAAAGTAGCATTCATCACCGGCGCGGCACGCGGCCAAGGTCGCTCGCATGCAGTCAGATTGGCGCAGGAAGGCGCCGACATCATCGCCGTCGACATCTGCGAGAACATCGATACGGTCACCCCGTTCTACCCGCTTGCCACCGAGGAAGAACTGGCCGAGACGGTCAAGCAGGTCGAGGCCCTCGATCGCCGCATCTTTGCCCGGCGAGCCGACGTCCGTGACCTCGATCAGCTGCAGGCAGTGTTCGACGAAGGTGTCGCGGACTTGGGCCGCGTCGACATCGTCGTCGCCAATGCAGGTATCGCTACCTACGGGCTCTCGTGGGAACTGACGTCCGAACAGTGGAGGGACATGATCGACGTCAATCTCACCGGCGTCTTCCACACGGCAAAGGTCGCCATTCCTTCTCTGATCAGGGCGGGCAACGGTGGGTCCATTGTGTTCACCAGTTCGATCGGTGGGCTCAAAGGCATTCAGCACGTTGCCCATTACGTTGCCGCAAAGCACGGCATCGTCGGGCTGATGCGGACAATGGCCAACGAGCTCGGTCAGTACAAGATCCGCGTCAACACCGTGCATCCGACCAACGTCGACACCATCATGATCCAGAACCCGGGGACCTACTCGATGTTCGCTCCGGGAGATCCGGAGCCGACCCAGGACAAGGCCATGGCTGGGTTCATGTCACTCAACACGTTGCCGGTGCCGTGGATCGACCCTGTCGACATCAGCAACGCCGTGCTCTATCTCTCCAGTGACGAAGGCAGATACGTCACCGGTGTCACCCTGCCCGTGGATGCGGGCGCGTACGTCAAGTGAAAGGACGATCATGACAACAACTCTCGTCGACCAGGACCTCGCCTACCGCGCGCAGACGACGTTGACGGCCTATGCCTGGGCAGCCGACTCCGGTGATCTCGACACATTGCGCGATCTCGCGCTCGAGGACATAGCGGTCACGCAGACGACCCAGGAGAAGCACGGGATCGAGAACTTTCTCGACATCTACCGTGCGTTCGCGGCGTCCGAGACCGAGGTGTCGCGTCACGTTGTCACCAACACACTGGTGACGCCCGAGGGCGACGGTGTTCGCATCGATGCCTACTTCGAGGCGACATTGTTCAACCCGGGCGGCACTTCCCGGATCTTCGGTCGCTACTCCGACTCATTGCTAGAGGTGGACGGTGATCTCAAGATCAAGCACAAGAGAATCTTCGTCGACCGAGTCATGGCTCTGCCGACTGCGACCGCAGCGTTCGTGCCGTACGGGTCCTCCGACTCGTGAGCCGGGTGGGAATCGACGACAACGAGAACCTCTCGTCGGTGCGCGCATCGATGGAAGGGCGCTCGGAGTTGATCGCGACCCAGACCGAGTGCACCTTCGCGTTCACCACCGAAGCAGGCTGGCCCGCGGGCGTCGTCATGAGTTACCTGTTCACGAGAGACAGGTTCTGGTTGACGGCGGCCGCCGGCCGGGCGCACGTTCGCGCCGCGGTGCGCGATCCCCGCGTGAGCTTGGTGATCTCCAATGCCGGCACGTCGTTGCCGGGCCGCCGGATGGTCTCGATTCGAGGTAAGGCCACTGTGCACGACGAGGCTTCGGTGAGAACGTGGTTCTATCCGAAGTTCTCGCGGCATCTCGCACCAGGGGATCCCGACGCCTTCGCGCGACTACTGGACAGCCCGGAACGCGTCGTCCTCGAAGTCGAGCCGGTTCGCATCGCCGTCAGCCACGATTCGACGAAGATGCCCGGTGACGGGCGTGGTGGTCAGCTGCGATAAGTGTTCCAAGTGGGCGCGGACTCGGGATAGTCGGCTTCGGCGTATCGAGTCTGCGGCCACCTGATCCGCTTGCCCGTGCGGAAGCTTGCGCTCATGGCTTCGAACGGTACCGCGTACATGAAGGTGACCTCGCGGTGCTGGAACCGCCACTCACCGTCGAAGGCGTACAGGTCCGAGTAGCGAAACGCCGTTAGCATCAGCGTGTCTCGGACGGCGAGTTCGGCATGCCCGGTCATCCGGCCCGTTGCGGTGGTTGCGCTTTCGACGGTGATCAGGTGGATCTCCGGGGTGTGCAGCATGGTGGTGTAGCGATCCATGCTGCCGACGTAGAACTCTCGGAGCTCGTCTTGGCCACGCAGAGTACTGCCGGCCACCGCGAACGTGGCGTCGGGCGTGTACATCCCGAGGACCGCGTCGATGTCGTGGTCGTCCACCGCCATCGAGTAGGCGCCTGCCAGGTCGCGGATCGCGTCCTTGGCGATCAGTACGTCGAGTCGGTCCATGAGTCTCCTTCCCACGCCCGTCAGCGGCGTGTGCACGTAGCTCACGCACACACGCCGCTGATCGAGAAGCTGTCAGGCCTCGAACCCCTCCATCTGGGGCGGGGTGAGAGGCGAGATGACGCGGGAAGCGATTTTCCACCCGTCGTCGGTGCGGACGTACGTGTCTTCGTTCAGCGCAATGGCTTTGAACGCCGCGCCACCGTTGGTGTGGCCCTCGGAGAACACGTAATTGGTGCCGTGCGCGGTGGTGTCGGAATCGAAGTGCACGATGTGATTGGTGATGATGTGGAACTGATCCTTCACCTGCTCGGCATCACGCTCGAAGAAGTCGAGGATCGCCTCGTGACCCTCGTACTTCGCCAGGCCCACCGGCGTCGCATCCCACACGGCGTCGACGGCGAACGCACTCAGAGCCAGTTTGGGATCGAACTTGTCCAATCCCAACGCGTAGGTATGTGTTGCGGAAATGATCTCACTGACACTCATTCGAGCCTCCTACTCGTCGTACATGATGACGCCGCGGATGTTCTTGCCGTCGCGCATGTCCTGGATGGCCTCGTTGATCTGTTCGAGCTTGTAGGTCTTGGTGACCAGCTCGTCGAGCATGAATTCGCCGCGGCGGTACATGTCGGCGATCAACGGGATGTCGCGGCGGGCCGTCGTGGTTCCGTACAACGTGCCTTGCAGGCGCTTTCCGGACATCGCGAAGGTGAACAAATCGAATGGCACGTCGCGCTGGGTGACCGGGGCCGCAGAGGTGAGCACTAGGGTGCCGCCGCGTCGCGTCATTTCCTGTGCTGGGTTGAGGAGGTGACCGTAGGCGATGTCGACGGTGATGAGCACCTTGTCTGCCCCCTGGCCGTTGGAGAGCGTGTCGACGAGTTCCTTGGCCTGATTCAGGTTTTCGACGGTGTGCGTTGCGCCGAAGAGCTTCGCCTGGTCGCGCTTGTACTCGACGGGATCGACGGCGACGATGTTCTTCGCGCCCTTGTGGCGAGCGCCCTGGACGGCGTTCATGCCGACGCCGCCGGTACCGATGACGACGACGGTTTCACCGAGAGCAACCTCGGCCGCGTAGACGGAGGATCCCCAGCCGGTGGGGACACCGCAGCCGATCAACGCAGCCTTGTCGAGCGGAATGTCCTTCCCGATCTTCACGCACGAATCGATGTTGACGACGACGTACGGCGAGAAGGTTCCGAGGAACGAGAAGGGTCCGACGCCCTGACCGCGAGCATGCACGCGATGGGTTCCGTCGGGTGCGAAGCCGGCGAGCACCCCTGCGCCCATCTCACACATGTTCGAGCGGCCGATGGTGCACATCTGACAGTGCCCACACGAGGGAAGGAACGACAGCACGACGTGGTCGCCGACCTCGAAGCCGGTGACATCGGGACCGAGCTCCTCGATGACGCCTGCACCTTCGTGACCACCGATGATGGGTGCCCAGTCGAGCGGGATGTCGCCGGTGTCGACGTGATCGTCGCTGTGGCAGATTCCCGAGGCCGCGAGCTTGATGCGCACTTCACGGCTCTTGGGCGGATCGATCTCGATCTCTTCCACACTCCACCCCGACCGTGTGCCGGGCTCCCAGATCAAGGCTCCGATGGTTTCCACTTCATGCTCCTTCGATAAGACCGAACGATGCTGTCCACGTGCGACGTTGAATTGATGCGCACCTTTACATGTGACTCCTGTCACCATAACCATGATAATGATTAGTGTAAAGGGTGGGATGTTAGAAAGTGAGTACAGAAAGAGGTGCCGCAGATGGTCGACCATCCGACTAGCCAGACCTTCACACTTGCCTACGGAGATTGCGATGCCATCGGTATCTCGTACTTCGCGATGAACTATCCCTGGATGGAACGCACCTACAGCGTGTGGCTGCATTCCTACGGTCTCGACAGCCACACGATGATGGATGCCATCGGGGTCGGTACGGTCGGATTCGGTTCCGAGTGCACCTATCTCACGTCGTGCCGTGTGTTCGACGAGATCGATTGCGGCATGGAACTCGATCACCTCGGAACCACCTCCTACATCGTCGGATTCCCGTTCACGCGCGTCGGCGAGCGCGTCGCCTACGGCAAGATCAAGTACGCCGTGCGAGGACCCGACGGACTCAAAGCTCCGATTCCCGACGCCCTGCGCGACGCGCTCTCCTCTCTCGGCCGTCCGTGACGGCACAGACCGGAGCCGATATCGCAGGTGTTGCCCACCGGCGGCGAATGCTGGGCGCCGCGACAGCAACAGCGTTTGCTGCACTCGTCGTCGGATCGAACGTGCCCGGGCCGCTGCTTCCGATGTATGCAGACCGGATGGCACTCTCGACGTTCACGGTGTCTGCGCTGTTCGCAACCTATCTCGTGGCATTGGTCGTGACGTTCACCGTGATGGCACGCACGCATCTCACTCGCTATGCGTGGCTGCTGTTGCCGGGGTCCGTGGCCGGCGGGATCGTCGCCGATGTCGCACTGATGATGGGCGGCGATTCCGTCGTCGCACTCTTCGTCGGCAGGTATCTGACCGGCACGTGTGTCGGGGTGGCCACGGGTGCGGCTGCAACCATCGCCGTAGCGGCGCGTGGTGAGAAGGGACGCACCATCGCGGCCTCGGGGGCAATATTCGGGTCGTTCGTCGGTCTGATCCTCGGAGCTGTCACAGCCGAGTACCTTCCGGGCCCGACGACGACTGTGTACGTGATCCACACGGGCCTGCTCGTGACGGTGGTGGCCGTTCTTGTCTTCGCTCTCTATCGCGCGCGAGACATCCTGCGCGCTGCTCTCGTCGAACCTGAATCTGTCGATGCCGAGGCGTTCGACACCGAGCGCGACACCCGCGCTCGCGCCGCGGGTTACGGAATCGGCCTCGCGGGTTGGGCAATCGGCGGAATCGCCGTCGGAATCTTGCCGACGGCTGTTCGTGAGCAGACGGAAAGTTCGTCGCTGATCGTCGGCGCCCTCGCACCGGTTGTGTTGCTGTCGATCGCGTGGCTCTCGCCCTTCGTCTTCACCGCTCTACGGACGGCGCTGCGGCCGATCCAGTCGTTGATTCTCATCGCTGCCGGGGCCATCCTGTGCGCGGCCGGGGTGCTCTCGTCGAGCTTGATTCTCGTTCTGGCCGGCTGTGTCTGCTGGGGGCTCGGGCAAGGGTTCGCGTACGCATGCGGGCTCCGGATCTTGACGCGCGGCGCATCTGCCGTCGAGCAGGGGCGTATCGCCTCACGATTCGCCTCGTTCTGTTACGGGTTGACTGCCGTGCTGGCGCTGGTCACCGGTGCGGTGTCGACTGCATGGGGGAGCGCGACGGGGATGGCAACGGCAGGAGTGGTTTTCGTGGTGCTGTGTTCAGTTGTTGCTCTGCTCGGCCACGGCCGATGGGAAGCACCCGCCGAGCCGCTAGGACCAGAACTGCTCCAACCAGGAAGCGTCACCCGCGTGCAGTGACTCCGGCCAGTCCGCCGGCCGTCGATCTCCGTAGGCGCGCATGCTGTTCGGATCACCGAGCCCGTCCGAGTACTCGCTCGCGGGTAGGTAGTACATGTAGGACATCAACCGATCCTGAATCCTCCAGGTGCCGTCGACGCGTCGGTAGAGGTCGCGATATCGCAACGCTGTCACCATGGGTACGTCGTTGCGCACCAGCTCCGCATGGCCGACGGCAATCCCGACGGCGCGGTCGTGATCACCGTCGTCGAATCGGATCACATGGCCGTGTGTGACGTGATTCGTCGGCCCGAGCGCGTCGAATCTGCCCTGAAAGACGTCGACGATGGCGTCGATGCCCGACGCCGAGAACACGCCGTCGGCGGACCGCATGGTCGCATCGGCGGTGAACAGGGCTCTGATCCCCGTGGTGTTCCGTTCGTCCATGGCGAGGCAGTAGAGAATAGGGAGTTCGCCGATGGCAGTGCGTGATTCGATTCGCTCGAGGCGTGTTTCGACGTCGGAGGTAGGCATCGCGCTGATCTTCTTCCGATTCCGGTATTTCCTGGACAGGACGTCGCGGACGGCCCATCATGAACTCCATCCAGTATATGCGCATGATTACCAGGAAAAGAGTGCAACGATGAAAAGGTTTGCTTTCCCGGCGTTGGCCGCGGCTGCGGTACTCGGCATCGCCGGATGTAGCGGCGGAAGCAGTGGAGGAAGCACCGCGTCGGGGGAAATGCCCTCGGAAATCACGCTTTTCTCCGTCACGGACAAGACCGGAACGTTGTCCTATGCCGGGTCAAACCAACTCAAGGGAATCGAGCTGGCGATCGATGAGATCAACGGCGAGAAGTACCTGGGCGAGTCGACGGTGAAGTTGGAGAGCCGCGACACCGCAGGCGAGGCGCAGACCGCCGCGAGCCAGGTCACTGAAGCGACCGTCAACCCCGAAGTCGCCGCGATCCTCGGCACAGTCACCAGCGCGCAGTCCATCGCCGTCGCGCCTCTTGCGCAAGCGGCCAAGGTGCCCATCGTGTTCACCCAGTCCGGCAGCGAAGGCACACTCGTCGGCGAATACACCTACCGTGCAACCGCTCCCATGGCGACCTATTACGACCAGGCCGGTGAGTACCTTCAGCAAGAGGGCGTGAAGACCCTCGGCGTTCTGTACAACAGCGCCAACCCGACCTTGACGCAGCTGTCGGAAACGACCATCCCGGAGATGGCCGACCGATTCGGATACACCGTGGCGTCCACTTCCTCGGTGCAGAACACGACCCAGGACTTCACGGCGCCAATCGCGAAGATCCTCGCCGACAACCCGGACGGGATCGCGATCATGATGAACGGCGCCCAGAACGCCACCGCGGTCTCGCAATTGCGTCAAGCCGGTTACGACGGAACTCTGGTCACGCACACCGGTTCCGGTGCAGGTAATCTCACGCCCGCGGGGCCGGCAGGCGCGGGCATGACCTGGCCCACCGATTTCACCTACCACGGCACCAATCCCGCGACGCAGGAGTTCGTCGCGGCCTACCGCGCCAAGTACAACGGCGAGAACCCGAACAACTATGCAGCCGAGGGGTACGACGCTGCGTGGATGATCGCCCACGCCATCGAGAAGTCCGGTGGTGCGTCGCGCGAGGACATCCAGAACGGTTTGCAGCAGGTCGTGGCCGAGGGCTTCACCGGCGCAGAAGGTGACGTCACCTTCGAGGGCAACGACATGCGCGTCAAAGGCGCTGTCGTGCAATGGAACGGCACCGAGGAAGTCCTCCTGTCCGAAAAGTAGCCCTTTACTCCGGGTCTGGGAAGACGGCTTTCCTCTTCTGAAGGAAGGCCGTCGCACCCTCGATCATGTCGGGGCTGCCGACCGCCTGGTTGAGCATGCCGAGTCCTGTCGAGAACGAGTCGCGTGCTGCGTTCCACCACACGTTGGAGCTGATCTTGGTGATCTCGAGGTAGCGGGGACTCAACGCAGAAATCTCGTCGCACCATCCCCGGACCGTCTCCTCCAGCTTGTCGTCTTCGACCACCTCGTTGATCAGACCCAGATCCAACGCCTGCTGTGCGGAATAGCGTCGGCAGAGCATGGCCATCTCCTTGGCGCGCTTCTCGCCGATCTGAACGCCCATCACGTTGGTGGCTCCAGTGACCGGGGAGCTTCCGACGCGCGGGCCGGTCTGGCCGAAGGTTGCCGAGCGGGCAGCAACAGCCAGGTCGCACGCAACGATCAGCTCGTTCCCACCGCCTGCGGCGGCGCCGTTGACGGCGGCGATCACCGGCCGTGGGCAGTTGCGGATGGAGTCGAACAGACGCAACGAGCCCCGGTACAGCCTGCGCATCTCCTTCGGCGTCGGCTCGCTGAGCTTGGCCAATGACCCGCCCGCGCAGAAGCTGCCTCCCGATCCGGTGATGACGACCGAGCGATAGCCGGAGGCGTCGTCGAGTGCGTCGGCAATCGCGGCCGACATCTCGGGGTCGAATGCATTGCGCCGCTCGGGCCTGTTGAGGCGGATCCAGAGCGTGGCCGGTGTACTTTCGATGATTACGTCAGGCATGAACGTTCCTGTTCGTCGGCGTGGGGGTTGAAGAAGTTGTAAAGCGGGGAACTGCGGTTTCGCGGTCGAAGACCAGCTCGGGCTTTATTGTTATAATCAATCGCCTTGATTTACGGGGCGTCCGCGGGCAGCGTTGTCGTCCGCGCGAAGCTGGGAGGACACACTCATGACCGTGACCAATCGCGCTCCCAAGGCGGCGATGGTAATCGCTCAACAGATCATCCGTGACACCTTGCGGCAAGGCCTTACGGTGGGCAACCTTCTTCCGCCCGAGAAGGCGATGCTCGAGAAGTATCAGATCGGTCGCGGAACGCTCCGTGAGGCGCTTCGCCTGCTCGAATTCCAAGGAGTCATCGCGCTCAAGCCGGGCCCCAAAGGCGGACCAGTTCTGCTCGACCCCGACGCCTCGCATCTGGCCAGCACTGTCATCCTGCTCATGCAGCTCAAGAACGCGCCTTTCAAGGCCATCGCCGAAGCGCGCGTAGCGATGGAGCCGATGATCAGCAGGTTGGCCGCCGAACGGATCTCCGACGAGTCTCTCGTTCAACTCAACGGCACCATCGAAGCGATGCGCGATTCCCTCGACGACCAGTACATCTTCCTCGAGGCCAACAAGCAGTTCCACGACATCATCGCGTGGTCGTCGGGTAACCCGCTGTTCGGTTATCTCGTCGACTCGCTGCTCGGCATCATGGACGGCACGATTATCGGCATCGACTACCCGGCGCCTCGTCGCGCCGCGATCCTGACAGCTCATCAATCGATCTACGACTCTCTGCTCGTACGGGACCCGGAACTGTCGCAGGACCGAATGGCTCAGCACATCAACGAGTACGTTCGCTACGCCGAGCGGAAGTTCCCGGGTGTGATGAGTTCTGTCATTCAGTGGGATCGGGCTCTGTAGGCGCTTCGCGCATGTGAGCGGAAATACATAGTCCGCTGTGTATTTCCGTTCACATGCGCCGTAGGCGCCTAACTGACGCTGATGGCCCGTTCCGGGCAACTGTCCGCGCCTGCCCTGGCCTCCCCGACGTGGTCGGGCGTCTGTCCTTCGGGCAGCACATAGGCATGTCCATCCTCGTCGCGCAGGGCAAAGACCTGCGGCGACGTCATCTGGCACAGTCCGTGCCCCTGGCACTGGAACTCGTCGACCGATACGTTCACGACTCCTCCTTCGAAGCGCTCTTTGTTTACAGCCATTCCAGTGACTTGAACTATAAGCTGGTCACTGTTGTGATGTTGACAACATCGTAATCTAGTATAACCATTATCAGAACAAGGCCCGAATGGTTGCGCCAGATTTCGCTCGCAGGAGGAAACACAGACATGACGGAAAGCGGCCGTTGCCCGGTCATCCACTTCGACCACAATTCGCAGGAGCACTCCGCGGATCCCGTCGGCTCCTACCGAAAGCTACGTAACGCCGAGAAGCGCGGTTGGTCCGAAGCACATGGCGGTTACTGGGTTCTGTCCGATTACGACGCCGTATTCGACGCTTCCCGCGACGACGACACGTTCTCCTCGGCGCGTAACGAGTACGGCGGCGAGGGCTTGTCGGTTGTCATCCCCAAGACGCCCATGCACCTTCACATCCCGATCGAGCTGGATCCCCCGGAGTTCCGCAAGTACCGCAAGATCGTCAACCCCATCACCTCGCCAGCTGCCGTCGAGAAGATGAAGGATCTGGTCGAGCACCACACCACCGCCTTCATCGACAGCGTCATCGAGGCGGGCGAATGCGATTTCACCTCGGTCATCGGCGTTCCGGCCATCGTCACCGTCGACTGGCTCGGCCTCGGCATCGAAGACTGGAAGACTTATGCCGCAGCCCATCACGAGGCACTCGCCGGGGTGCCGGGGACTCCGCACTACGAGCACGCGATGAAGGTCGACTTCCCGTATCTGTCCGCGAAGATGCGCTCGGTCATCGCCGACCGACGTGAGAACCCCGTCGACGATGTCATCAGCTACCTCGTGCAGCAGGAGGTAGACGGCCGCGTCCTCGACGATTTCGAGGTTTTCGCGATGGTCGAGTTGTTGGTCGCGGGCGGCACGGGGACGACGGCTTCACTGGTCAGCCAGACCCTCGTCTGGCTTGCCGACCACACCGACGTGAGGCAGCGGCTCATCGACGACCCGTCGCTCATGGACCACGCCGTCGAAGAATTCCTACGGTTCTTCTCGCCGACGCAGGCGCTCGCCCGGACGGTCACCGACGACGTCGAATTCAAGGGATGCCCGATGAAGAAGGGCGACCGTGTCCTTCTGTCGTGGGCGTCGGCGAACCGAGACGAAGAGCTGTTCGAGAACCCCGACGAGATCGACATCGATCGCTGGCCCAACCGCCACACCGCATTCGGAATCGGGGTGCACCGTTGCTCCGGTTCGCACCTGGGTCGTTTGATGGCCAAGACGCTGTTGACGCAGATCCTCGACCGCATGCCGGATTACACGATCGAGCGCGACAAGCTGGAGCGTTACCCGCACCAGGGCACAAACATGGGCTGGCAGCGGATCCCGGCCCACTTCACCCCGGGGAAGCGGGTGCTGGCCGAGGGCGAGGCTCTTGCCGCCGCCACCGCACCCGCAGCCCCGATGTACTGATGAGGGTCGTCATCGTCGGCGGTGGTCTCGCCGGAGCGCGGTCCTGTGAAACGTTGCGAGCACGCGGTTTCGAAGGGGAGATCGTGCTTCTTGCTGCCGAGAAGCACCTACCGTACGACCGGCCCCCGCTCACCAAGGCTGCGTTGAAGGGCGAGTTGAACACCCAGTTGCGCACCGACTACGACGCTTTGAGTATCGATGTCCGCACCGCCACTGCCGCAACAGGACTCGACACTTCGGCCAGGAAAGTCCACACGGCAGGCGGACCGGTCGAGTACGACGCGTTGATCATTGCGACGGGCGCCGCACCCATCCGGCTGCCGGGAACCGACCGTCAGTTGGCTGTGCGTACCGTCGACGATTCCTACGCGCTCCGCGAAAAGCTGGTTCCGGGAACGAAAGTCGTTCTCGTCGGCGCAAGTTGGATCGGCGCGGAGGTCGCGACGGCGGCTCTGGCTGCCGGCGCCGAGGTCACGTGTATCGAATTCGGTCCCGCGCCACTCGGAAACGCACTGGGTGAGGAGGTCGGCAAGCGGTTCGTCGACTGGTGGTCGGAGGTGGACCTGCGTCTCGGCGTCGGCGTTCGCGAAGTCACCGACACCGGCGTCTCGCTGACCACCGGTGAGGAGATCCCCGCCGATGTCGTCGTCGCAGGAGTCGGCGTCAGGCCTGACGTGGCGTGGTTGGAGGGATCGGGATTGGAAATCGAACGCGGGATTGTCGTCGACGAGAACCTGCGAACGTCTGATCCTCACGTGTTCGCAGTCGGTGACGTCGCGGTGCGCTGGTCTCCGCGCTCGAGCCAGCCTCTGCTCGTGGAACATTGGGACGACGCAAGAACCGGTCCGGACTCGATCGCCCAGACCCTGACTGGCGGCGAACCCGTAGCCCACGATCCTGTCCCGTACTTCTGGAGTGATCAATTCGGTCACAAGCTCCAGTACGTCGGCCACCACGCAGCCACCGACACCGTTGTCGTTCGTGACGGCGTGGACGGCAAGTGGGCTGTGGCGTGGATCGACGAAGCAGGCTTGCTCACAGCACATCTCAGTATCGACACGCCCAAGCTCATGATCGGCGCACGCGCCGCTATCGCAGCATGTTCTCGACCCGACGCGGCAGCACTACGCGATATCACCCAACCGCTCAGCTAAATCCGTTAGGCAACAACAGGAGTGATGTACCGATGACCGCTACAGTCCCCACCACACTCAAGAGTTACGACAAACTGTTCATCGGAGGAAAGTGGGTCGAGCCGTCCAGCGACGAAGTGATCGAAGTCGTCTCCCCGATCACCGAGGAATTGCTCGCGACCGTTCCCGAAGCGCAGCCAGCCGACATCGACAAAGCCGTCGCTGCCGCACGGAAGGCGTTCGACGAAGGCCCATGGCCGCGTCTCACCGCCGCCGAACGGTCGAAGTACCTCATCCGTATCCAAGAAGAGGTGGAGAAGCGATTCGACGCCATGGCGACCGCTTTCACCGCCGAGATCGGCGCACCGGCGGGCGCGAGCGTCGCATTCCACAACAACGCACTCAAGATGTGGGGCGACGCCTCCACCCTTCACGAACGATTCGAATTCGAAGAAGAGCGCAGCTGGCCCGAAGGCCACGGCAAGCTCGTCCGCGAGCCCATCGGCGTCGTCGCGACGATCATCCCGTGGAACGGCCCGGTCGCCACGGCCTCGCTGAAGATCGCGCCTGCACTCGCCGCCGGTTGCACGGTCGTGCTCAAGCCTGCACCCGAAGGCCCGGTCAGTACCATGCTGCTCGCCGAAGCACTCGAAGCAGCCGGTCTGCCCGAGGGCGTCATCTCCCTGCTGCCAGGTGGCCGTGAGACCGGTGAATATCTGGTGCGGCACAAAGACGTCGACAAGATTTCGTTCACCGGATCGACCATCGCCGGACGCAAGATCATGAGCATCTGCGGTGAGCGCATCGCACGGGTCACGCTGGAACTGGGCGGAAAATCTGCAGGCATCATCGCCGACGACATCGCCCTCGACAAGGTGTTCCCCGGCCTTGCGTTCGCAGGTATCGGCCACAGCGGTCAGGTCTGCGCGGCCATCACCCGCATCGTCGTCCCGCGTCACCGTCAGGACGAGGTGGTGGAGACCGTCAAGACGATCTTCGAATCGGTGTCCGTGGGCGATCCACGTGAGGACGGCACCGTGATCGGACCGCTCGCCGCCGAGCGACAGCGCACCCGCGTACTCGACTACATCGAGGTCGGCAAGGCCGAGGGCGCCAGGCTCGTGACCGGTGGTGGACGCCCGGCCGGGTTGGACAAGGGCTGGTACGTCGAGCCGACGCTCTTCGCCGACGTCACCAACGACATGCGCATCGCACAAGAAGAAATCTTCGGTCCGGTCGTCGTGGTGATCCCGTTCGACGATGTCGAGGAGGCCATCGCCATCGCCAACGATTCCGATTACGGACTCTCCGGAGCCGTGTACGCCGAGGATACTGCGCTCGCGGAGAGCATCGCCCGACGCGTCCGCACGGGACAGATCTCGATCAACGGCTGGGACATGTGCGTCACGCAGCCTTTCGGTGGATACAAGCAGTCCGGCCTGGGGCGTGAAGGCAACGTCGAAGGCCTTAGTTCGTTCCTCGAGACCAAGCTGATTCAGTTCGCGAACTAGCTTTTCCCACGAAGAAGGGCCCCTCTTACGTAAGAGGGGCCCTTCTTCTTCGGGTTACGCCGGTATGTCGACCCTGACCGAGAGTAGGCTCGCGTCCCGGGTGTCCTGGCGTGCGTGCTCCGAGGACGACGGTGCAGCGCAGGCAAACAGGGTCCTGCCGTCCTGCCCGCCGAGCATGCAGGCGAACACACCTGTCGGGAAGACTTTCTCTTCGACGATCTCCCCGCCTTCGATGACACGGATCAATCTCTGATGCAGGGCATCTGCAACCCAGATTGCACCTTCGGAGTCGAGGCTGATGCCGTCCGGTGCGACCTGTGCTGCGCTCATCGCGTCCTTGACCGTGGTGCGGGGAACCTCGGGACCGAACGCCGCCCAGGTGCGACGGTTCGACAAGCCACCATCGTCGGCGATGTCGAATGCGGTCAATCGGTTGCCCATGGACTCGGCGACGACCAGGGTGCGGTCCTTCGTGATGACGGATCCGTTGGGGAACAGTAGATCTCCGGCCGCGACGTCGGCGTCACCGTTGGGAGCTACATGGATGAGCACCGCGGATTCGACGTACGACCGGCTGCGGAACTCGAAACCGAAGGTGCTGATGTAGGCATGTCCGCGCTCGTCGACGACCATGTCGTTCAACTTGCCTGTCGCAAGGTGGGACACGTCGGCATGAGTGACGAGGGTGCCGTCGTTCTCGCGTCGTAGCACGAGCCCGTCGACCATGGAGACGATCAGCAGACGTCCGTCGGGCAGCCAACCGAGACCGGAGGGGCGATCGGTCAGATTCGCTTCGACGCGAACATCACCGTCGTCTCCGATCGAAAGTACCTCGTGGGCATAGAGATCCGAGATCCAGATCCGTCCGTCGTGCCAGCGCGGGCATTCCAGGAACGCTCTGTCGGTGACGACGGTGCTGATGTCGGTGGTGCTGGTCATTGTTCCAATCCTTTGCGTGTCGATCTCTATGGTGTCAAAAATCCGCCGTCGACGGCGATGGTTTGTCCGGTGACGAACGAGGCTGCGTCCGAGCACAGCCACAGTGAGGTTCGAGCCACCTCGTCCGCTGTGCCGAGTCGGCCCAACGGGGTACGAGTCTTGGTGTCGGACTCTGCCGTTTCTCCGCGGCGTGCGCGCGCCTGCCGCAGCATCGGGGTATCGATCGGACCAGGGCAGACCGTGTTGACGCGGATTCCGTCGGAGGCGTATTCGAGTGCAGCGGTGTTGCTCAGGCCTACGACTGCGTGCTTCGTTGCGGTGTAGCCCGGCGATCCAGCGAGCGCGCGGAGGGATCGGACGGAACCGATGTTGACGATGGAACCACCGCGGTCGGCGTCGAGCATGGCTCTGATCTGGAATCTCATGCACAGCAGTACAGAAGTGAGATTGACCGTCAGCATCCGGGCGAACTCGGCTTCGTCGACATCGACGATACGCAGACGATCGGGAGCAATGGCTGCATTGTTGACGGCGAAGTCGAGCCGGCCGAAGCTGCTGATGGTGGCGTCGACCATATCGTGAATCTGCCCGGAGTCTGCGACGTCTACCTTGACGAACTCGGCTCGTGCACCAAGAAATTCGATCTCGTCAACCGTATTCTTCCCTGCAGTTTCATCGATGTCGGCGGCGACGACGTCTGCGCCCTCCCTCGCGAAGGCGAGGGCCGTGGCCTTGCCCATCCCTGCGCCTGCACCAGTGACCAGTGCGGTTCTACCCTTCACGCGGACATCGAGCGACGAACGCCTGGCGTGAACGTTGCAGGGAGCGAACGGAATCCCACGTTGACGCCCTGCCGGATGTAGCGCTGCATCTTGGACTCGTCGATGGCGAAGTCCGGCATGCGTTCGAGAATCTGGCCGATGAGTGAACACGCCATCGCCCGGCCCAGATGCGAACCGGCGCAACGATGTACCCCCACCCCGAAAGCCGTGTGCCGGTTGGGCCAGCGCTCGATATCCAGTTCGTCGGGGTTCTCGAATCCGGCGGCCTCGTCGCGGTTTGCCGACGCCCAGGACAGAAGAACACGGTCACCCTCACGCATCGGGCACCCCTTGAACTCGATGTCCTGGGTGACGGTGCGGGCAAGTGCCTGAGTGGGGGAGAAATACCGAAGAAACTCCTCGACCGCGTGGTCGAGCAGGGACGGATCGTCGATCAGCTTCTGCCGAGCGTCATGATGCTGATGCAGCCAGACGAGAGCCTGGCTCACCAGTGATGCGGTAGTCCCGACGCCGCCGGAGATGAGCAACTCGACGATGGAGAAGACCTCGTCGTCGGTGATCGGGCGGTCGTCGATGGACTGCTGAACGAGGAAGCTGATGGCGTCGTCGGTGGGGTTTTCGCGGCGTGCGGCGATGGTCTCGTGCATCTGTGCGGAGCACGCGGGAAGGTCCACCTCGACGGCCTGCTTGAACTCCGGGCTGTCCTGAGGAGATGCGAGAGTTGCTCGGTGCGCGGAGGAGTAGCGACGCCACTCGTCGGTGGGAATTCCCAGCCAGTCGATCGTGACGATCGACGGCACCCCGATGATGTCCGAGAAGTCGCACTCGCCTGCTTCGATCACCTCGTCGATGAACCAGGTCGTGTAGTGCGCGATCATGTCCGTCATCCGGCCGACGGCGGCGGGCGCGGTGATCAGGTTGACGATCTTGCGATACTTCCGGAACTCCGGTGGATCGAGCTCGATCGGGATGTGCTGATGCATAGGGGTCTTGGGGATGACCACCGACAGTCCGTCGCCACCGGAGGGGGTCCTGCGTGAAGTGAAGATGTCGTCGTTGCGGGCGGCCTCGAAGACTGCGTCGTATCCGGCGAGAACCCAGTAGCCTCCGTTGGCCTCACTCCATGCAATGTCGTGCTTGGACCGAAACTTGCTGTAAGAACCGATCGGGTCAGCGGAGTGCTCGGGCGAGTTGTGATCGAAATGGGCTACTGGGCAACGTGACTGGTCGGTCATGGTTGCTCCCTCCGCGCTTGTGACCGTTGACACAACCAGGCTACACCAATACCGTGCTAATCATGCGCACTAATACGAGATGTTCTCACGACGCGATCATCGTGGGCGCCGGCTTCTCCGGCCTCTACCTGCTGTGGAAGCTCAGAGGCCAAGGCCTGAACGTCCATCTCTTCGAGGCAGGCGACGACGTAGGAGGAACCTGGTTCTGGAACCGGTATCCAGGTGCGCGGTGCGACGTCGAGAGCGTCGACTACTCGTTCTCGTTCGACGACGAGTTGCAGCAGGAGTGGAAGTGGAAAGAGCGATATCCGGCGCAGCCCGAGATCTTCGAGTACCTACAGCACGTTGCAGATCGATTCGATCTCCGACGCGACATCTCGCTGACAACGCGAGTGCGGTCGGCGCGGTACGACGAGGACACGCGGACCTGGACGGTATACGCCGACGGAGCGGGGGTCACGACGCAGTTTCTGATCATGGCAACGGGGTGTCTGTCGGTTCCTCAGACGCCGAACATCCCTGGGCTGGAATGCTTTGCAGGCAGGACCTACCACACCGGAGACTGGCCCAAGGAGGGGGTCGATTTCAGCGGCAAGCGCGTAGCGGTGATCGGCACGGGGTCGTCGGGCATTCAGCTCATTCCGGAGGTCGCGAAGGTCGCTGAACACCTGACCGTGCTGCAACGTACGGCGAGTTTCTCGGTGCCGGCGCTCAACGGGCCGCTCGACCCCGAGTTCGAGCGCGAGGTAAAGGCAAACTATCCCGAGCGTAGGCGTCGGGCGCGTGCGTCGTCGGCCGGTGTCGAGCGTGGAGACAACGAGCAGAACGCGCTGGATGTGCCCTACGAAGATCGGGTGAAAGAGTTCGACGGGCGATGGGGCAAAGGTGGATTCGCCCTCTTGGGTGCCTATCAGGACCTGATGCTCACCGACGAGGCGAACGACACCGTCGCCGATTATGTCCGGGACAAGATTCGCGCCACTGTCGAGGACCCTGATACTGCCGAATCGTTGATCCCGCGCGGTTACCCGCTGGGTGCCAAGCGAATCTGCGTCGACACGAACTACTTCGAAACCTACAACCGAGGCAATGTCACCTTGGTGGATCTACGGAAATCACCACTGGAATCGATCACTCCCGCGGGAGCGCGTACCGGAGATGCGGAGTACGAGTTCGACGTGCTCTGCCTCGCCACCGGATTCGACGCCATGACCGGTGCTCTCGATCGTATCGACATCACCGGCGTCGGCGGCGAGACGCTGAAGAACAAGTGGCAGCACGGACCGACCACCTACCTGGGCCTCGGTGTCGCAGGCTTCCCGAATCTGCTTCTCATTGCCGGATCGGGCAGCCCGTCCGTGCTGGCGAACATGGTCACCGCCATCGAGCAACACGTCGAATGGGCGGCGGAACTACTGGGTTACATGAGCTCTCACGGATACGACACCATCGAACCCGCCCAGGAAGCAGAGGACGGCTGGGTGGCGCACGTCAACGAGATGGCGTCGTACACGGTGTTTCCGAAGGCCGCCTCGTGGTACATGGGAGCCAACATTCCGGGGAAACCGCAGATCTTCATGCCCTATGTCGGCGGCTGCGTGGAGTACGAGAAGAAGTGCAACGAGGTCGCCGAGAAAGGCTACTCAGGGTTCGTCCTTCGTTGATGTGCCCGTGAGTGGTTCTACACAAGTGCTGTGCAGAACTACTCACGGGAACGCAACGTGCTCATTCCTTCGACGCGGCGACCATCTCTTCGCGTTCGACGACCTTGACGCGTTCGCGGCCTTCGGGTTCGCCGAGGGAGCGTTCGTGGGCGTCGAGGCGGTACCAGCCGTCCCAGGTGGTGAAGGGGACCTTCTTGTCTTCGAGGAACGTCGTGACCGCGTCCAGATCGGGGTCGGTGGCGCCGGTGAAGTTCGGTGCGTCCTCGAGGAGGTTGGCGACGGTTTCGTTGGCGTCGCCCTTGGTGTGGCCGATCAGGCCGACGGGTCCACGCTTGATCCAGCCGGTGACGTAGGTGGCCGGGACCGGGGTGGTCGAGGACGGGGATTGGCCGGGAGTGGAGTCTGCGGAATGACCCGGTGAGGCAAGTACGCGGCCTGCTTCGTTGGGGATGGTGCCGGCTTGGTCGTCGAAGGGGAGTTGGGCGATGTTCTGGGAGAGGTAGCCGACGGCGCGGTAGACCGCTTGGACGTCCCAGTCGTTGTAGGTGCCGGTGCCGCGGACGTTGCCGGTGCCGTCGAGTTCGGTGCGTTCGGTGCGTAGTCCGACGACCTTGCCGTTCTCGCCGAGGATTTCGGTGGGGGATTCGAAGAAGTGCAGGAACAGTTTGTGGGGGCGGTTGCCGACGTCGCGGATGGCCCAGTCCTGCAGGGTGTTGGCGACCATGTCGACCTGCTTGGATCCGCGGCGGGCGGCTTCGGAGCCTTCGTCGTAGTCGATGTCCTCGGGGGCGACGATGACCTCGATGTTGGGGGAGTGGTCGAGTTCGCGGAGTTCGAGGGGGGTGAACTTGGCTTGCGCGGGTCCGCGGCGTCCGAAGACGTGGACTTCGAGGGCCTTGTTGGCTTTGAGGCCTTCGTAGACGTTGGCGGGGATTTCGGTGGGGAGGAGTTCGTCGCCGGTCTTGGCGAGGACGCGGGCGACGTCGAGGGCGACGTTGCCGACGCCGAGGACGGCGACTTTCTCGGCGTCGAGGGGCCAGGTGCGGGGGACGTCGGGGTGGCCGTCGTACCAGGAGACGAAGTCGGCGGCGCCGTAGCTGCCGTCGAGGTCGATGCCGGGGATGTTCAGTGCGCGGTCGGCGTTGGCGCCGGTGGAGAAGATGACGGCGTCGTAGAAGCGGCGGAGGTCGTCGAGGGTGATGTCGGTGCCGTAGTCGATGTTGCCGAGCAGGCGGACCTGTGGCTTGTCGAGGACCTTGTGCAGGGCGGTGATGATGCCTTTGATGCGGGGGTGGTCCGGTGCGACGCCGTAGCGGATGAGGCCGAAGGGTGCGGGCATGCGCTCGAACAGGTCGATACTGACATCTGTGTCGGACTTCATGAGTGCGTCGGCGGCGTAGATGCCTGCGGGTCCGGCGCCGACGATGGCGACGCGGAGTGGACGAGTCTGATCGGTCATGTGCAGCGAACTACCTTCGTCGAGGGCATGTACGGACACCCCAGCATAAATTAAGTGTTACCTGATCTGGGCTGGTGGTCGTCACTCAAGGCTACGTCGCACTCCGGGCACACTCCAAGGCATCCGGACTTGAGCTATTTCCCGGTTTCAGGTAGGAATTGCATCATGCAGACGACATTCCTGGTCCGGCGAATCGCCCTGGACCTTTGTCGTACCTGCACCACCATGTGTTGTCGGTGACCTCTCCCGCGCACCGGGCCCTCTGAGCGCCCTTCGCTTCTTTCGTCACACATCCAGTACGGCTGCACCGACCACGGTCTCGGCGCGGACGGGCCATGCGGCTCGCCGTCGAAACGTCCGCGACCATCATGAATCGAGGACAGACATGACCACTGTGGAAACCACGGTTTCACTCACGCTCGACAAGTTCGGCCCGAGTTTCGGTGCCGAGGTGATCGGGCTCGATGTGGCGTCGGCGTCCGATGCGCACATTCGAGCGGTGCGCGACGCACTGGTCGAGCACAAGGTTCTGGTACTGCGCGGGCAGTCCCTCGACGATGCGGGGCAGATCGATTTCGGTCGACGGCTCGGCGAGCTGACGGCGGGGCATCCGGTGCACGACAGTGGTCATGTCGCTGCCGAGGTCTATGCCCTCGACAGTCAGGACAACGGGTTCGCGGACATCTGGCACACGGACGTGACGTTCATGGAGCGTCCGCCGATGGGGTCGATTCTGCGGCCCGTCGTCCTCCCTCCGCACGGGGGTGACACCAACTGGGCGGACAGTCAGCTCGCCTACGAGTCGTTGGCTGCGCCGGTGCGGCAGATGATCGACCAGCTGACCGCGGTGCACGACGGTAACCGCGAGTTCGGCTACTACCTCGCGCAGAAGCGAGGAGGCAAGGGCAACGTCTGGGACGGCAAAGAGGTGACTGCGCTGGTACCCGTCGAGCATCCGGTTGTTCGGGTGCACCCGGAGACCGGTCGCAAGGGCATTTTCGTCAACCCTGGTTTCACGTCGCACATCGTCGGTGTCTCCGAGGCGGAGAGTCGGGGCATCCTCGACTTCCTGTACGCGCATCTGACCAAGCCGGAGCACGTGGTGCGTCACCGCTGGCGTCTCGGTGACCTGGTGCTGTGGGACAACCGGAGCACCTCGCACTACGCCAACCGTGATTACGGCACCGAGCACCGCAAGATGCACCGCATCACCCTGCGCGGCGACATTCCAGTCGGACCCCAGCAGCACTAGAGGTTTGCCGGGCGGGGAAGATTGTCGCCATGGCGTCGTGGCGTGAACGTAGGCAACAGTGGGTCGACAGTCGTGAGGAAGCGCAGAACAACGCGTCTGCAGCAGCTGCCGCGTCGGGTGAACGCCGCCCGCCGAACGCGTGGCCGTTTCTGATCGCCGTCGGCATCGTCGTCGTGATGCTCGCCGGAATCTTTCTCGCGGCTCGGTTCGCTCCCGCCGAGGACAACGTCACTCAGGCTCAGTTGCTCACCGACAGCATCACCGAGTTCGTCGACGCCCAGAACGAGGGCGACGCCGACGCTCTGCGCGCCGTCACCTGTGACGAGCAGGTGAGCAGCCTCGTCACCGGGTCCGATCAGGACTACACCGACGCTCGGGTTGCCGATGTGGAGGAGAACGGCAAACTTGTGGTCGACGGGGCTCCCAGTGAGTACGAGATCAACGGTGACCGCGGGGTCGTCACGGTGCCGACGAAGTTCGAGAAGACCGGGGCTACGTCGAGCGAGGTGTGGAAGTTCGTCCGCGTCGACGACAAATGGCTGGTGTGCAACGTATGAAAGGCTTGATCCGTGACTTACGCAGGTGACATAACCCCGGAGGCGGCCTGGGAGCTGCTTCGTGACAATCCCGAGGCAGTTCTGGTCGACGTCCGCACGCACGCCGAGTGGCAGTACGTCGGCGTCCCGGACACGTCGTCGATCGAGCGGCCCACTCACCTGATCGAGTGGGTGAGCTACCCGAACGGCGCGCGGAACGAGAACTTCGTCGATCAGCTGAAGGAAGCCGGTGTCGACGGCGAGCGCCCGGTGGTGTTCCTGTGCCGCTCCGGTCAGCGTTCCATCGGTGCGGCGGAGGCCGCGACGGCCGCGGGTATCGGCCCGTCCTACAACGTGCTCGACGGTTTCGAGGGTGCAACCGACGCCGACGGTCACCGCGGCGTCGTCGGGTGGCGTGCAGTAGGACTTCCGTGGAGGCAGCAGTGAGCGAGCAGAGGATTCCGGGCCTGCCCAAGGGCGGAGGCTTCGACAAGAAGCTGCCTGACGGTGTGGGGCAGGGAACGCTGGGTGTTCGCGGCGGGTTGATGAGGTCCGGGTTCGACGAGAATGCGGAAGCGTTGTATCTGTCGTCGGGCTTCGTCTACGAGAGCGCAGGTGCGGCCGAGCAGGCGTTCACCGGGGAGATCGATCATTTCGTCTACTCGCGGTACGGCAATCCGACGGTCAAGATGTTCGAGGAGCGACTGCGGTTGATCGAGGGCGCCGAGGCGTGCTTCGGTACCTCCAGCGGTATGTCGGCGGTGTTCACGGCCCTCGGTGCGCTGTTGAAGGCGGGTGACCGTCTGGTGGCTGCGCGCAGCTTGTTCGGTTCGTGCTTCGTGGTGTGCAACGAGATCCTCCCGCGGTGGGGCGTCGAGACCGTGTTCGTCGACGGTGAAGACAACGCGCAGTGGGAAGAGGCGCTGTCGGTACCGACGACTGCGGTGTTCTTCGAGACGCCGTCGAACCCGATGCAGTCGCTGGTGGACGTCAGGCGTGTGTCCGAGCTTGCTCACGCGGCGGGCGCAACGGTGGTGTTGGACAACGTGTTCGCGACGCCGTTGCTGCAGAAGAGCTTGGATTTGGGTGCGGATGTGGTGGTGTATTCCGGCACCAAGCACATCGACGGCCAGGGCCGTGTCCTCGGTGGTGCGATTCTCGGTAGCAAGGAGTACATCGAGGGCCCGGTGCAGACGTTGATGCGTCATACCGGCCCTGCGCTGAGCCCGTTCAACGCGTGGACGCTGCTCAAGGGTCTCGAGACCATGCCGGTTCGGGTGCGTCATTCGACGCAGTCGGCGCTCGAGATCGCGACGTTCCTCGAATCCCATCCTGCGGTGTCGTGGGTGAAATACCCGTTCCTGGAGTCACATCCGCAGCACGAGCTGGCGAAGAGTCAGATGACGGGCGGCGGAACCGTCGTCACGTTCGAGCTCGCTGCTCCCGAGGGGGAAGGCAAGAAGCGTGCGTTCGAGTTGCTCGACGCTCTGCGTGTCGTCGACATCTCCAACAACCTCGGCGACTCGAAGACTCTCATCACGCACCCTGCGACCACGACGCATCGCGCCATGGGGCCGGAAGGCCGTGCTGCAGTGGGTCTTTCCGACGGGGTCGTTCGTATCTCGATCGGCCTGGAGGACACCGAGGATCTCATCGCGGACCTGAAGCAGGCGCTCGGCTGAGCTCAGACGCCGAAGGCGGCCAGTACCGTTCGGAACTTGGCTGTCGTTTCGGCGAGTTCGGCGTCGGGGTCGGATTGGGCGACGATCCCGCCGCCGGCGGTGGCGAGGGCCGAGCGGCCGTCGGCGGCGAGTTCGAGGCCTCGGATGGCCACCATCCATTCACCGTCACCCACGGCGTCGGCCCATCCGACTGCGCCTGCGTAGAAGCCCCGTGGTCCTTCGATCCGCTTGATCGCGTCCATCGCCGCCCGGCGCGGTACGCCCGCGACGGCAGGTGTGGGATGCAGGGCGATCGCCAGATCGAGCGAGGTCGTCGCCGCGTCGCGCAGAGTCCCGGTGATGGGTGTGCTGAGGTGCCACAGTTGCGGGGTGCTGCTGAGCTGCGGTTCCGGCGGGATGTCGAGGTCGCTGCACAGCGGTTCCAGTGCGGACCTGATCTCGTCGACGACGAATCGGTGTTCGGCTTGGTCCTTGGCGCTGGCTGCGAGGCGAGCGGCGATGGCGGCGTCCTCGTCGGGGATGTCGCTGCGCGCCGCGGTTCCGGCGAATGGATGGCATGTCACGGCGCGGCCGTGGCGCCGAATCAACAGCTCCGGGCTCGACCCGACGAGGTACGAGCCCGCATGCTCTGCCCCCGCTGCGGAGAGGTCGACGGCATAGCCGTTTCCCAGGACGTCCTTCTCGACGAGGGTGCCGAGCAGGGCCATGGGGTCGATCGGGGAGTCGGCGAACAATCGGAGCGATCGCGCCAGCACCACTTTCTGCACCGACCCGTCGCGCATGCTGTTCACCAGTGCGCGCACGCGCGCGACGTGTTCCTCCGCAGAAGGGATCTGTTCTCCGACGCGGACCCGGGGCAGCACAGTCGTGAACGCTCGCCAGGGACCGTCGGTTCGATGCAGTGATGTCGGGTGTGTCAGGGCCACCGGGTCGGCGTCGTCGAACGGCAGGGCACCGACGACGGGCGTTCCACTGCGGACGGCTGCGACGGCGTCGTCCGTCGACGCGTACGCGTTCTCCACTCCGTCTGCTTCGACGTTGTAGGTGCTGCGTGACAGAACGAAGGTCGGTGTACCGGTGGGCGAGGGCGCCATCAGAACGGCGACTGGGTCCGGCCGACGAGATCGGCGACCGAGTTGATCACCTTCGTCGGGCGGAACGGGTAGTTCTCGACGGACGTCTTCGTGGAGATTCCGGTGAGTACCAGGATGGTCTGCAGGCCTGCTTCGAGTCCGGAGAGAACGTCGGTGTCCATGCGGTCACCGATCATCAGCGTGCTTTCGGAGTGACCGCCGATGGCGCGCAGCGCCGAGCGCATCATCAGCGCGTTCGGCTTCCCGACGTAGTACGGCTCTTTGCCGGTTGCCTTGGTGATGAGGGCTGCGACGGACCCCGTCGCGGGCAGGGAGCCTTCTCGCGACGGCCCGGTGGCGTCGGGATTGGTGGCGATGAACCGAGCGCCCTTCTCGACGAGGCGAATGGCGGTGGTGATGGCCTCGAACGAGTAGGTGCGGGTCTCACCGAGCACGACGTAGTCCGGGTTGGAGTCGGTGAGCACGTATCCGATGTCGTGCAGCGCCGTCGTCAGACCTGATTCGCCGACGACGTACGCGCTGCCGCGGGGACGTTGGTTCCCCAGGAAGTTGGCCGTCGCCAGTGCCGACGTCCAGATGGACTTCTCGGGGATGTTCAGGCCGGTGCGTTCGAGCCTCGCGCGCAGGTCGCGGGGTGTGCGGATCGAGTTGTTGGTGAGCACGATGAACGGAATCTCGTTCGCCTGCAGCTCCGCGACGAACGCGTCGGCGCCGGGTATGAGGTGATCCTCGTGGACGAGCACACCGTCCATGTCCATCAGGTAGGTCCAACGCTGGGGCTCGTCCGTGTCGCTCACCCCTACAGTCTTCCACTCGCGACGTTTTCCACTCGCGGGAAGTGCGATCTAGCCGGCTTTCTTCAGTGCCGTGCGCCGCAGGGCCCGTTCGCGGGCGGTCATTCCACCCCACACTCCGAACGGCTCGTTGGTCGCGAGGGCGAACTGACGGCACTGAACGATGACCGGGCATTGTTCGCACAGCACCTTCGCCCTGTTCTCGCGCTGGCGCCGTTCGGTCCTGCCTTCGCCCGACGGGGAGAAGAACACATCGGAGATCGGATCGGGGCCTGCGGAGTCTTCGGTGGTGCCGTGCCCACGGCAAACCGCGTCCAACTGCCACTGCCATGCTGTTGTCGTTGGGGCCATGAACCGATGATGGCGTTCCTGCAGACCACGGAGAAGGTTTCGAATCATCGAGCGTCTAATGATGGAGTGAACATCTGGTGACCGCGTAGGGCAACGGTGTTCAGTGGTGACAGCGCCTCTGCCGAGACCGGCAATAGAATCAGCCTGATTCTGAGTTTTCCGAGTGCGCGAAAAGCATTGTCTTCGTGGGCCTTCAGGGCAATCGTGCACTTCTCTTGGCGTCGAATCCAGGGAGATGTGAAGGTACGGGAACTAACCTCCTGACCGAAGTGTCTTCACTCGACGGGAGATCTGGATGACGACGTTGGCGGCGGTGCGGCCATCTCGACTGCGCGAACTGTACGAGGATTTCCACCGTTGGCCGGAGGTGGCGTTCCAGGAGAGACGGACTACGGCCGTGATCGCCGACGAGTTACGCGGCCGCGGACTTCAGGTGTCCACGTCGGACACCGTGACCGGTCTCGTCGCGACGCTGGAGAACGGGCCGGGGCCGGTGGTCGGCCTTCGCGCGGACATAGATGCGCTGCCCATCGCGGAGCAGACGGGCGTTCCGTACGCGAGCACTACCGGTGCGATGCATGCCTGTGGCCACGATGTGCACATCACGTCGCTGATCGGCACGATCGACAGGCTCCTGGCGGTGCGGGACCGGTGGTCGGGCACCGTCGTCGCGATCTTCCAGCCTGCGGAGGAGGTCGGATCGGGGGCACGCGCGCAGTTGGCGTCGGGAATCTTCGACGATCATCCGACCCCGCACATCGTGCTCGGGCAGCATGCCAGCGGCGCACTTGCTCCGGGCACCGTCGGGTCACGGCCCGCGGTGTTGCAAGCCGCTGCCGATACCTGGCAGATAACTCTGCGCGGCGACGGTGGGCATGCTGCCGGTCCGCACAAGACCGTCGATCTCGTCGTGCTGGCGGCGTCGATGATCCTGCGTTTGCAGACCATCGTGTCCAGGGAGGTTCCGCCGAACGAGACGGCGGTGGTATCGGTGGGCACGATTCATGCGGGCACCGTCAGCAACATCCTTCCCGACGAATTGACGTTCACCGTCAACGCTCGGTCGTTCACCGAGGAGGTGCGGTCTCTGATCGAGCGATCCGTGCGTCGAATCGTCGTTGCCGAAGCCCAGGCCAGCGGCCTCCAGGCAGAACCCGAATTCGAGCACACGGTGCACTTCCCGCTGAACGTCAACGATGTCGCCGCATTCGAGACCGTTCGATCGGCGCTCGAAACCGAGTTCGGCGAGCACGGCTTCACCGTGGTCGACCCGGTCACCGGTTCGGAGGACTTCGGCGAATACGGCACCAGTTTCGGTGTCCCGTCTGTCTATTGGTACTTCGGCACCGGTCTGGCGGAAGAAGTGGCGAGCAGGGTTCCGGTGCCGAACGGTCACAGCCCCTGGTACGCGCCCGACCCCGACGTCGCCATCGACGTCGGGGTGCGAGCGTTCACCTCGGTTGCGCTCGCAGCGTTGAATTCGGTCGTGCCGCCTGTTCGTCAGAACGGCGGCGGCCGGTAGCGTTCACGCGCGGTCACGACTGCGCGATGTTCGAGGAATCGTTCTCGGAGGAAAATCGCGTCGGCACGTGCCGTGGGGTCTGTCAGTCGCGCGATGTCACCGAGCGACGGCACGTAGGCAGCCCGATCGGTGTCGGCCACGTCGCCGTATTCGCT
This sequence comes from Rhodococcus sp. 14-2470-1a, assembly GCF_002259425.1. Classification (NCBI taxonomy): domain Bacteria; kingdom Bacillati; phylum Actinomycetota; class Actinomycetes; order Mycobacteriales; family Nocardiaceae; genus Rhodococcus; species Rhodococcus sp. 14-2470-1a. Next base: position 82,063 of record NZ_NPFZ01000014.1, read on the forward strand.
GTACTCACCGATGTACGTTTCCCACCACGTGGGTGCATACAGCTCGTCGGGTGGATCGCCGGTGGGGGCGGTCGGTCGGGGCGTGCGTGTGCGTTTGTTCTTGCGCGCGGGTACACCGTTGCCCGGGACCATCACCGTGCCGAAGGAGGACGGTGTAATTCTTCGCAGACCGGAGCGCGATGTCCAGAACACACTGTCGCCGTCCAGTTTCGCGGCAGCCCAGAGCTTCATGGTTTTGGCTTGATGGTGAAACGCGCACAGCGGCTGCAGATTCGACGCAACGGTCCACCCATCGGCCAGCGGGTCGGTGTGATCGAACGGAACGACATGGTCGATCTCGCACTGCGCGGCGGGCACACTGCACCCAGGGAACGTACAGGTGCAATGGGTTGCACGCGTCAGCGCGGCCAGCTCGGCCGACGGCCGGTACGTCAGTGCACCGGCAGGGGGTTCGCTGAACCCTCCGTGACCGTCCGGGTGTATCCCGGAGGCAAGCGAGGGGTTTTCGCCGACAGCGGCCAGAAATGCGTCGATGGCAGCCGACAGACGAACATCTCGTCCGGCGCCGTTACGGCCGGTCCTCGCCTGATTCGGATCGGGAAGTGTGGCGGCTGAACGGGTTCGGCCCCGTGCAATGATGCGGAAGGCTCTCGGCTCACCTGGTGATCCGGTAATGGGCTCGGGCTCGGGCTCGGGTTCGGGTGTCGTGTCACCTGAACTGTCGTCGGCAGCAGCTTTCTGTGCCTTGGCGGCGTCGAGAAATTCGGTGAGAAGTATCTGCCAGCGGGCGTCGCCTGCGATGAGGCGTGCCGTGTGGGGGTCCAGTACGGTGCCGTCACCGAGGGTCGCGGGTTCGCTGGCCAAACCGAGCAGTGTTTCCGCGCTGATCAGTATCTGCAGGAGGTGAGGGCGACGCCTCCGGCCGAGGTAGCCCGATCCGCGGACAGGGCAATCCTCCCTGCCGCACAGGCACGCGATGGCCTCGTCGCGGTGGGGCAAGGCAACCAGAGCATGTCCGCGCAGCTGTCTCGTGGAACGCGGGTCGTGCGCGCAGACCGTGCCTGCGATCTCGTCGAGAACCGAATTGCATTCCACGCCTTCGAGAGCGGTCATCTTTGCGAACAGAGTGGCCATTCCGTCGGCGCCGTGTTTGATCGATGCGCACCGTTCTTCCGATTCTGCTGCCTTGCGTGCCGCCAGTGCTTCGGCCTCGTTGTAGTCGAACCAGTGCGCCCAGATGCGCTCGCGCAATCGACGGATACTGCACCGACGTGCAGAGGCCAGAACATCTGCTTCGATCCCGCGGACGGTGTTGTCGCTCGCTTTCGACAGCACGAGCGCGACGGTGCGAACCCGTTGATAGTCGAGGTCGCCCGCTCTGAATGCGTCGAGGATGGCCGGGAGTCGCTCCTCCAATTCCCTGCCCACGATCAGTCTCTCGCGAGTCGCTGTGCGCGACAGAGCAAGAGTCACCGAGGCCTCGCATTCGACGGCTCGCTGCGCGAGTGTCACGTCCGCTTCGCCGCCCTGGCTGTGGATATCCGCCTCGGTGGCCAGCCTGAACTCTCCGAGTGCGTACAGGCCGCGGATCAGTTCGGCCGAAGCTCGGTTTTCGGCCCTGCGTGACTCTGCAAGGCCGTCGAGGATATGCGCAGCCGCGTCGGCCTCGCTCCGTACCCGCTCTTCGATGCCCCCCGGCTTCCCCATGGCTTCGAACGTACTCGAACATGTGTTCGATTGCAACGCACTCCGAACAATCCGTCTTCCTGGATGCAAGGTTTGAAATCAGGGTGATTCGAACCCTAACGTCAAGCGCCGCTGCACAAATCGGTTGCGCTGACTTGACGGTTGCACTATCGAGCGAATACATTCCTGTCACCATCCAGAGCGACCGAGACTGGGCCACTGGTCGTTCCGCAGGCTCCACTCCCGTCTTGGCTCTACGACGTCGCAGCAACCCCCTGCCTCACGGTAGGTGTGGGTGCTACCGCCAGGACCGATGGAGGACACATGAACAGCGCACCGCTGTACCGGACCCAGTGGCGTCGTCTGCACGTCGACCTGTGCCGTATCGCGACGTACTGCTGTAGCTAGCGCGCTACCCGCATCGCACCACCCCTCGCTCTACTTACCTCGGCAAAGGCTTCGATCATGCATGCTCACACCCGGTGGATCCGGTGACTCAATTGGACGCGCGGCCCGCCGCCGCAGAACCGACCGTCGACGACGAAGATCTGATCGTCGCCAAGAAATGGCACCCGTTCCGCTGGATCGTCAGCGTGGTGGTTCTCGTACTCGTGGCGCAGTTCGTCCACGGTCTGGCCACCAACCCGGGCTGGGATTGGACGACGTTCGCTCAGTACTTCACGGCGGCGTCGGTCATGTCCGCGCTGTGGTTGACGATCCAGCTGACGTTCTGGGGCACGCTGATCGGGTTCGCGATCGGTATCGGTCTTGCTGTCGCTCGGTTGTCCAACAACCCTGTTCTGCAGGTCATTTCGTGGTTCTACATCTGGGCGTTCAGGTCCATTCCGCTGATCGTGCAGCTTCTGTTCTGGTTCAACATCGCGTACCTGTATCAGACATTGACGCTCGGAATTCCCTTCGGTCCTGCGTTCTTCGAGTTCAACGTCAACAACGTCATCAGTGGATCGACGGCCGCGATCATCGGTCTTGCTCTTCATCAGGCGGCGTACTCGGCCGAGATCGTCCGTGCCGGCATCATCTCGGTGGACCAGGGTCAACTCGAAGCCGCTGCCGCGCTGGGTATCCCGAAGCGGCGCGAGTTCTTCAAGATCGTTCTGCCACAGGCGATGCGGGGCATCCTGCCGAATGCCGCCAACGAGGTGATCAGCCTCTTCAAGGGGACCTCGATCGTGTCCGTCATGGCGATCGCCGAGCTGTTCTACCAGGTGCAGGTCATCTACGGCCGTAACGGCCGCGTCGTTCCGCTGCTCATGGTCGCGACGGTCTGGTACATCATCTTGACCTCGGTTCTGTCCGTCGTCCAGTTCTACGTCGAACGGCACTACGCCAAAGGCGCGGTGCGGACCATTCCCCTGACGCCGATCCAGAAGATTCGCAAGCGGGTTGCCGAGATCACCGCACCGCCGCGCGGAGGAGCTACGCGATGACGACGCTCGACGCCACCACGCCCACCGAGAACAGCAAGTACGCCGTCGAGGTCCGGGGCGTGCACAAGTCCTACGGACCACTCGAGGTCCTCAAGGGTGTCGACCTCGTCGTCCGGCCCGGCGAGGTGACGGTGATCATCGGTCCGTCCGGATCGGGCAAGTCGACGCTGTTACGCAGCCTCAACCACCTCGAGAAGGTCGATCAGGGAACGGTCCGTGTCGACGGCGACCTCGTCGGATACCGTCGTCGGGGCAACAAACTGCACGAGCTCAGCAACAAGGACATCCTGAGGCAGCGCTCGCAGATCGGTTTCGTGTTCCAGAACTTCAATCTGTTTCCGCACCTGACCGTTCTCGAAAACGTGCTCGAAGCTCCGGTGTCCGCGCAGAAGCGCAAGCGTGCCGACGTGGAACCCGAGGCGCTCGCGCTTCTCGAGCGCGTCGGGTTGAAGGACAAGGCACACGACTATCCACGACGCCTGTCGGGCGGGCAGCAGCAGCGTGTGGCGATCGCACGCGCACTTGCTCTGCGTCCCAAAGTGATTCTGTTCGACGAACCGACGTCGGCCCTCGACCCCGAGCTGGTCGGAGAGGTACTCGAAGTCATCCGAGGACTGGCCCGTGAAGGCGCGACCCTGGTGATCGTGACCCACGAGGTCGGATTCGCCAAGGAAATCGCCGACACCGTCGTCTTCATGGATGCCGGGCAGGTCGTCGAACAAGGCACTCCTTCCGAACTGCTCGACAATCCACAGGAACCGCGCACCAAAGCTTTTCTCGCGCACGTTCTCTAGACCTCCACACCCACACAACACAAGGAACAACCATGCCCAGATTCAACCGGGGACTTATTGTCCTCGCGTCTGCACTCTCTGCTGCGGCCGTGACCCTCACCGCATGCAGCGAGCCGGCGGCGGAATCCGAGGTGGTGACCGAGACAGGTCAGACCTTCGATCTCTCGCCGGAGCAGGAAGGCCGCGTCCACGCCGACAAGGTGGACGACATCGCAGCCAAGGTTCCGCAGGCGATCCGTGACAGCGGCGTGCTGACCATCGCCGGAACATCCGGAACTGCCCCGCCGCTGCGCTTCTACGCCACCGACGACACCACCGTCGTCGGATCCGAGGTCGACTTCGGCATCCTCATTGCCGACATCCTGGGATTGAAGCCCGAGATCACCGTCGCCGACTGGGCGCAGAACTTCGTCAAGATCGACTCGGGCGAGAACGACGTCTTCATCTCGAACGTCACGGTCACCGAGGAGCGCAAGGACAAGTACGACTTCGCGACGTACCGTCTGGACAACCTCGCGTTCGAGACGCAGAAGGACACGGACTGGACTGTCGACAAGCGAGAGGACATCGCGGGCAAAAAGATCGGTGTCGGATCGGGTACCAACCAGGAGCAGCTGCTGGTGGAGTGGAACGAGGCCAACATCGCCGACGGGTTGGCTCCGGCCGAGATCGCCTACTACCAGAACACGTCCGACTATTACCTCGCACTGTCTTCCGGTCGCATCGACGGCTACGTCGGGCCGAACCCGAGCGCTGTCTATCACGCTGCCACCAGTGGCGAGAGCAAGATCATCGGCACGGTCTCCGGAGCAGGCGACGCTTTGCAGGGTGAGATCGCCGTGACGACGAAGAAGGACAACGGGCTCATCGAGGCCGTGCAGGAGGCGATCGACCATGCGATCGAGACCGGTGATTACCAGAAGGTCATCGACCGGTGGGGCCTGAAGGACGAGGCAGTCACCGAATCGGTCGTCAACCCGCCGGGTCTGCCGCGCAAGGCTGGATAATCGGTACATGAACGTAGTAGTCGTCGGTGGCGGAGTGATCGGTGCGGCGTCCGCCTGGGTGCTCGCACGGCGTGGCCACCGTGTCACCCTGCTGGAACAATTCGCGCCGGGCCATCGTTACGGCGCGTCACACGGAACTTCCCGCATCTTCCGTCATGCCTACGCCGACGACTACTACGTTGACCTCGCCGCGCGTGCGTACACACTGTGGCGAAAGCTCGAAAACGACACCGCTACAGAACTACTGACGCTCACGGGCGCCGTCGATCACGGTGCACCCGTCATCGTGACTCCGCGCGTCGAGGCGCTCGCGAAGGCCGGGCTGGCGAGCGAGGTCCTCGAACCGCGTGAGGCACAGAAGCGTTGGGCAGGGCTGAAATTCGACACAACCGTGCTTTATCACCCGGACGCCGGGCGGTTGCACGCCGACCGTAGTGTGGCCGCGTTCACCGCTGCGGCTGCCGCCCTCGGGGCGAGAATCGAGTACGGCAGTCCGGTGCGCAGCATCTCCGCGAGCGAGGTGTCCACCGACGCGCACACCTACGTGGCCGACCACATCGTGGTCGCCGCAGGTGCCTGGACGTCGAAGGTAGTCGACTCGCACGTCACCCTGCCCGAACTGGTCACCACACAGGAACAACCCGCACACTTCCTACCGACCACCTCGGCCGACTGGCCGAGCTTCATCCACCACCCCGGCGCCGAACTCGACGGTGAGGGGATCTACGGTCTGCAGGGCGAAGAGGGCGTCAAGATCGGCGAACACGGAACCGGACCGATCGTCGATCCCGACACGCGAAATTTCGTCGCTCGCGAGGACGGTGTCGACCGACTGCAGACGTATGCCCGCACCTGGCTGCCCGGCGTCGACGCCGCATCAGCCGACCCTCTGACCTGCCTGTACACCACAACGCCCGACTCCAATTTCGTCGTCGACCGTGTCGGGAACCTGACCGTCGCCGGTGGATTCTCCGGACACGGCTTCAAATTCGCGCCTGCGATCGGCGAGCTCGTCGCGGACCTGGTCGACGGTGGGACGTCCGAGACACCCTTGTTCCGGCTGGGAGCTCGACAGATTTCCTAGCAATCGGGAATGGAACAGCACCGGTCCCGGTTCGTACAACTGAAAACACCATCCAGACCATCCAGAGCGACCGAGACTGCCACTCTGGTCATTTCGCAGGCTGCACTCCTGGCTTGGCTCGACGACGTCGCAGCAACCATCACGCCGTGTGCGTGCGGGTGCTCCCGCCAGGACCGATGGAGGAGAAACATGACAACCTCGCTGGGAACCACAGCACTGCAGTTCGTTGCCGTCCACCAGACCGATCCGCTGGCGGCGCCGCTGATCGAGGAGCTGGCACTCGAGTATTCGAGCCGGTACGACACCACGCCGGGGCAGATGTACAGCGAGTTGACGTCGTATCCGGCTGACGAGTTCGAGCCACCGGGCGGTGCGCTGGTGGTGGCGATCGCCGAAGGTGTTCCGGTGGCCGGGGGAGCTTTTCGTCAGTACGACGCCACCACTGCGGAATTGAAACGCATCTGGACGTCGGCCTCGCACCGTAAGAGGGGTTACGGAAAGCTCGTCGTTGCCGAACTCGAGCGTATCGCGTCCGAGCGGGGTTACCGCCGTGTCTACCTGACCACCGGATGGAATCAGCCCGAGGCTGTTGCGCTGTACCTGTCCACCGGGTACACAGCGCTCTACGATCGGTCGCTGCCCTCGGCGGAAGTCGGCGTTCACCCGTTCGAGAAGTCCTTGAGCTGTGAGGGCGCAGAATGAAGTTTCTGCTGATGAGCCTCATCGCCCACCGACCGGATCCGATCTCGCAGGAGAAGAAGAGTCCTGCGGAGAGGTTCACGGATGTGGTCGAGACTGCAGTTCTCGCAGAAGAACTGGGTTTCGACGGATTCGCGGTCGGTGAACGTCACGAGGACCCGTTCATCTCGTCGTCGCCGCCGGTGGTGCTCAGCAACATCGCGGCTCGTACGTCGCGGATCGGGTTGTTCACCGCCGTCACGACGCTGAGTCTGTTGGATCCGGTTCGAGCGTTCGAGGATTACTCGACGCTGGACAACCTGTCGGGTGGCAGGCTCGAACTGATCATCGGCAAGGGGAACGGTAGCGCGCAAGCAGATCTGTTCCATGTCACCCCGGACGATCAGTGGGACCGTAACCGCGAGGGTTACGAGTTGTTCCGCATGCTCTGGGAGAGCGAGACCGTGACGTGGTCCGGTCGGTTCCGGCCGTCGTTGAACAACGCCAAGGCGCTCCCGCGTCCGCTGCAGGAGCGCATCAGAATCTGGCACGGTAGCGCAACCAGCACCGAGTCCGTGGATCTTGCTGCGCGCTATGGTGATCCGCTGTTCTCGGCGAACGTCAGCAACCCTGTTCAGCCGTACGCCGAGCTCATACGCCACTACCGCGAGAGGTGGGAGCACTACGGGCGTGCTCCACAGGACGCACTCGTCGGCGCAGGCACAGCAGGCTTCCACGTGGCGCCGACCTCGCAGGAAGCTCTCGCTGCGTACCGCTTCACCTTCGAGGCACGCCTCGCGGCGCAGCGTAAAGCCGGTCTGCCCGTCGTCTTCGACACGTTGGAGGACCTGGTGGAGCGCAGCTCGGCGTTGATCGGCAGTCCTGAGCAGGTGATCGACAAGGTCGGCCGCTACCACGAACGGTTCGGCCACGAGGTGATCCACCTCAGCGCCGATGCCGACGGTGTGACCGCATCTCAACAGCGCCGCAGTCTGGAACTTTTTCAGTCCGACGTGGCTCCCGTTCTGCGCCACCGCATTCCCAGCCGGCCGCTGGTTTCCGAAAGTTCTCCGAAAGAGGTTCTGGTATGAGCATTTTCGCCCTCGGTATCGAGCTGGACGGGGAGGGAACGCATTCAGCGGCATGGCGTCGGGCGGCGCATGCACCGAGCGAATCCCTGTCCGGTCGAGTGCTCGGCCGCCGCGTCGCTGCCGCGGAGAACGCAGGATTCACGTTCGCGACGTTCGACGACTCCATCGTGGCTCCCGCCGGGGACGTGAGCGCCCGGGTCGACGCCGTCAACCGCGCGTCGTTCGTTGCTGCGACCACGTCGACGATCGGGTTGGTTCCCGTCGTCGGGACCACCTACGCAGAGCCGTTCCACACCGCCTCGCAGCTCGCCACGCTGGACTACGCGTCCCGTGGCCGCGGCGGATGGATTCCGGTGCGGGTCGACGACGCTGCTGCGGCGCGGGCGTGGGGCCGTCCCCTCGTCGAATCTGCGGTGGACCTGGACCGCGAACAGGCGGACACCATCACCGTCGTACGGCAGTTGTGGGATTCGTGGGAGGACGATGCCGTTGTGCGTGACGTCGCGACCGGACGCTTCCTGGACCGAGACAAGCTGCACTACGTGGACTTCGAGGGCGAGAGCTTCTCGGTGAAGGGCCCGGCGATCGTGCCGAGGCCGCCGCAGGGGCAGTTGGTCGTCTTCGGTACCGAAGACGACCGGGATCAGGTCGACGTCGTGCTCGAGTCGAACGAGAGCACACACCGCGGCGACGGGCTCACGTTCCTCGAACTGGACGTCACGCTCGACGCGTCCGGCGTCACGGCGTCCGAACGTACGGAGCTGTTGAATTCGCAGGGGAGTGCGCCGACGAGCGGACGGCGCGAATACGTCGGTGACGCGGCCGGATTGGTGAACCTTCTGACCGACATCGCAACGCGATACGACGGCGTTCGCCTGTTTCCGACCGTCGTCGACGAGGACCTTCCGGCCCTCGCGCGCTACGTCTTACCGCCGCTGTTGAAGTCAGGTGTTGCACATCGACCCGTACCCGGATCGACGTTGCGCGCCAACCTCGGCCTGACTCGGCCCGCCAACCGCTACGAAAGGGTCTGACATGAGCCCGTACCGCCCCGACGCCCAGGTTCACTTCGGTGTCTTCTTCCAAGGCGTCAATCACACCACCATCTGGTCGGATTCGGCCAGTGGTTCGCAGATCGACTTCGAGACGTTCCGCCGGATGATCACGACCGCGGAACGGGGATTGTTCGACGCGTTCTTCCTCGGTGAAGGCCTGCGCCTGCGCGAGCAGGAAGGCAAGATCCTCGACCTGGACATCGCGGGCCGTCCCGACGCGATCGCGCAGTTGTCCGCGTTGGCCGGCATCACGTCTCGGATCGGCCTGGTCGCGACTCAGAACACGACGTACAACGAGCCGGGTGATCTCGCGCGTCGTCTGGCCGGCCTGGATGTTCTGTCCGACGGCCGGGCGGGATGGAATGCCGTCACCACCGACAATGCGTGGACGGGTGAGAACTTCCGGCGCGGCGGCTTTCTCGACCACGAACTGCGTTACGAGCGAGCCGGACAGTTCATCCGGACTGCCCGTGCCATCTGGGATTCCTGGTCGGACAACGCACTCGCGACCTCGCGTGACAGCCAGTACTGGGCCGAGAAGAACGCCGTCCAACGGGTGTCGAGAACGACGTCCCAGTTCGACCTCGAGCTCGATGCGACTCTGCCACGCAGCGCGCAGGGGCATCCCGTCATCTTCCAAGCCGGTGACTCGTCGACCGGTCGCGATTTCGCTGCTGCGAACGCCGACGTCATCTTCTCTCGACACGGAACCGATTTCGACGAGGCACTGACCTTCGCCGACGACATCCGCGCCCGGCTCCGCGCCGCGGGTCGTCCGGAGGACGACATCAAGATTCTTCCCGGTACTCAGATCGTGTTGGCGGAGAACGCGTCCGAGGTGGAGGAGAAGGAGCGGTGGGTTCGGGAGGGACAGTTCACCGGTCCGACCGCGCTGTCGCTCGTCGGCCTCGTCTGGGGCAAGGATCTGTCCGATCGCGACCCGGACGGGCCGTTGCCCTCCGAGGATCCGGTATCGGCGCCGATCTCCGGAACCCGGGGTGCGTTCCGCGACGGCAAGGATCCCAACGCCATCGCCAAGGAGTGGCGCGCATTGGCCGAGGCCAAGAACCTCTCGCTACGCAAGGTCGCCATCGAGACGACGGCGCGTTCCGGGTTCGCCGGTACGCCAGGGCAGGTCGCCGACGAGCTCACGAAATGGGTCCGCGAAGGAGCGACGGACGGATTCAACATCTCGCCGTACATCGTCCCCGGTGGCCTCGACGAGATCGTCGACTGGCTGGTTCCGGAACTGCAGGAGCGCGGTGCGTACCGGACCGAGTACACGGAGACCACGTTGCGTGGTCATCTCGGTCTTCGCGAACCGTTGACGTGGAGAAAGACCGGTGAGACCGATAGCAGCGCTGCAGGCTGATCTCGAGCAGCAACGAACCGGTGTCTCGCGAAAGGACGTATACGTCTGCGCGGCAGCGGGGTTCACCACCCTTCTGGACTCCGCGGTTCTGAGTATCGGCGTGCCCGCGATCCGGTCGTCACTGGATGCGGGCACGTCCGAGGTGCAGTGGATTCTGGCGAGTTACTCCCTGACGTTCGGTCTCGCGCTGGTACCGGCGGGCAGGCTGGGCGACGTCATCGGGCGACGACGGTTGTTCCTCGCAGGACTCGGTGTGTTCTCCGTCATGGGCCTGATCGGGGCAGGTGCGGCCGAGCCGTGGATGATCGTCGCAGCGCGGCTGGGACAGGGGATAGGTGCCGGCACCGTCAGCTCGCAGGTTCTGGGCATCATCACCGATCGGTACAGTGGCCGCGAACGCGCGAAGGCACTCGGTGTCTACAGCACGGCGGGCGGCCTGGCAGGCCTCTGTGGTCCGATCCTCGGCGGAACGCTTCTCGGCGTTGCCGATCCAGACGTCGGCTGGCGCCTGCTGTTGCTGCTCAACGTCCCGTTCGCCGTAGCGACCCTGATCGCGGGTTCCCTGTGGCTACGCAGGGATTCCAGTAGACGCTCCGGCGCCAGCATCGACGTGCTCGGCCTCCTCGCTCTCGGTGTCGCGACGCTGCTGCTGTTGCTGCCCATGGTGTCTTCGCTCGGCGCGGTGTTCTCGACCCTGTCGGTGGTCGGATCGGTGGGACTGCTGGTGGGCTTCTGGTTCTGGGAGAAGCGTTTCGCGTCGAGGGGCGGCACACCCGTTCTCCTGCCTGCACTGCTGGCCGCCAAGGGATACACGCTGGGGACGGCCGTTGCGATGTTCTGGTTCGGCGCCGTGCTGGCGCTGCAGGCGGTGCTGAGTCTCTACCTCATCGAGGGCCTGGGATACCCCGCGCTGCAGGCCGCTCTGATCATGGTCGGCAGTTCGATTCTGATGGCGGTGACGTCTGCGTTCGGATGGAGGGTCGTAGCGAAGTTCGGCCGAAGTGCCGTGGTCGGTGCGATCGTGCTCGAACTGTTCGTGGTGGCCGGCTACATCGGCGTGATCGCATACCTGCCCCGGGGTGCGACGGTACCGGCGTTCGTCGTGCTCGCGGTGTTGTCCGGCGTGGCAAGTGGATTCGTGGACGCACCGAATCGCGCGATGACGCTCGAGTACTCGCCTCCCCAGGCCAACGGCGTCGCGGCCGGATTTCTGCAACTGTCCCAACGACTTTCGGCAACCATTTCCCTCGCCGCGGTGCCGGGCATCTACCTGGGGGTGCTCGCGGCCGACGACACCGACTTCGGGCGTGCGGCAGGCCTCGGACTCGGGGTCAGTGGCATGATGCTGATCGGGTCTCTCGTATGTGCAGTGACGGACAGCCGGCGTAGAGCTGATCGGAGACAGCAGTGACACGAACAGAAGCGACACGAACAGAAGTGAGCCAGAAGGCCTCGGTGACACCGAAGTTCTCGTGGTTTCTCCCGACGGGCGGTGACGACGAACGTCTGGGTGGCGCGTCGCACGGAGTCGGCATCGGGGCCACCGGAGTCGTCGTTGCGGACACCGGCCACCGGGAGGCGTCGCTCGACTACCTCACGCAGGTCGCGCAGACCGTCGATCGGCTGGGTTTTCACGCGGTTCTGACGCCGACGGGAGCGCATTGCGAGGACGCGTGGCTGGTGACGTCGGCGCTGATTTCGGCGACGAAGAATCTGAAGTTCCTGGTGGCTTTTCGTCCCGGTGCCGTGGCGCCCGTTCTGTCCGCGCAGATGGTGAGTACCTTCCAACGATTGTCGGCCGGACGCGCGTTGTTGAATGTCGTCGTCGGTGGAGACGACGCCGAGCAGCGGGCATACGGCGACGCGCTGGACAAGCAGTCGCGGTACCGTCGAGCGCAGGAGTTCCTCCAGATCGCGAGAGCCGTGGGCGACGGCGAGGCAGTCTCGGTGCACAGTGAGTTCTACGAGGTGGACCGGCCTGCAGGTGGATTCGGCGGGTACGCACCTACTCCGCTGCCCGAGGTGTACCTGGGCGGGTCCTCGCCGGAGGCGATCGACGTCGCAGCCTCCGAGGCGGACGTGTTTCTGACCTGGGGAGAACCGCCCGCGCAGGTCGCGGACAAGCTCGCCGCGGTCAAGGCCGCCGCGAGGGAGAAGGGGCGGAGCATTCGTGGCGGGATTCGCCTGCACGTGGTGACGAGGGAAACCAGTGAGGAGGCGTGGCAGGTCGCGGAGAATCTGATCTCGGGTGTCGACGACGAACTCGTTGCGCGGCGCCAGAAAGCGTTGCGCAGCATCGGGTCCGAAGGGCAGCGTCGAATGCTGGATCTGCACGGTGGGGATCGAACGAAGCTTGTGGTCGGACCCAATCTGTGGGCCGGATTCGGGCTCGTTCGAGGCGGAGCGGGCACGGCCCTCGTCGGGAGCCACGACGAGGTGGCCGAGCGAATCCGCGAGTACGTCGACGTCGGGATCGAGGAGTTCATCTTCTCCGGCTATCCGCACCTCGAGGAGGCCGAGCATTTCGGGGAAGTACTGCGCAAGAACTTCACCTAGTTTGTCGGTAGGAAACCGACCCAATTGGCGCAGCCCGACCGCGTCGTCGTAGACTCGTCGGCGAAACACCATCCAGAGCGACCGAGAGACCTGGCTCTACGACGTCGCAGCAACCCCCCGCGGGGTGAAACACGCGGGTGAGGGTGCTACCGCCGGGACCGATGGAGGAACGATGACCACCACGCAGCTCAGCGAGGGCTTCGTCACGGCCTGGGGCCGTATTCACGTGGATCTGTGCCGGTTGACCGGTTCGATCTGTCGCGGCTGAGTTCTCACTCGGTCTGCTGTTCTCTCCATCCCTCTCCGCCTGACTCGGCGCGCCTGCGTGCGCGTCGACGGCGTCCTATCAAGATCCGGAGTATCTCGGTGTCTTCACGTTCCGTTTTTGCAGGTGTCAGCGCTGTCGCTGCCCTGAGTGTCGTGCTCACAGCCTGCGGAGGTGGCGGGGCAACCACCTCGGCCGATGCCGGAGAGCCCACTGCCGGCGGCACTCTGCGCTACGGATTGTCGGGTGCTCCCACCTGCTCGGACCCCGCTCAGTCCGGGACCAACCAGACCATCTACGTCGTCAGGCAAGTCGTCGACTCGCTGACGGATCAGGATCCGGAGACGGGGGAGATCACTCCGTGGCTCGCGGAGAGCTGGGAGGTGGCACCCGACGCGTCGTCGTTCACGTTCAAGCTGAAGGACGGTGTCACCTTCAGCGACGGCACACCGGTCGACGCGGAGGCGGTGAAGGCCAATTTCGACTCGATCGTGAACATCCTGACCACGGCCAAGTCGCCGCTCGGTGGTAGCTACCTGTCGGGTTACCAGGGCACCACTGTCGTCGACCCGCTCACTGCGCAGGTCGACTTCGACGGCCCGAACGCACAGTTCCTGCAGGCGACGTCGACGGCGCAGTTGGGCCTTCAGGCGCTGTCCACCGTCGCCAAGCCTGCCGAGGAACGGTGCGACGGCTCCAACGTCGGCAGCGGGCCGTTCACCTACGCCGATTATCAGCAGGACAAGTCGGTCACGTTGGCCAAGCGCACCGGATACGACTGGGGCTCGGACGTGTTCGGACACGAGGGCGAGGCATACCTCGACACGATCGAGTTCACCGTCGTACCCGAGTCGGGTGTGCGTACCGGCAGCTTGTCCTCCAACCAGCTCGACGCCATCTCCGACGCGCTTCCTCAGGACGCGCCGCAGATCGAGGCCACCGGAGGGCAGATTCTGACGACGTCCAACCCGGGCACACCGTTCGGCTTCCAACCCAACGTCACTCGCGGGGTGCTGCAGGATCCCGAGGTCCGTAAGGCGTTGGTGCCGGCGATCAACCGTCAGGAACTGATCGACACCATTCTCGGACCCGACTTCAAGGTCGCGACGAGCACGCTGGCCAGCAAGACCCCCGGTTACACGGAGTTGGCGGACGTCACGTACGACCCGGAGAAGGCGAAATCGATTCTCGACGCAGCAGGCTGGGTGCCCGGTGCCGACGGAATCCGCGAGAAGGACGGCCAGAAGCTTTCGTTCAAGGTCATGTTCAGCGCGGTGTTCGCCGGTAATCAGGCGATCCTCGAACTGACGCAGCAGCAGCTGCGCGACGTCGGAGTGGATCTGCAGCTCGAGCTCGTTTCCAATTCCGAGGCCACGGCGCGTCAGGGGACGAAGGACTACGACTCGACGTACTACAACAGCACCCGCGCCGACGGCGACATCCTGCGTACGTCCTTCGCCGTAGACGGGCGAAACCTCAACGCCCGCGGACCGATTCCCGACCTCGACGCCTCGCTCGACGAGGAGTTGGCCACCACCGACACCGCTGCCAGGAACGAGATCATCGCTACCGCGCAGCAGCAGGTTCTCGACAACGGACTGTGGATTCCGACGATCGAACTGTCGCAGGCCATCGGTGCCGGACCGAACGTGCAGGACCTGAAGTTCGAGGCGTCGGCCCGGCTGCAGTTCTTCGACACCTGGCTGAGCGGACAGTAACCATGATTCGTTATCTCGCACTGCGCGTCGTGCAGGCCGTCCTCGTTCTCTGGGCGGCGTTCACGATCTCGTTCATCGTGCTGTTCCTTCTGCCGTCGGACCCCGTCAGCATCGCCGCCGACTCGGCGGGGTCCGGTACGCCCGTCGACGCGGCGGCCATCGCCGAGTTGCAGGCGCGATACGGACTGGATCAGCCGGTGTGGGTGCAGTACTGGAACTCTCTGAGCGGTGCAGTGCGAGGTGACTTCGGGTTTTCCATAGCCACCGGTCAGAAGGTCACGACGGCCATCCTCGACGCACTGCCGAGCACCCTGGCGTTGGCGACGACCGCGCTGGTGCTGTCGCTGATCTTCGGCGGATCGGTTGCCTTCCTGGCCACCTACACGCGTGTCCAGTGGCTGCGTACCCTTCTGTTCTCCATCCCGCCGTTGGGCGTTGCGGTGCCGACCTTCTGGGTCGGGCTGCTTCTGCTGCAGGTGTTCTCGTTCCAACTCAGGATCTTCCCCGCGTTCGGTGACCAGGGAGCGTCGTCGCTCGTGCTGCCTGCGATCACGCTCGCGTTGCCGACGGGTGCCGTGATCGCTCAGGTTCTCGCCACGTCGATGACCACGACGTGGAAGCAACCGTTCGTCGAATCTGCCCGTGCCAAGGGAGTGTCACGTCTGCGAGTACAGACCAAGCACGTCGTGCGGCTGTCCTCGATTCCGGCCTTCACCATCGCCGGTGTACTCGTCGGCAACCTGCTCGCCGGATCGGTCGTCGTGGAGACGGTCTTCTCCAGGGCCGGTGTCGGCAGGTTGACTCAGACGTCCGTTCTGGCGCAGGACATTCCCGTGGTGCAGGGCATCGTCGTTCTGACGTCGCTGGTGTTCGTTCTGGTCAACCTGCTGGTCGACCTGTTCTATCCGTTGATAGACCCTCGGATCGTGTCCGAGTACAAGCAGTCCGCTCCCGCGAAGGAGAAGGCACATGTCTGACATCCTGACCCGCGTCGAGACGGTCGCCACCGCTGAACCCGTCGTCCCGAAGCCGAACCCTGTTCGTCGTAGACCGCGTGTGCGGTCACTGGTGAAGAACATCTGGCTGGCGCTGTCGGTCGTCGTACTGGTTCTCGCCGTCGGCTTCGCATTGTTTCCCTCGCTCTTCGCCAGTGGGGACCCTCTGAAGGGAACGCCTGCGGACAAATTGCAAGGGCCGAGCGCGGCGCACTGGTTCGGAACCGACAACATCGGACGTGACCTCTACACCCGCGTCGTCCACGGTGCCGGGTTGTCGCTCACCGCAACGTTGTTCGCGGTCGCGATTGCACTCGTGGCCGGATCGCTGATCGGTCTGCTCGCAGGCGCCGTCGGCGGCGTCGTCGACGCGATCCTGATGCGCATCGTCGACGTGCTGCTGTCGATTCCCGCACTTCTGCTCTCGCTGGCGCTGGTCACGGCGCTCGGGTTCGGTACACGCAACGTCGCCATCGCTGTCGGTGTCTCCCTCGTCGCGAACTTCGCGCGCGTCATGCGCTCCGAAGTGCTGCGGGTGCGGCAGTCGCAGTACGTCGAAGCCGCCTACGCCTCCGGCGTCCGGTGGTACGACGTGTTCGGGCGCCACATTCTCCGCAACTCCTACGGACCGGTCATCGCCCTTGCCGCAGTGGAATTCGGCCAGGCGGTGCTGGCGGTGTCCGCCCTCAGTTTCCTCGGATTCGGCGCTGTTCCACCGACACCCGAGTGGGGATCGTTGATCTCCGAGGGCCGGAGTTTCCTGGCCACCGCATGGTGGATGACCACACTGCCCGGCCTGGTTATCGTGGCCGTCGTCCTGTCGGCGCACCGCGTCGGCCACGCAATCGAGGGAGGCACACGATGAGCCCCATTCTGGAAGTCGAGAACCTCCAGGTGGACTACGGCAACGGTGCCGCGGTCCGAGGAGTGTCGCTGACAGTCGAGCGCGGCGAAGTGGTGGCGGTGGTGGGTGAGTCCGGATCGGGCAAATCGACGACGGCACACGCGATCATCGGTCTGCTTCCCGGCGCGGGTCGCATCACGTCCGGCGAAGTCCGCTTCGACGGCAAGCGGATCGACGATGCCTCCGAGAAGGTGCTGGACCGCCTGCGCGGGGCTCACATCGGTCTGGTTCCCCAGGACCCGACGACGTCGCTCAACCCGGTCATCCGAGTCGGTGAGCAGGTGGCCGAGGTGCTCCGCGTGCACGGGCTGGCCACCAAGCGGTCGGCGAAGCTCGAAGCGATCAGGATCCTCACCGAGGCCGGGATCGACAACCCCGAGGTGCGGGCCCAGCAGTACCCGCAGGATCTCTCGGGCGGTCAGCGTCAACGCGTTCTCATCGGCATCGCACTGGCATGCACGCCCGAGCTCGTGATCGCCGACGAGCCCACGTCCGCGCTCGACGTCACCGTGCAGCGCCGCATCCTCGACCACCTGGACGCCCGTATCGCCGAGACGGGGACGGCCGTTCTGCTCATCACGCACGACCTCGGGGTCGCTGCCGACCGCGCCGACCGGCTCGTCGTCATGAGCAAGGGTGACATCGTCGAGACCGGGCGTACCTCCGAAGTTCTCGCGAACCCGAAGCACGAGTACACGAGGTCGCTGCTGGCAGCCGCACCCAGCCTGGGGACGGCACTGCGGCCGGCCAGGCCGTCGACGACACCGATTCTGACGGCCACCGAGGTGTCCAAGACGTTCCGAATCGGACGGCAGGAGTGGAGCCTGCGGAACGACCCGAAAGGCGGTGTGCACCTCGATGCGGTGAAGGCTGCGTCGTTGACGGTCGAACGTGGGCGGACACTGTCGCTCGTGGGGGAGTCCGGATCCGGCAAGTCGACGTTGGCGCGCATCACCATCGGGTTGGAGAAGCCGACGTCCGGGCGCGTCGAGTTCGACGGGACCGAGGTGACGGGCTTGCGTGGCTCGCGGCTTCGTGATCTTCGCCGACGCGTTCAGATCGTGTACCAGAACCCCTACGCCTCGCTCAACCCGAAACTGACCGTCGAGCAGATCATCGAGGAACCACTCGACGCGTTCAAGGTCGGGACGAGTGCCGAGCGTTCGGCGCGGACCGCGGAGCTGTTGAATCGAGTCGCGTTGCCTGCCGACTACTCCCGGCGCAAACCCGCGGAACTGTCCGGCGGGCAACGCCAGCGCGTTGCGATCGCGCGAGCGCTGGCACTCAGGCCGGACCTGGTGGTTCTGGACGAACCGGTGTCCGCACTCGACGTCTCGGTGCAGGCTCAGATTCTGGACCTTCTCGACGAGTTGCAGACCGGACTGGACCTGAGCTACCTGTTCATCTCGCACGACCTCGCCGTCGTGCGGCAGATCAGCGACACCGTCGCGGTGATGCAATCCGGGACGATCGTCGAATACGGGCCGACGGCACAGATATTCGATTCGCCACAGCGTGAGTACACCCGTGAGTTGCTGGCGGCCATTCCCGGCAACTCGCGCCCGAGAAGTCACGACAAGGAGACCGCAGGTGCCCGATAAGTTCTTGATCGCCGTCGAACTGCGCGGAGCCGGAATTCACCCGCATGCCTGGCGGCGGGAGGATTCTCGCGCCGAGGAACTGTTCACCGCGCAGTACTGGACCGATCACATCGAGGCGGCCGACCGCGCAGGGATCGACATCGCGTTCCTCCCCGACGCATTCGCGCTTCAGAGCGGTGATGGCGTCGAACTGGGCAGGATCGAGGCGGCGGCGATCGCCGCACGGGCTGCCGCGGGCACCCGCTCGATCGGCCTCGTCCCGACGGTGACCGTCACGCACACCGAGCCGTTCCACGTGTCGAAGCAGATCGCGAGCATCGACTACGCATCGTCGGGTCGCGCAGGCTGGGAAGTCGCTGTCTCGCAGGACGCCGACGAAGCGACGCTGTTCGGGCGCAAGGGCCCGCAGACCGTCGACGAACTCTGGAATGAGGCCGACGACGCCGCCGAGGTCGTCACCCGGTTGTGGGACAGCTGGGAGGACGACGCGGAGATTCGCGACGCGTCCACCGGACGCTTCATCGACCGAGACAAACTGCACTACATCGACTTCGAGGGCGACTACTTCTCGGTGAAGGGCCCGTCCATCACGCCGCGCCCGCCGCAGGGGCAGCCGATCGTCGTCGTCCGGGCCGAGGACGACCCGTCCACGGCCGTTGCCGCCAAGCGCGCGGACATCGCGCGAATCTCCGCGCCGACGATCGACGACGCAGCCGTCGTGGCCGCGCGGGTGCGTCGTGCCGTCGTGGCCGAGGGACGTGACCCTGCCGAGGTTCACGTGGTGCTCGATCTCGAAGTGCACGTCTCGGATACCGCGGCGGCCGACGTCGATCAGCTGAACAGCTGGTCGCCGTACGTGCCGGACTCGGTGAGCTTCCGGGGGAACGCCGCGGAACTGCAGGAGTTGCTCGACGGCCTCGCCGCATCCGGCGTCGTCGACGGCGTGACCCTGCGACCGTTGGCGCTCGCCCAGTCGGTCGAGGCCATCACGACCGATGTCGTACCCGGCTTGGCCTGGCACGATGGTGCAACGCCCCGTCTGCGCCCCGGTCCGCTGCTGCGCAGCAGGCTCGGCCTTGCACGACCGGAGAACCGATACGCAGTACGCCGTCAGGCAGCACAGGGAGCGTCGAAATGAGCGCGATCAAGAAGCAAATCCATCTGGGAGCGCACTTCCCGGGTGTCAACAACACGACGGTGTGGCAGGACCCGGAATCGAAGAGCCAGATCGAGTTCGACTCGTTCGTCCACCTCGCGGAGACCGCGGAGCGCGGGTTGTTCGACTTCTTCTTCCTGGCCGAAGGGTTGCGGCTGCGCGAGCACCGAGGCCGTATCCACGACCTGGACGTCGTCGGTCGTCCCGACACGTTGATCGTGCTCAACGCGTTGGCCTCCGTCACCACGCATCTCGGGCTGGCCGGCACCATCAACACGACGTTCAACGAGCCGTTCGAGCTGGCGAAGCAGTTCGCGACGCTCGATCACCTGTCCGGTGGCCGCGCGGCGTGGAACATGGTGACCTCGTCGGATGCGTTCACCGGCGAGAACTTCCGCCGCGGTGGATATCTGGACCGAGCGGATCGGTACGTCCGTGCTCGCGAGATCATCGACACGGCCCGAGAGCTCTGGGACAGCTGGTCACCCGACGCGCTCGTCGTCGATCGAGAGAACGGGGTGTTCGCACGTCGCGAGCACATCGCACAGGTCCGCCACACCGGACCGCAGTTCGACATCGATGCGGCGTTCACGGTGCCACGTAGCCCGCAGGGTCACCCGGTGCTTCTGCAGGCGGGCGATTCCGACGAGGGACGCGAGTTCGGTGCCGCGAAGGCCGACGCCATCTTCACCGTCCACGGCACGCTCGAGGCGGGGCAGGCGTTCTACTCCGACGTCAAGGGCAGGCTGGCGAAGTACGGCCGGGAGCGTGACGATCTGAAGGTCCTTCCCGCCGCGACGTTCGTCCTCGGCGACACCGCCGAGGACGCGGAGGAGCGAGCCGACGCCATCCGCCACCAGCAGGTCGGGCCGCAGACAGCGATTTCGTTCCTGGAGCAGGTGTGGGGGCGTGACCTGTCGGAATACGATCCCGACGGTCCTCTTCCCGACGAAGACCCGACGGACGACGTCAACATCACCCGAGGCCGGGTCCGCCACGCCGATCCGGTGCAGGTTGCGCGCGACTGGCGTGAGCGGGCCGAGTCGAAGGGTCTGAGCATCCGCGAACTGATCATCGAGGTCACCACGCGTCAGCAGTTCGTCGGCACGCCTGCACAGGTGGCCGAGGAGATCGACAGTTACGTACAGAACGACGCGAGCGACGGGTTCATCCTCGTCCCGCACATCACCCCGGCGGGGCTGGACGAGTTCGTGGACAAGGTGGTTCCGATTCTGCAGGACCGCGGCAGCTTCCGTACCGAATACTCCGGTACGACGCTGCGCAGCCACCTCTTCGGATCCGATTCCGCCGCGCTGAACCATCCGGACACCGAGCGAGAAGGAGTGCGAGCATCATGACCGCCACCGTGAACGAGACGTTCGAAGCATCGTGGAACCAGTGGCACAGCGAGCGTGAGAGTTACTACAGCGACCCACTCGGATGGGTGTCGCTCACCGGGCTGTACTGGCTGACGGACGAATTCGAGACCGTCGGAGATCTTCCCGGCCGCTGGCGCGCCGACGAGGATGTCGTTCATGTCGACGGATTGTCGGTCACCACGCTCGAACCGGTCGAGGGCGCACCGGGCATTCTGGTCGAGGACGGTGACCGACGCATCGAGGTCATCCGTCGTACCGGTTCGGTGGCGCTGCGAGTGCACGACCCCGCATCACCCCACCTTCAGGAATTCTCCGGAATTCCGACCTACGATCCCGACGAGAAGTGGAGTGTCACTGGCACGTTCACGCCGTATCCCGAGGCGAAGATCGTCACCACCGGTGCTGTCGTCGAGGGACTGGAGCACCACCACGCCGCGGTCGGTGTCATCGACTTCGAACTGGGCGGAGACAAGCAGCAGTTCGTAGCTTTCGGCAGGAGTGGAGCCGGCGGAACGACCGGATCGAACGGCAAGGACGGTGGGCTGCGGGTGATGTTCACCGATGCGACGTCGGGTGTGACGACGTACCCGGCCGCGAGGACGCTCGTCGTGACCGATCCGACCGACAGCGGCGAGGTGATCCTGGACTTCAACCGTGCGTCGAACCTGCCGTGCTCGTTCACCGATTACGCGACGTGCCCCGTGGCGCCGGCGGAGAACAAGCTCGCCGTTGCGGTCGAGGCGGGCGAGAAGAATCCGCGTCCGTTCGGCAGCGCGTCGTGAGCAGGGTTCCGCTGTCGGTACTGGATCTGTCGCCGATCAGCGAAGGTTCCACCGCCGCCGAGGCATTGCGCAACACTCTCGACCTGGCGCGTCAGGCAGAGGAATGGGGGTACGAGCGCTACTGGGTCGCCGAGCATCACTTCGTCGCGGCCGCCAGTTCGTCCCCGGCCGTGCTAGTCGGGTTGATCGCGGCCGCCACCAACAGGATTCGCGTCGGGTCGGCGGCCGTACAGATCGGTCATCACACGGCTGCATCGGTCGTGGAATCGTTCGGCACCGTCGACGCCGTGTATCCCGGTCGAATCGACCTGGGTATCGGACGATCGGGTCAGCGCAGGCAGGAAGCGCTGGCGGGTAAGGACGTTCCGGAGCCCGAGCACGAGGAAAGGGTCGTCGACGGCATTCTGTTCCCCAAGCCGTTCCGTTCCGGCAAGCTCGTTCTCTCCGAGCGGGTGCTCGCATCGGGTGAGGTGCTGCAGCAACCACATGCAGTCGCCCCGGATTTCGACACCCAACTGCAGGACGTCCTCGACTTCCTCGGTGGGCGATTCTCCACGTCCGGTGGTGTGGAACTGACGGCCACACCCGGACTCGGTGCGCAGGTCGAAGTTTGGCTCTTCGGTAGCAGCGGTGGCCAGAGCGCACAGGTCGCCGGAGCACGAGGATTGCCCTTCGTCGCCAACTACCATGTCAGTCCCGGTACGACGCTCGACGCCGTCGAGGCCTACCGTGCGGCGTTCGTGCCCTCGGACACCGTGAAGGAGCCGTACGTCGTCGTGTCGGCGGACGTCGTCGTAGCGGACACGGATGCGGACGCGCAGTACCTGGCCTCGTCGTTCGGCCAGTGGGTCCACAGCATCCGTAGTGGACACGGTGCCATTGCGTATCCGGATCCCAAGACGGCGGCGCCGCTGACCGCGGAGCAGGCGGAGTTGGTGTCGGACCGAGTCGCCACTCAGTTCGTCGGCTCCGCCGTCACGGTGGCGGAGAAGCTCGACGGTCTGCAACGAGCCACGGGAGCCAACGAACTCGTCGTGACCACCGCGACGCACGGACACGGAGACCGGCTGCGGTCCTTCGAACTGCTCGGGAAGGAATGGGGACTGCCACGGCTGCGCGTGTAGGGGCCCCACGCGCATGATCGTTGTGGGCCAGGAACAATCCGTGACAGCGAGGAGTTGAAAAGTTAAATGACACGAGTAGCGGTAGCAACGGCATTCGGTGGACCCGAGGTGGTGCGCATCGTCGACGAGGCCTTGGCCGCCCCGGCGGCCGGCCAGGTCTCGATCGAGGTCAAGGCCATCGGCGTGAACCCGATCGACTACAAGCTCTACAGCGGAGCGTTCGGCTCGGACCCCTCCACTCTCCCACTTCATCTCGGAAGTGAGGCCAGCGGTGTCGTTGTCGCCGTTGGTAATTCGACCAGTGGTCCGGGCGGGCAGATCTCCGTCGGCGACGAGGTCATCGTCTCCGGGGCGAAGGGAGCGTACGCGGAGAAGCTGCTGGTTCCGGCAGATGCTGTGCTTCCCAAGCCTGCGTCGCTCGGCTGGGAGGCCGCAGCAGGACTGCTCGTCGTTGCCGGGACGTCGTACGACGCCCTCGAGGTCACGAAGGTCGCCGAGGGCGACACGGTGCTGGTCCACGGCGCAGCGGGAGGTGTCGGGTCGATCGTCGTTCAACAGGCCAAGGCACGAGGCGCGCGGGTCATCGGCACCGCTCGGCCCGTCAACCACGACGCACTGCGTGAACTGGGCGCCGAGCCCGTCGAGTACGGTGACGGATTGCTGGAGCGGGTGCAGGAACTCGCTCCCGACGGAATCGATGTCGCGATCGACGCGGTCGGTACCGACGAGGCCGTGGACGTCTCGCTTGCTCTCGTCTCGGACAAGGATCGCATCGTCACGATCGCCGCATTCGACCGCGCGGCCGAGGAAGGGTTCCCCTCCGTGGGCGGTGGCAACCCGGAGAGTGCGAAGCGCCGCAAGGCAGCCCGACTCGACCTGGTGAACTCGGCCGGTGCAGGCGATTTCATCGTGACAGTCGCCAAGACGTTTCCTCTCGCGGAGGCGGCCACGGCACACGAGGAATTGAAAGCCGAACACCCGCGCGGGAAGTTCGTGTTGATCCCGTAACTCGTGTGCCAGGTGTGGAATCAATCTCGATCGCCGATGGTTCGTCGAACGGTGAGCAACAGATACTGGGCGCTGCTGGCGTCGGCCATCGTGTCGGAAGTAGCGGCATCGCTGTCGTTGAAAGCTGCGCTGAACACGCCGGCCTGGTACAGCGTCGTGGTGGCAGGGTACGGCGCATCGTTCGTACTGCTGTCGCTGATCCTGCGGATGGGCTCGCCCATCGGGAAGACCTACGGGATCTGGGCTGCGTCGGGAATCGCGTTGACCGCCGTACTGGGTACCGCGGTGTTCGGTGAACCGCTGACGCCGACGATGCTGGCCGGCATCGTGCTGGTCATCGGGGGAGTGGTGTTGGTGGAATTCGGCGCGGGCAGGGCGCACGCCTGATGTGGTTGTTACTTGCCGGAGCAATCGTCACCGAAGTCATGGCCACGCTGTCCTTGCGAGCATCCGAGGGAGGACGCAAGAAGTGGTGGCTCGTCCCCGTCGTCGCAGGCTACGGAGCCGCGTTCACTCTGCTGGCCCTGACACTGTCGGCCGGGATGGCTGTCGGTGTCGCCTACGGCGTGTGGGCAGCGAGCGGCGTGGCCTTGACGGCCATCGCCGGCCGCTACCTGTTCCGAGAACCGTTGACCTGGGTCATGGGCGCAGGTATCGCACTGATCATCGGCGGCGTTCTGCTGATCGAGATCGGTGCGTAGCGCTACACGGGTACCGCTGTGAACCGGTTGGCCGGACGCGGAAGACCGTAGTGCTCGCGCAATGTGGTCCCGGTGTACTCGCTGCGGAACAGCCCACGGGCCCGCAGAATGGGCACCACTTCGTCGACGAAGATCTCGAGTCCCGACGGCAACGCAGGCGGCATGATGTTGAAGCCGTCGGCTGCACCGCCGAGGAACCATTCTTCGATGGCGTCGGCGACTTGCTCGGGCGTGCCGGTGAACGTGTGGTGTCCGCGGCCGCCGCCGAGTCTGCCGATGAGTTCGCGCACGGTCAGCGACTCCCGTCGCGCAAGCTCGACGATCAGCGTGTAGCGACTCTTGGCTTCCTCGATGTCGTCTTCCGCCAGCAGATTCTCCGGTAGCTGCTCGTCGAGCGACAGCGCCGACGGATCCACCTTCAATGTCTTCGCGAGCTGCAGCAGTGCGTATTCCGGAACGATGAGGCGGTCCAGCTCGGCGTCGAGTGCACGAGCCTCGGCCTCGGTGGAACCGATCACCGGAACGATGCCGGGCAGAATCTTGATGTGGTCCGGGTCACGGCCGACGGCGACGGTGCGCGCTTTGAGGTCCGAGTAGAACGCCCTCGCGTCCTCGATGGTCTGCTGCGCGGTGAACACGGCCTCGGCGTACTTCGACGCGAGGACCTTGCCGTCGTCGGACGAACCCGCCTGAACCAGAAGCGGATACCCCTGTACCGGACGCGGAACGTTCAACGGGCCGCGCACGGTGAAGTAGTCACCTCGATGGTCGACGGTGCGAACCCGGTCGTTGTCACCCCACACTCCGGAATCCTTGTCCGCGAGGACGGCGTCGTCGTCCCAACTGTCCCAGAGTTTCTGGGCGACGTCGACGAACTCGGCCGCTCGGGCATACCGATCGCCGTGCGCAGGTAACGCGTCGAGATTGAAGTTCTGGGCCGCATCGAGCCCCGCTGTGGTGACGATGTTCCATCCCGCGCGGCCACCGGAGATGTGATCGAGCGACGCGAACGCTCGGGCCAGGTTGTACGGCTCGTTGTAGCTCGTCGTCGCCGTGGCTACGAGGCCGATTCGCTCGGTGACCGTCGACACCGCGGTCAGGATCTGAAGAGGTTCGAGATATCCCGACGGCCGACGACCGACGTCGGCGACGAGCTGGGGGCTGTCGGCGAAGAAGATCGAATCGAACTTCCCCCGTTCCGCGATCTGCGCGAGCCGCTGGTAATGCTTGATGTCGACACCGGCGAGCGGGTCGGACTGAGGTAGACGCCAGGACGACTCGTGATGCCCGGTCGTCATCAGAAAAGCGTTGAAGTGCAATTGCCTTGTCATGCCGTCACTTTCTCGAAAGCGCCGAGCGCGGTCAGCAGATCTTCACGCTGAGCGGCGAACTTCGGATCACTGTGTGTACGGGGCGTGTCGAGATCGACTGTCCGATCGGAGACGATGCGACCGTCCTGAAGGACGAGTACACGATCTGCGAGCAGAAGAGCCTCGTCGACGTCGTGGGTGATGAACAGAACTGCAGGCGTGTGCTTGGCGCACAACTCGCGCAACAGAGCGTGCATGCGGATTCGAGTGAGTGCATCGAGGGCACCGAACGGCTCGTCCGCCAACAGGAGTTCGGGCTCACGCACCAACGAACGCGCCAGTGCAACGCGCTGCTGCTCGCCACCGGAAAGCTCCTTGGGCCAGGCCTTCTCGCGGCCGGCCAAGCCGACCTCGGCCAACGCCGCTTGGCCTCGCTCCGCTGCATCGCGGCCGGGAAGACCGAGGATCACGTTGTCCAGCACTCGGGACCACGGAAGCAGGCGTGAATCCTGGAACACCACGGACCGATTCGCCGGCACCTGGAGTTCACCCGAACCGAGCACGTCGTAGTCCAACTCCGCCAGCGCCCGGAGCAACGTGCTCTTGCCGGACCCACTGCGTCCCAGCAGCGCCACGAACTCACCGCGTGCGATATCGAGATCGATGGCATCGAGCACCACCCGATCACCGAACCCCCGGCTCAACGACCTCGCACTCACCACCCGACCGGCCTGATCCCCGCCCGTTCCTACCCGCCCAGTGTCTGGCGCCATGACAATGCTCTCCTTTCCACTCGCCTGACCAGGAAGTCGCCCACGAGTCCGAAGATGGCGTAGACGACCAGGCCGACGACGATGATGTCGATCTGTCCGTACGTTCGCGCCTGGGTCATCAGGTAACCGATGCCGCTGGTGGCGTTGACCTGCTCGACGACGACGAGGGCGAGCCACGAAATGGTCACGGCCATGCGAAGTCCGGTGAAGAAGCCGGGCAACGCGCCCGGGAGGGCGATTCGCCGGACGAACTGCCACCTGGACAGACCGACCGTCTCGGCGAGCTCGACGTAACGATTGTCGACACTGCGCAACTGTGCATGGGTGTTGATGTAGACCGGGATCAGCACGCTGGTGGTGATGACGATGATCTTCATCGACTCGCCGATGCCGAACCACACGATGAACAGAGGAATGAGCGCAAGCGTCGGGATCGCTCGTTTGATCTGGACCGGGCCGTCGATGATCGATTCTCCGAGCCTCGACAGACCCGACACGAGTGCGAGTACGACACCGATCGCCACACCGAGAACGAGCGAGATCACTGCCCGCTGCAGCGACGTGAGCAGGTTGCTCTGGAGTCGACCGTCGTCGATCAGGTCTCGCGCGGCCTCGACGATGGTCAGCGGTGCGGGCAGGGTCTGAGGATCGAGTATCCCTGCCGCCGAGGATGCTATCCATGCCACGACCAGGATGAGCGGACCGATCGCGAGACCGTACGGAATGGCCTTACCAGGCCCCAGCCTGCGACGCGCGATCTTCCGGGGTCGTAGAACCGTCGACGACGCCGTGTTCTTCGATGTACCCGTGTTCTTCGAGGTACTGGTGGTCCTGGATTTTCTCTTGTCTCCTACCGGGGTTGCGATTGCCATCAGCTCTCACTCCTGGTGAACGATCCGCCGACTTCTTCGACGGTGCGGGCGCCGACGTCGCCGAACCGGAGGTCGAATCCGTCCGAGGCCTGAACGGACTTGGGTAGCTCACCGGCGTCGTCGATGACATCGATGGTCGACTGCTGCTGCTCCACGAGACTGTCCAACTTGGGAAATGCGTACGCGCCGAGCGAGTCGACGATGCGCCGGCCGTCCTCGGGCGTCAACCCCTGCCCCTCGACGTAGTACTTCTGCAGCCACTCGTCGGGATGCTCGTTGGCCCACTGGACGGCACGCGTGAAGCTGGCGATGTATGCCTGCAGCGCAGCGGCTTTGGCGGGATCCTGAATGGCCTCACGACGGGCGTAGAGGTAGGACAGGCCCGTGGACGTGCCCCCGGACTCCGACGTGTCGATCAGTGTGGTCCCCGGATTGTTCAGAAAACGAGTCAGGTTCGGCTCGTTCAACGGAGCGACGTCCACCTGTCCGGTTCTGATGGCGTCGGGAAACTCCGAGAGTTGCAGACGGACCAGTTCGACGTCGTCGGTGCTCAGATCGGCCTTGGCGAGTGCGCGCAACACGATGGCCTGCTGCGCGGTGCCCTCGGCGTAGGCGATCTTCTTGCCCTTCAGATCGGCCAGTGTCGTGATGTCCCGATCCGCAGCTACGGCCAACCGAGTGTTGTTCGGCTCGGATTGAGTGGCGTGGATGATCGGGACGTCCTGGCCGGCGATGAGCGCTTGGATCGGTGGGGTGTCGCCCACTCTCGCAGTATCGGCTGCGCCTGCCCGGAACGCTTCGAGAATGGCCGGGCCACCGACGAAGTTCGCGAACTCGTACTCGAACGGCAGCTTGTCCAGCTCACCCGAGGCGCGGAGGACGGATTGCTGGAACTCGGACTGGTCGGCGATGACAAGCGTGGTGCCGGCCGGGATCTCGGTCGGAAGTGCCGCATCCGACGCAAGTGCGTTCTCCGGAGTGTCTCTGCCGGCGCAGCCGGCGGCCATTGCGACCGCGAGGACAAGTGAGGTGAGGGCAATTGCTGTCCGCCGCGTCGATCTTCGGCTTGCCAGGAATGTTCGCATCCGCACAGCCAACATCGGCAGCGAAGCGCCGACAACAGTTTACGTTTCCGTGAATATAAGTATGTGCAGGTCGGTCCGAGCGCCCCGACTTCTCAGCCGTCGACTTTCCAGCCGTCGAATTTTTAGCCTTCGACGGCCACCGGATACGGAAGCGACGGGACCGAATCGAGGAGCTCGACGGTGTAGCTGTGCTGTGGGTCCTCGAAAATCTGCTCGGCTCTGCCTCGTTCGACGATCGCCCCGTCCTTCATGACCGACACGGTGTCGCTGACATGGCTGATCACACCCAGGTCGTGGGAGATGAAGATCATCGACACACCGGTTCGTGCCCGGAGGTCGAGCAACAGATCGAGTACCTGGGCCTGGATGGACACGTCGAGTGCCGAGACCGGTTCGTCGCAGATCAGGATGTCCGGCTCGGTTGCCAGTGCCCGGGCGATCGCCACGCGCTGACGCTGGCCACCGGACAGCCGGCGCGGTGTGCGAGCGAGGTGATCAGGGTCCAGGCCCACCTGGTGGAGCAGTTCGATCGTCCGAGCCTTGCGCGCGTCGGCATCGAGTGTTCCGGTCTCGACCAGTGCACGATCGATTACGTTGGCGACCGTGAATCTGGGGTCGAACGAGCTCAGTGGATCCTGCCAGATCGGTTGTATCCGCGACCGGTGCGCACGCCTGCCCCGTTCTCCCGGGCCGCTGGGTGAGTTCCAGTTCAGGCTCGGCCCACCGGGTGGGGTCAGACGCACCGTCCCGGTATCCGGTTCGACGAGTCCGAGGGCTATCGACGCGAGAGTGGATTTCCCCGAACCGGATTCGCCGACGAGACCGTGGATCTCAGCCTGACGGAGCGTGAGCGAGACCGAATCGACCGCCCGGTGCCGTGAGCCGTCACGCCGATCGAAGGACTTGCTCACCGCGTCGACGACGAGCACAGGATCGCCTGAGTGGGCGAACGGGACAGCGATCGGTGTCCGGCCCACCAGAGTCGTTCCTCGTGTCGCTCCGCTCGGGGCTGCGCTCAACAGGGCTCGTGTGTACTCGTGCTGCGGATCCCGCAGAATATCCTGGGCTGCACCCTGTTCGACTATCCGACCGTCCTTCATCACTGCTATTCGATCGGCGAGTGCGGCGACGACGGCCAGATCGTGGCTGATGAGCAGCAGACCGGTGCCGTCGTCTCGGAGGTCACCGAGCAGAGCGAGAATGCGTGCTTGAACCGTGACGTCGAGCGCCGTGGTCGGCTCGTCCGCGATCAACAGTGAGGGGCCTGCAGCGAGACCCGATGCGATCAAAGCACGTTGACGAAGGCCGCCGGACAACTCGTGCGAGATCTGCGTGGCTCTGACCTCGGGGTCGTCGATACCGACCGAGCGGAGCAACTCC
Source organism: Rhodococcus sp. 14-2470-1a (assembly GCF_002259425.1). Classification (NCBI taxonomy): domain Bacteria; kingdom Bacillati; phylum Actinomycetota; class Actinomycetes; order Mycobacteriales; family Nocardiaceae; genus Rhodococcus; species Rhodococcus sp. 14-2470-1a. The sequence continues at coordinate 111,887 of NZ_NPFZ01000014.1, forward strand.
ACGGCAGCACGTGAACGCGCGTGACGCGGGACGGTGTTGTGTATGGCCATGGGCTCGGCGACCTCGCGGCCGATGGTACGCAGCGGATCCAGCGACACCAGAGCGTCCTGCAACACCAGTCCGATCGTCCTGCCGCGCAGTTGCCGGAACTGCTTCTCGCCGAACGACGATGCGTCGACGCCGTCGATGTGGAACCGCGACATGCGGACGTCCGCCCGTCGCCCGGCCAGGCCGATGACGGCACGTGCTGTGACGGACTTGCCCGAACCCGATTCGCCGACGAGGGCGAGGCACTCGCCGGAGGAGACGTGCAGTGACACGTCCTGCACGGCGCGCACCGGCGCCGATCGTCGACCGGCCGCCGGGAAGGACACGGACAGGTTCTCGATGTCCACCAAGCGTTGTCGTACCGGCATGGGTCAGACCTCCGAGTTTCTGCGCTGCAGTGCCCGCCCGAGCACGGTGATGGAGACGACGGTCGCGGCGACGGCCAGGCCGGGAAAGATCGAGATCCACCACGCCAACCTCAGGAACTCGCGGCCCTGGGCAAGCATCACGCCCCATTCGGCGTCCGGAGGCTTCACTCCCAGGCCGAGAAAGCTCAGTGCAGCGACGGAGATTATGGCGGTCCCGACACCCACGGTAGCCACCGCGAGCAGCGGGCGCACCGTGTTGGGGAGGATGTGGAGACGAACTATTCGCAGTCGCGGCGTTCCGAGTGCGATGGCGGACGTCACGTACCCCGCGCCGGCGACGGGGAGCGCCTGCGCACGTACGACCCTGGCGAACCGAGGAACCATTCCGAGAGCGACGGCGATCAGCGTGTTGAGCGGCCCGGGTCCGAGCACGGCGATCACGAGCAACGTCAGCAGCAGGTCGGGAAATGCCATGGCGATGTCGATGCCGCGTAGCAGTGTCGCGCGCACGACACGGGGACCGAGCGCGGCCGCGATGCCGAGTGCAGTGCCGATCACGACCGCGAGAACAGTTGCCCCCACGCCGATCAGCAACGAGAACCGTGCCCCGTGCACGACCCGAGCGAACACGTCGCGACCCAGGTTGTCGGTCCCGAACAGGTGGTCGACACCGGGTTCGGCGAACGGTGAGGCGGGATCGGTGAGGTTCGGATCGGCCGACGCCAGCAGCGTCGGAAAGGCGGCCGCGATCGCTGCGACAACGACGAATACCGCGGCCAGGACGAGGCCGGGGCGGGTGGTCCGCGGAACCGATCGCCGCGCGGTGAGTACATCGGTCACGCGGGAACCTCCTTCGCCGTGCCCGGGCGTCGACGAGAGGTCGTGCGGAGTCGAGGGTCGATGACCACGTACAAGGCGTCGAGCACGGTGTTGACGACGATGAACACCAGCGCGGACAGCAGGACTATGCCGAGTACGACGGGCATGTCCTTGGATCCGATGGCGGCGAGCGTCACGCGGCCGAGTCCTGGCCTGGCGAAGACGGTTTCGGTGAGGACTGCCCCGCCCAGGGTCGCGCCGACGAAGTACGCCGTCAGTGTCGTGGCAGGCAGGAGTGCGTGCCGAAAGGCGTGCACGAGAAGGACGCGTGCCCTCGATGCACCTCGTGCCTGGGCGGTGAGGACGAACGGTTGAGCCAGGGCGTCCTCGACACCGTCTCGAAGGACCTGCGACAGCAGCCCTGCGACAGGAAGTGCAAGAGTGACGACCGGAAGAACAAGGGAAGCATCGGTTTTCGCGGACGACGCAGGGAACCATCCGAGGGTGAACGCGAACACCCACAGCAGCAGGATTCCGATCCAGAAGGTGGGGATCGACACGGACAGCAGCTCGAAACTCGACGCCCAGGACCGTGATCTGGGACGGCCTGCGGTGGTCAGCGCCAGGACGCACGCAATGACGACGGCGAGAACGACAGCCGGAACCGCCAGCGACACCGTCGGCCACAGCTCGGCCCCGATGACGTCGGCAACCGGTCGCTGCAACTGGTAGGACCGGCCGAGATCACCGGTGAAGACTCGCTTCAGATAGCTCAGGTATTGGAGCAGCACTGGCTGATCGAGCCCGTACGAGCTGCGTATCGCATCCCTCTCGGCGGGCTGCACCACGGAGTCGCTACCCAGGATGATGTCCACCGGATCGCCTTTGATTGCGTGCAGAGCCAGGAACGTCGCCGTTCCCGCACCCCACACCACGAGAACCGCGGCGAGCGCCTTACCGCCCACTGCACGGACCAGGCGGTGTGCGGTGGACGGCGGCGCTGTGTCGACCACCGGCGCTGTCTCGACCAACGGCGCTGTGTCGACCGGCCGTGAGGCGTCAGTCTGTGAGGAAGGCATCGTAGAACAGTGGTGATGCGTTGGTGGCGAACTTGATTCCGTGTACGCCGTTGGACGCCCCGAGCCGGTACGCCTGAACGTAGACCGGTACGTAGTACGCCTTGTCGATGACCTCGCGCTGCACGTCGGCGTAGATCTGCTCACGATCCGGTCCGTTGGCCGTAGCCGCGCCCCTGGTCAGGAGTTCGTCGAGTGCGGGATCGGTGTTCCGTGCATAGGCGCCACCGTTCGGCGGGGTGTTGGTGGAGAGAAACACGGTACGAAGAATGTCCGGCTCCGGTCGCACGAAGAAGATGGCCGCAGCCTCGTAGTCACCCTGCGCAGCTCGGTCCGTCCACGTACCGGTGTCGATGGGCTCGACGACGAGGTCGAAGCCCACGTCGCGCTTGATCTGGTCCTGGAACGCTTCGAGCAGAGGCGCGTTCTCGGCGAAGTAGCTGGAGGAGTCGTACGGGAAACGAACGGTGAGGCGCTGACCGTCCTTGGTGCGGTACCCGTCGGCGTCGCGTCCGGTCCACCCCGCCTCGTCCAGAAGCGAATTGGCCTGGTCCGTGTCGAATCCCCACGTCTGCGCGATCGAGGAATCGTAGTACGGCGTCTTCGGGCCGAGAACGTTGTCCGCCCCCGCAAGCTGTCCGAAGAACACCGATTGCACGAGCTCAGGCGAGTTGAGCGCGCTCTGGAAAGCCTTCCGAACTCTGACGTCCGTGAACGGTTCCGCCTGTGTGTTGAGGAAGATGCCGTAGTTGACACCTGGATTCTCGTACTTGATCAGTTGCAGATTCGGATCCTCGTCCACCACGGGCGCATTGGCCGACGGCACCGCCGCGATGGCGTCGACCTCGCCGTTCTCGAGCGACCCGAGGCGGGTGGAGTTCTCCGGCAGAATGCGGAAGTTCAGTCGGTCGAGGTACGCGGCGCCGGTGTGATCGGCGTACCCGGGTCCCCAGTTGTAGTCGTCACGCTTGGAGAGTTCGAAACCGACGCCCTTGGTGTAGCTGTCGAGGACGAAGGGACCGGAGCCGACGACGGTGGTGCACTCGGCATTGTCGGTGCCACGCAGGTGAGTCGGAGATTCGATACCCAGGAACGGTAGCGATGCGCCCTGCAGGAACGACGGATAGGGCGCGGTGAAGTCGACGCGGACCGTGGTCGGATCGACTGTGGTGACCTCACGCAATGGGCCCAGCAACGAGCGTGCGTAGTTGGACTTGGTGGCCGGATCGAATATCCGATCCAGATTGAACTTCACGGCGTCGGCGTCGAGTGGGGTTCCGTCCGAGAACGTGACGCCGTCGCGTAGCGAGAACGTGTAGCTCGTCGCGTCGTCGGACACTTCCCACCTCTCCGCCAGCCACGGCGTGAACTCGTTGTTCTCGGTATGTCCCACAAGCGAATCGAGAACGTTGCGTGACACCAGTGCGGCAACGGAACTGCCGGTCTGCTGTGGATCGACACAATCGAGGTCCGAGTTGAGACCGAAGGTGAAGGTGCCGCCGCTGACGGGCTCGGCGTTCTCGTCGAACGTACTCGTGGTGTCGCTGTCGCCCGCGCAGGCAGACAGCAACAGACCGGCGGCGACGGCGAGAGCTGACGCCGACAGGACATGGTTGCGCCTCATGTCCCCCAGCCTGTATCAGTCGGGCAGGCCGTAAAACCCTTTCGATCAGCGTGATTCGTTGGCGCCGGACGTGAGGAGCTCGACGGCGAGAGCATCGTTGTGGCGGAAGAATCCGGCGTTGGTCCGAGGTCGCGGGAAGGCAGAGGACCAGGTGTGACCCGCGACCCACGGACCGACCGCGAACCGAGCGGGGTGAACGCTGCCGTCGGAGTGCAGGATTCGGGACCGTCCGTCGACGGAGATCTTGGCGGCACTGCGTTCGTTGGCGCGCACCTCCACCATCTGTCCACGTTCGTGCAGGGAGCGAAGCAGTGCGTCCCCGCTGGATCGGATGGACGCGACGGGAAGTCTGGCGTCGACGAGCGTTCGCGCGGTGACGGTGTCGTCGTGTGACGCGCTCCGAGCCGTGAACACGCCGGCGTTGGTATCGGCACTGAACGTGGTGTCGGGGCCGAGGAACCGAACGATCCCGCTCGACGCGAGCGCGCGCAGCTGTTCGAGACGTTGTGGAGGAGGGCCGCTGGCGATGAAACTGAAGAACGAGTGCAGCCACCCTTCGATGTCCTGCGCTACCGACTCGGCAGGAATTCGACCGCGTCTCAGCAATTCTCCCGTGGTCATGTACACCGACAGCAGCGCGTTGAACACCGCTGCGTCGCTACTGTAGTGATGATCGTCGCGTCGGGCCAGGTCCGATTCGATGTATCCGATGATGCGCGCGGTGGCGTCGTCGACGCTGTCGTACGTCTCACCGGTGAGAGGGCGATCGATCAGAGCGAGATCGATACGGTCGTCGTCTTTGGGTACGAACCGCTCGACCAGGGCTGCCGACTCCTTGGAACCCCAGGCGACAGCGTCGAACTCGATCTCGAAATCCTGCCACGTGCCGGTGGTGCGGTCGGCGTGCGAGGCGAACAGCTCGTGATAGTGAGCGCCGGCAAGCTCTTTCGCTGCGGTCGGCCACACGTCGCGCCGGAAGTCGAGAAACCCGTCCCCGGGGAAGCCGTCGGCGGTGAAGTACTTCGGGAGCGGTGGCCGGGCGGCGGCGATGTCGTAGCCGATCTTCGAGTGGTACGGCACGCCGCGGCGCGAGCCTGCATAGATTGTCGGCTCACGGCCCGACGGCCGGTAGGTCAAAGTTCCGTCCGGTAGCCGCGAGAACGTTCCACCGCGGCTTTCGGCGAGCAACACCATCCAGTCGACGAACGCGAGCCCCAGGCCTGCCACCAGGATGGGTTCCGACTCCGGGACGACGTCCGGATCCAGGTCGGCCGTGTACCCGGGCCCGACGTACGTCAGTCCGTGGGTACCGGCGAACGTGTGCAGATACTTCTCGGCGGACGACGGCAGGGCGTCCGGATGGCCCTGGGACAACAGCACGACATCGACCCCGACCACCGAACCGTCGTCGAGAATCAGGCGCTGCCCGGGCTCCTCGTCGACGATGTCGACGATGTCGACGACGGTGTTGCGATGCACCGTGACATCCACGGGAGCGTCCGTCACGGCTCGTGCGAAGACCCACTCGAGGTAGCGGCTCTGCAGTGTCCGCGAAGCGAACGACCTGGGTGTGAAATCGGCAAGCTCGGCGGTGAGCGCCGGGTCGTCGCGGAGGGATTCGAGGTTGCTCTCGACCCATTCGGCGAGAGTCGGACCGGTCGAGACCGGCCCGGCGACCACGGTGGTGTCGTCGGTGAACATCGTGACGTCGGCGGCGACCGAGTTCATCCACAGCAGCGGCGGTTGCGAGCCTCGCCAGATGCGGCCGGCGCCGGCAGGAAACGGATCGAAGACGTCAACGGTGACGCGGCGCTCCGGCGTCGCGTCGAGATGGGCGAGCAGTCGCTCGAGGACACCGGTACCGCGCGGTCCCGCACCGACGATCGCAATACGGTGCGCGGGGGTGGTGCTCATAGTTTTGGTGCCTCCGTCGACCCTGGTAGTACCGCCTGATTGTTGCGGGAGTCGCATTGAAGAGTCAACGCAGAATCACGCTGATTCTATTTCTGTTCAGGGCCGTCGGAGCTCCTTAAACTTGTGTGTTGCTCTGCCGCGTGTGCTGTGTCCACGGCGGCTTTCCTGTTCGTTCTCGTTCGTTGGTGAGGTGCAGATGTCCATGGTGTTTACCCGATGAGCAGACGTCGAACACTCAAGACGGTCACCGGGGTCAGCGGCGGCCTCGACGTGTACGACGCCGCGGTCGACCCGACGCGGTCCACCCTCGCGTCGTCGATCGAGATCGCGAAAATCGCCGAGAACAACAAGATCGACGCGTTGTTCGCCGCGGACCTGTTGAGTTTCGGTGCACAGGGGGCGATCGGGGCCCAGGAGCCACTGATCTACCTTGCGGCGCTGGCGGGTGTGACCACGGACATCGGGTTGATCGCGACCGTGACCACGACGTTCCATCACCCGTACAACCTGGCGCGACTGTTCGGGACGCTGGATCACGTCAGCAACGGACGGGCCGCCTGGAACGCGGTGACGTCCTCGCTGGGGGAGGAGAACTACGGAGATCAGGACCTGCCGAGTCCCGAAGAACGGTACGCACGTGCCACCGAGTCGCTCGAAGTGGTGAACGCACTCTTCGACAGCTGGAAGCCGGGCGCGCTGGTGCCGGGTTCCGACGGCGCGGTGTTGGATGCGTCGTTGGTGCGACCCATCGAGTATCGCGGCACGTACTACACCGTCCAAGGGCCGCTGAACATTCCGTCGCTTCCTCAGGGCAGGCCCGTTCAATTTCAGGCCGGACAGTCTGCCGGAGGAATCGAACTCGGAGCGCGTTTCGCCGAAGTCGTGTTCACGTCGCTGGCGACCCTCGAGGATGCCATCACTTACACCAAGACCATCCGAGCCCGCGCTGCCGAGTTGGGGCGCGGTGACGAACTTCCGTTGATCTTCAGTTCGTTCCACGCAACGTACGGTGCGACGGAAGCCGAGGCCCGACAGCGGGTCGAGGAGTCGATCGGCACTCTGGACTTCGTCGCCGGACGCGCACGGTTGGAGGACATGCTCGGAGGCGGAATCGACCTGTCGGAGCTGTCGTTGGACAAGCCGATCCCGGTGGAGTTGCTGCCCGACCCGAAGACAGTCAACCGCCGTCGTGGACGAGTGGAGATATTCGGCAAGCTCGCCGCGGAGGGAAAGACGCTGCGCGAGTTGATCATCGCCTCGAAGGACACCGGACATTGGGCCGAGTCCGGGACACCCGAGCAGCTGGCCGACGCGATCGCGCAACGGTACGACGCCGGGGTCCTCGACGTGATCAGTCTCGGCGGTCTCGGTGATCCACGCACACGCGATTTCGTCGAGAACGGATTGCTGCCGGAGCTTCGGCGCCGCAGAATCGTCGGAAACGATTATCGCGGAGAAACATTCAGGGAGAATCTCGAACTCCCTCCACTCGCTCGATTCCAGGGGGAAGCATGAAACGGTCGGCTTCGGTTGTGCTCGCGGTGTCGGCGACGACGCTCGTCGCCGCATGCGGCGGATCGGCGGAATCGACGTCGCAGTACGGGGAGCCGCAAGCCGGTGGCACGCTCCGGTACGCGCTTTCGCAGGCCCCGACGTGCTCGGATCCCGCGCAGGGTGGCACCAACCAGACCATCTACGTGTCCCGTCAGGTCGTCGATTCCCTGACCGACCAGGACCCCGAGACCGGTGAGATCACGCCATGGTTGGCCGAGAGTTGGGAAGTCAGCAGTGACGCAACGCAGTTCACCTTCGTTCTGAAGGACGGCGTCACGTTCAGCGACGGAACTCCTGTCGACGCGGAAGCGGTCAAAGCCACCTTCGATTCGGTCGTGAACGTTCTCGGCGCCCCCAAAGCGCAGCTCGGTGCCAGTTACCTCTCCGGTTACGCGGGCACCACCGTCGTGGATCCGTTGACGGCCCGAGTGCAGTTCGACGCCCCGAACGCGCAGTTCCTGCAGGCCACGTCGACACCTCAGCTCGGACTGCTGGCCAAGGCGACCACGGACAAGCCTGCCGAGGAACGGTGCCTCGGCGACAACATCGGCAGTGGCCCGTTCGTCTACGAGTCCTATCAGCAGGACAAGGCGATCACGCTGAAGAAGCGCTCCGGCTACGCCTGGGGTTCGGGCGTGTTCTCCCACGACGGGGAGGCATACCTCGACGCGATCGAGTTCACGATCGTGCCCGAGTCCGGGGTGCGGACCGGCAGCCTGGCTTCGGACCAGCTCGACGCCATCAGCGACGCGCTGCCGCAGGATGCGCCGCAGATCGAGGCGTCGGGTGGCCGTGTGCTCACGACATCCAATCCCGGCACTCCGTTCGGCTTCACACCCAACATCACTCGTCCCGTTCTCGGCGACGTCGAGGTACGCCGTGCGTTGATCCCGGCCCTGAACCGTCAGGAACTGGTGGACACGGTGCTCGGGCCGGACTTCCTGCCTGCCACCGGGACGCTTGCGAGCAAGACCCCGCAGTACGTGAAGCTCGACGACGTCACCTACGACCCTGATCGTTCACGCGACATCCTCGACGCCGCCGGATGGGTCCCGGGCGCCGACGGAATCAGAGAGAAGGACGGCCGACGGCTGTCGTTCTCCGTCACGTTCAGCGCGGTGTTCGCCGGTAACCAGGCCATTCTGGAGCTGGTGCAGCAGCAACTCGCGGACGTGGGCGTCGAGCTCGTCCTCGACCTGGTCTCGACGCCGGAAGCTCTGGCGCGGCAGGCGAGCGGTGACTTCGACTCCACCTACGGAAACAGCACTCGAGCCGACGGCGACATCCTGCGCACCTCGTATGCACTCGACGGTCGCAACAACAACCGTCGCGGCCCCATCCCAGAACTGGACGATGTGCTGGCGCGGCAGTTGAGCACGACCGATCCCGCCGAGCGAAAGGAAATCCTCGCCGACGCGCAGCAACTGGTGTCGAGCAACGGGCTGTTGATCCCGACCATCGAGCTCTCCCAGGCCATCGGTGCAGGGCCACGCGTACATGATCTGGAATTCGAAGCATCCGCCAGATTGCAGTTCTTCGACACCTGGGTCGGATAGTTCCGGCGGGCAGGTTAAGAATCAGGCTGATTCGAAGGGTCCCGCTGCGGTGTCGATGGGTCTAGGTTGCTGTACATGTCATGGCTGAGGCGCTTGTTCGACCTGCGATGGTTCGACAGTCACACCGCATGCGGAGTCGGCTGTGCCCGGGCTGCGGTGGATCTGTCCGTTCACGGCTGAGTCTCGACCAGTCTGATCGGGGCCCTCGTTCTCTGGGGGTTCCACGTTCAGGTCTCGTCCCAGAGTCGGCAGTAGAAGTCGAGTTTCCGGCGGTCCAGTTCGATGCCGTAGCCGTCGAGAACTTCGGACGTGAACCGACGGCCGTAGTTCCACTCCGTGCTCATGATTGCAGGCGCCAGATCAGCCCATCGGTCGGCGACGCCCAGAGAACCCAGGTCGACGTGGGCGAACCAGTTGCCGTCGTTGTCCAGCAGCGTGTTCGGAGCGCACGCGTCGCCGTGACACACCACCGGGTCTATTGGAGGTGCTGTACCGACGGACGGATTCGACCCCAGCTTTTCGGCGGACTCGACTCGGGATTCGATCGACCAGTCGTAGGGGCACGTGGCGCGAGGCACTGCGTCGTGAAACGCGCGTAGACCGATGCCGATGGAGCGGGCAGCGACGGTGGGATTCGCCGTCCAGGCATCGTCGACCGCATTTGTCCCCGGTAGCGCTACGGTTACCAGCCACTGCGCGTCGGAGTCGGAACCGGCGTCGACAACCTCCGGAACCCGAGTGTAGGCCGAAACCCAGCGCAACTTGTCGGCCTCGACAGCAAGGTCGATCTGCACGTCCAGCGGACACCATTTCACGAACACCTGTCCGGCGCGGAAGGTCAGTCCACCCAACTCGTTCAGCCAGACCGGCTCTATCTCGGAGCTGCCTGCGTGGCGCCGCACCACAGGCGGAATCGACACCGAGGAATCCGGACGGGTCACCCCGCCATTCCACCACAGCGCAGTACTCGGCACCGGTCTCTTTCTCGACGACTGTGCTGCGCCTGTCAGAACGGTGCGGGGTCATCGGTGTCCTCTGCGTAGGTCGGCGGAGCAGTGGTGTCGTCGAGATCGGATTCGGGTTTGTCGGTGCGGTGGTGGGGTTGTCGTCGTTTCTTCGGTATGTGGGGTAGGAGTGAGCTCGGGGCCAGGTCGGTTCGGCCGGTGGTGTTTCCGGGGAGGGTGACTGCTGTGGTGCCGGAACTCGACTTCCAGTATTCGACGGCACCGGCGAGCATGGTGGGTCTCCAGGCGCCCATGGTTTTGAGGGAGTGGTGGTACCTGCAGAGGCAGTGGAGGTTGGTGAGGATGGTCCAGCCGCCGCGGGTGGGGTTGTGGTGGTCGAAGGCGATGACGTGGTCGATCTCGCAGCCGGCTGCGGGGACGTCGCATCCGGGGTGGCGGCAGGTGCGGTCGCGGTGTCGGACGAGGTCTGCGAGCGAGGCGCCGGGTCGGTAGGTCAGTGCGCCGGGTGGTGGGGTGGTGAGTCCGCCGTGGCCGTCGGGGTAGAGAGCGACGGCGAGTCCGGGGTTGGTTTCGATGGCGGTTTCGAGTGCATCGATGAGTTGATAGGTACCGCTGTAGTTTTCGGTGGAACGTCCGGTCGCTGTGTTCGGAAGAGTGGGAGGGGTGGGGAGTGTGAGTCCGCTGCGACGTCGTCCGCGGCCGAGTGGGTTGAAACTGATGTGCGTCGGTCGCGGTTGTGCCGGGGCAGTGGTGATGCCTGTGTGGTCGGCGAGGTTGGTGGCGTCGGTGAGGATGACGTTGAAGTGGCTGTTGGCGGCCAGTTCTCGGGCGTATTCGGGGTCGATGATGCCGTGGCCTGCGAGGTAGGCGGGGAGGTCGTGGAGTCCGAGGAGTGTGTCGATGTCGATGGTGATACTGGTCAGTGGGGTACGGCGGTCGGGAAGTTGAGGGTTGGCGGTGCAGGATTTGTCGGCGTCGGGTGTGCAGGTGCAGGTGAGGTGGGTGTCGCGGTGGATGAGTGCGACGAATGCTGCGGCGAGGCGTTGGCTGCGAGTGCGTGGGTCGCGGGGGCAGAGGGTGGCGGCCGTTTCGGCGATCAGTTGCCAGCAATCGGCGGCTTGGGCTGCGGGGAGGTTGGCTTCCAGGGTGGCGATGACGCCTTTGTCTCGGTAGCGCAGTGAGGTGAGTTTGTCGGTGACGTCTTTACGGTTGGTTGCGGCTTCGTCGGGTGCGGTTCGAGTGATGATGGCGTTTATTTCGGTGGCGAGGGGGCCGGGGGAGAGGCGTCGGGCTGCGGTGAGGGTTTCGGTTTCGATGCGGTGGGCGGCGTCTGCGCTGAGGCTGGCGGTGGTGCGGTAGATGGCGCGGATGCGTGCGAAATCGATGTCGCCGTCGGCGAATGCGGCGGCGACGGCGGGTAGGCGCAGACGTAGGTCCATGCCGACTTCGGCAAGGGTGTCTGCGACGGTTTTGGAGCAGCCGAGGGTGGCGGCGGTCTCCGAGGCGGCGTAGTTTCCGGCATCGGTGATGAAGTCGCCGATCTGGACGGTCTGGTTCACGCAGGATTCCCAGATTTGCGCGGCGAGTGCGATTTTGCGGGCGCAGGCTCGGTTTTCCTCGCGTGCTGCGTCGGCGAGTTGGGTCAGTAGTACGGGATCGATGGCGGGTTGTGGTTGTGGTCCTGCGCATCGGGCGAATGTGCTGCGTGGTGCGGTGCGTGGCATATGGTGAACCCCCCGGTTCATGGGAACGTATGTTCGAATATACCGCTCCGCTCGTGATCTGGCAACAGTCTTGTTGTTGCTGTGCAACGGTTTTCGATGGTTGTGTCGCTACCACACGCCACCGACACTGTGGTGATCAGCGCACCATTCGGATAGTGACGTAACCGTCGATCCCAAGGAGGTCCTGGGCTGAACCGTCGGGCTCGAAGCCGTTGCGTCGATAGAACTTCATGGCACGTCGGTTCGTCTGGGCGACCCAGAGTTCGGTCGGTTCGTCGGTCAGGACAGTGTCGAGCAGCAGTTGCCCAACGCCGGTGCCGTGGAACGCTTCCAGAACGTAGAGTGCAAACAGTTTTCGTCGGCCGTCCTCGAGGCCGCAGTGTGCAATCCCGATGATGTTGGAATCCACCACTGCAACAGCAACATTCTGGCCTTGTTGGTTCGGGTCGAGTACTGTCCGCCAGTGCTGAGTTCGCCGTGTGATCGAACCCTCGTCGAGATAGGTGTCCGGAACCGATCCTCCGTAGGTAGTGCGCCAGGCCTCGGTATGCATCCGAGCGATCGCCTCGGCCTCGTCTCGACCCGGCCGTCGTACTACTGGAGTCATGGTGTCACTGTAGATCGCGGTTCGATTGTCAACCGATGATTTCTCGCTGATTCCATCGATTCCGGCTCGGCGGACACGCCGGTAGCCTTCAGCAGTCATACGTTCGCGACTCGACGGGGGAATCACGTTGCCTGGGGTAGTTCGGTCGACGCGTCGTCGTCGAGAGATTCTGTCCGGGTACGCATTTCTTCTACCCAGTCTGATCGGCATCTCGGTCTTTCTTGCGGTGCCCATCGTGACAGTCGTATGGCTGAGCTTTCAGAAGTGGGATCTCATAGGTCCGGCCGAGTTCATCGGATTGGACAACTTCCGAGCTGTGCTGACGGACGGCCGTCTTCTGCATTCACTGATCGTCACGACACTCTTCGTGGCCGCCGCGCTGCCTCTGCAGACCGTGTTGGGTCTCGGACTCGGCATGTTCCTCGAACGGCGCGTACCGGGATCTGCTGTGTTCCGGGTGGTGCTGTTGCTGCCTTGGGTGGCCGCACCTCTCGCGCTCGGCGTTGTGTGGAAGTGGATTTTCGCGCCGACCGACGGATTGCTCAATGTAATTGTCGGACAACGTATCGAATGGCTCGCAACACCCTCGTTGGTTCTTCCGGCGATCGTGGTGGTCAGCGTATGGACCAACATCGGATACGTGTCGCTGTTCTTCGCAGCCGGCCTCCGTGCAATACCCAGTGACGTTGTCGATGCCAGCAGAATCGACGGCGCGGGGCGGTGGCATCGTTTCCGATACATCAGCCTCCCGCTCCTGCGTCCGACGATGTTCTTCGTTCTGGTCACCGGTCTGATCAGTTCCTTTCAGGTATTCGACACCGCGTACGCGCTCGCTCCGAATGGTGGGCCGGAGCGCGCCGGTGACGTGGTGACCGGGCGAATCTATTACGAGGCCTTTCAATCGTTTCAGTTCGGGCGCGCAGCGGTGATGGCGCTCGTACTCTTCGTGATTCTCGTGGTCTTCACCCTCCTCCAGCAGCGGTACTTCAGGTCCCGCACCACCTACGAGGTCGCCTGAATGGTTGCCACTCTCGAGAAGACAGGCGTTGGTGCGGATCAGGAAATCCGTCCGCGCCGACGAACCCTGGTGCTGGACGTCATCACGTACACGGTGCTGGTGGTGTCGTCGCTGCTGGTTCTCGGGCCGTTTCTTCTCAGCACGATGACGTCTCTGAAATCGAGCAAACAGTTCGCAGCGGAACCCGCGACTTCCTTCCCCTCGCCTCTCACCGCGGACTCCTACGTGGGCTTGATCCAGGGGAACTACGGATTCGGTAGATCGATCCTGGTCACGGCCGTCGTGAGCCTGGTGATCGTCGTCGGGCAGACGGTGTTCTCCGTGTTTGCTGCTTACGCCTTCGCACGCCTGGAGTTTCCTGGACGTGACTTCCTCTTCTGGGCCTACTTGTCGACGCTGATGGTTCCGGGCGTTGTGACAATGATTCCGCTGTACCTGCTGCTCAGTGAATCCGGCCTCCGAAATACGTTCTGGGCTCTGGTGCTTCCGTTCGTCTTCGGATCTCCCTACGCGATATTTCTTCTACGGCAGCACTTCCTGAGTCTCCCGACGGATCTGATCAGCGCGGCGCGACTGGATGGCGCCGGACACCTCAGGATTCTGTGGCATGTGGTGGTGCCACTGAGCAAGCCAGTTGTATCGACGCTGGCAGTCATCACCGCGGTGACGCATTGGAACAGCTTTCTGTGGCCGCTGATCATCACCAGTGGAGGTCGGTGGCAGGTCATCACCGTGGCGACGGCCAATCTGCAGACGCAGTTCAACGGTAACTGGACGATCGTCATGGCGGCGACGACGATCGCGATCGTCCCTCTGCTCGCATTGTTCGTCGCGTTTCACAAGACCATCGTGTCCTCCTTGACCATCAAGGGCTTCAACTGAAACAGATTCCTCGACACCGAAAGAGACGTCCATGAAAAGAAGCATCAGCACGCTGGTTACGGTCGGCCTCACCCTCGGCCTGGCTGCGTGCAGCGGCACAGGAGACGGCGGGGACGACAACACGGTGACTTTCCGTATCTGGAGCGACGACGCGGTCGCTGCTGCGTACGAGCAGTCCTTCGCAGAGTTCACCGCACAGAACCCGGACATCACGGTTCAGATCAATCAGGTTCCCTGGGCGAATTACTGGGACAAACTTCGTGCCGATCTCTCCGGAGGAGGCGGCGACGACATCTTCTGGGTCAACGCGCCCAACTACGCGAGCTACGCCGACAACGGCAATCTCGTGAACATTTCCGAGTTGTTACCCGACGCGGTGTCGGATTGGGAGCCTTCGGCCGTCGAGAAGTACACACGTGACGGATCCCTGTGGGGTGTTCCACAGCTCATCGACGGTGGAAAGGTTTTGTACTACAACAAGAAGCTTGTTTCCGACGCGGAGGTCGACCTGGCCGATCTCACTTGGGATCCAAGTAACGAACAGGCAGACACGTTCCTGCAGGCGTTGAAGAAGCTCACAGTCGACTCAGCAGGGCGGACTGCTGACCAGCCCGGTTTCGACCCGGGTGCGGTCACGCAGTACGGCTTCAACGCTGCTTGGGATTTCGATGCGATCGTCGGAAACTTCATCGCGTCGAACGGTGGGCTCTATCAGGACAGCGGGAAGTACGTATTCGCCGACGATCCAGCGTCCGTCGACGCAATCGAGTATGCCGTTGACCTCATTAATGACGACCATGTTGCACCGTCGTCCGCGGACACGAACGACAATCTCGACTTCTCGCGAGATCAGTTCTTACAGGGAAAACTGGCAGTGTTCGAGTCCGGCGCATACAACCTCGCCAACATCTCCGAAGGCGCCGACTTCGAGTGGGGAATAACCCCGATCCCGGCGGGACCTTCCGGTCGGATCCCGGTGACCAACAGCATCATCGCTGCCGGCAACTCGGCGTCGGAGAATTCGGAGGCGACGCAGAAGGTTCTCGACTGGATCGGGAGCGAGGAAGGCAGTGAACCTCTCGGCGCCAACGGGGCTCTGATTCCGGCAGTAACCGGAGCTCAGCAGTCGTACTTCGATTTCTGGGCAAGCAAAGGCGTCGACGCCACGTTGTTCCCGGCGGGAGTGCAAAACGGGGTCTTGAAGAACGATCCGGTACCGGGGGCTCAGGCAGCATCGGCCGATCTCGATTCCGCGTTCAAGGAAATCTTCTCCGGGCGCGTGGGGGACATCCAGGAGGCGCTGAAAGAAGCTCAGGACAACGCTAACGAGCAGATCTCCGGTTGATGGTCTACCCACAGCACACCATCGGGAGGGTGCATGAACGCGGACTGTCTGCTCTGCCTCGAGGTCGAGGGGAAAGTCCCGCTGCCCGGTGGGGTGTACGAGACTCCGATGTCCGTGGCATTTCATCTACCCGAGCAACTGAGCGGTGACGTGTTGCTCGGGTATCACCTGGTGGTACCGAAGAGGCACGTCCACGATCACGGCGGACTCGACGAGAACGAGGCGGAGGACATCGGTCGGATCACTCGTGTCCTCTCCCGGGCACTGTCGGCCGCGGGGGCTCAGCGCGTCTACGTTTTCTCGGTCGGTCATTCCTGGCCGCATCTGCATGTTCACGTCGTTCCTCGGTGGCCGAGCGTGCCCGAGGAAGTGCCGTGGCACGCGGTGAAGGACGAGCCCGGATCGCACAGAGTCGACTTCGCCACTGCTGCTTCGTTTGCCGAACGAGTTCGCTGGAATTTGGGTGATTTCAACCCTTGACGTAAAACGCGTCGATGGGTTGCATGGGCGGATGCCGAACGCACTGTCGCCGAGGTGTTGCGGGTCGATCTGACCCGCACCGACCATTCTTCACTCGACTCATGGAGCACACGCAGTGAAAACAATCATTCTTATCGGCATCGTGGGGCTTGCGGCCCAACTCGTCGACGGCGCACTCGGCATGGCGTACGGCGTCACGACGACGACGCTTCTGCTCGCCATCGGCACCAATCCCGCGGCCGCGTCGGCCACCGTGCACTTGGCGGAGATCGGCACCACGTTCATTTCCGGGCTGTCGCACTGGAAGTTCGGCAACGTCGATTGGAAGGTCGTTCGGCGGATCGCCCTACCCGGTGCGGTGGGTGCGTTCGTCGGAGCGACGGTTCTGTCCAACCTGTCCACCGAAGCCGCAGCTCCCGTCATGGCCTTGATCCTTCTGGGCCTCGGGTTGTACATCCTCATCAGGTTCACCGTCCAGGGGATTCCTCGGGGGAATCTCGGAAAGCCGCTGCGCAAGCGGTTCCTGGCGCCGCTCGGGTTGCTCGCGGGCTTCGTCGACGCCACCGGCGGAGGCGGGTGGGGCCCCGTGGGAACCCCGGCCATTCTCGCCAGTGGACGGCTCGAGCCGCGGAAGGTCATCGGCTCGATCGACACGAGTGAGTTCGTGATCGCGCTGGCCGCGAGCCTGGGCTTCCTGTTCAGCCTCGGCTCGCAAGGAATCAACATCAGCTGGGTCCTGGCGATCCTTGCCGGTGGCGTCGTCGCGGCTCCTCTCGCGGCCTGGTTGGTCCGTCACGTTCCGCCTCGGTTGCTGGGGGCTTCGGTGGGCGGCATCATCGTGCTCACCAACACGCGGAGCCTGTTCCGGAGTGGTTGGTTCGAGCTCAGCGGCGCCGTCCAGGCCACTGCGTACGTCACCATCGTCGTGGCCTGGGTGGGGTGCTTCGTGTTCTCACTGAAGGCGTACCTGCAGGACCGCGAGAACGAATCGGCGGACAAGATCTCGGAGGAGGCGAAGACCAATGCGGAGCAGGAAGTCGCTGTCTGACCTGGCCTCGATCGCCAGATCAGCCCTGATCGGGTTCGGATCGACCATTTTCGCAGGCCTCACCACGTACGGCGAGTACCACCTCGGCGCGCACTGACACACCGGAATTACGAACCTGCCCGATTCGAACCATTGACGAGGTTCTGTGCTGGTGGTGGACTTCGAGGATGCCATTCTTCGACGGGGCGCGGGGACCGATCTACTACCGGCACTGGGCCGCAGAGGTTCCGCGCGCGAACGTAGTGTTCCTCCACGGTTACGGGGAACATTCCGGTCTCTATCACCGATTCGCGGATTCTCTCAGCGCCGACGGTATCGACGTGTGGGCGTTGGATCTGATCGGCCACGGGCTGTCGTCGGGGGACCGCGGGGACTTCGGGTCGTTGCGTGACCTGCAAGCGGACGCGGACGCCCTCACCTCGCTGGCCAGGGTGGGTGTGCCCGACGTTCCTACCGTCGTCATCGGGCACTCGCTCGGTTCGGTCGTCGCGACGCTGTCGGTCCTCGACGAGCCGGATCGCTACGTCGCCGCCGTGATCTCCGGTGCGACGCTGGCACCCATCCCGTGGTTGGACCCCGACAACGCTCGATTCGATCTCGATCCGAGTGAACTGTCGGCCGACCCGTTCTACCTCGACGCATTGATCAACGACCCGCTCGCATTCGTCAGTGCGGATTCGGGTCGACTGCTCGGTGCCGAGCTACGGACGGCGTGGGACAGGTTCGACGCCGACCTTGCCGCACTGCGGGTGTCGACGCTCGCAGTGCACGGCGACGCGGACACGGTGTCGCCTATCGAGAACGTCCGGACCTGGGCGGGACGAGTTCGTGAACTCGAACTACGTGAGATCGCCGGCGCCAGGCACGACGTGCTGAACGAGACCGGGCATCGTCGAACCGCTGCCGTCGTCGCCGATTTCGTTCTCGAACGTGCCGATGCTGCATCACTTGTCGTCTACGAGGAGGAGACGTCGTGGCGAGGCTGACGATCACCGACGCGCAACGGGCCGCCCTCGCCGATGCGGCCGCATTCCCGCTGCTCGACGCGATAGCCGGTCGACGGTCACGCCGTTTCCCTCTCGGTGGGAAGATCCCCGACGGTCCGCTGGCGTACGAGAGCACTCACCCGGTCACGCCGATCAGCGAGGTCGAACGGGCTCTTCTGCTGTCGGTCGTCGGCGGAGTCACCGGGTGGCACTACGGCATCACCCGCCACGGTGGGTACGCGCCGAAGTTCCCCAACTACTCGGGGAGTGCTGTGGGAAGAGCCTTTCCGTCGGCCGCCGGATTTCACACCAGTCAGCTGTTCTTCACCGACGATTCGGGAACGTACCTGCTCCCGACACGTGACACCCCACCGTCGCCCGGCGAGTTCGATCTCGAGGAGTGGCTGAATCACACTGCGGATCAGTATGTTCGGCTCGGTGACACGCGACTGGAAATCCCGCGCGAAGAGCCTTACATGGAGGGTCACAACACCTGGATAGCCAACCATCCGGGAAGCTTGCTCGCGTTTCCCGTTGCCGACCTCTCCGAGCACCTGATCGCCAACCTGTCCTTCTTCGCCGCCAACGGGTACGTCGTCTTCGACGACGTGCACGACCGGCCGATCCCGGGAATCGACAAGTTCTCGGCTCTGGCTCACTTCGACGATCCGGTTCCGCTGTCGTTCGTCGAGCAATACACCCTGACCGAGGCAAGCGCGGAGCTTGCGACGGCAACCCACAACGGCGTATTGGTTCTGCAGGCACTCGGTCTCGGCGGGTGGATGTTCGACGGACTCGACCGACTGTCCGTGCTGGGCGGATCCGGTGATCCGCGCGCTCCAGGTCTGGGCTTCCGGTCGGACAACGACCCGAGCTGGCCGTTCCCCAATGCAACCGGCTTGGACGGCGTGTTCGAGACATTGACTCCGCCGCATGTGAACACCGTCGCCGACGGTGTCGCCAAGTACATCGACCGCAAGTACGGGCCGGGTGGGCCGTTCCACCCGGACACACCCGGGGCATGGTCGGAGACGCCCAAGGTCCGTGCAGCCGCCCTGCCCGCGGACGCAGTGCAGGAACTCGTGACCGCGGAGGCGTCGTACATCTACGACGCATTCGGCAAACTGCCGGGAACCGTACCCACCGTCCACGTGCTGATGTATCTGCAGGCCCAGAACATCGACCTGGACTTCTACGACACTCACTTCGCCCCGGGGGCGTACCTTCACACCCACGCCGAGCATGCCCGGCGCGGGTGGTGAGGACGCTCCATCTCACTCCAGTTTGAACCCGACCTTGATCGTCACCTGGAAGTGAGCGATCGATCCATCTTCGATGTGGCCGCGGGTTTCGAGTACCTCGAACCAGTCGAGGTTGTTGAGGGTGGTGTTCGCGCGCGCGATCGCCTTTCGGATGGCGTCGTCGGTGCTTTCGGTGGAGGTTCCGACGATTTCGGTGACGCGGTAGATGTTGTCGCTCATGGGTTCTTTCGCTCCTCTGCAGTCTGGTGAACTTTCCGACTGCTGATACTTCTCCTGCAATGCCGATTTCGAAACAGAACGGTGAAATCGTCTGCTGTAGGCGCTGGTCGAGGCCACGCGCGGAAAAATCATCGTGATTCGAAGGGTGGTTTCCCGTCCGGTGACGGACCACACTCGGGCATCGGCATGAAGTGAAAAGCGAAGACCGGACGAGTTCTCCGAACCTGCAGCGCCTTTCATTCGAGCATGTCGCCCCATCGAGCGCCGGTGCTGTCCCTGTCGTCCTTCTCGAGGAGTATCTCCGCAATGACGCTTCGTCGCTTGTTCTTGTCCAGAATTCCGATGGCCGTTGCAGTTCCAGCCTCCGACGACGAAGCCGGACCGGGCACCGCAGCGGCGGTCTGAGGTGTACGACGTCAAGAGGCTGATACTGCTGCGAGATCTCGCGGAGTACGCGACGATGTCCGCCGTCGCCGAGCTGCACGGCATCACCACCTCGGCTGTGTCGCAACAGCTTCGTACTCTCGAAGACGAAGTCGGTGCCGTCCTGACGCGGCGCAACGGTAGGACGTTGCGGCTCACCGGCGCAGGCAGGGTGCTGGTGGATCACACAGCACGCGTTCTCGCCGCACTGGAAGAAGCCGAGAGTGCGGTGGCGGCGACCGGCGACGTCATCGCGGGTGTCCTGACCGTCGCATGCTTCCAGACCGCAATGGCGCAGCTCGCGCTGCCGGTGGCCGCGGGCCTGGAGAGCGCGCACCCGGGACTGCGTATCCGGTTGATCGAGTCGATGCCGGTCGATTCCGTTCCGGCGGTACGCAATCAAGAAGTGGATCTGGCAATCACGTACACCTACTCGTTCGGGGCCACCGACCTGCCCACCGGCATGACGACGGACTACCTGTTCGACGACCCACTCGTCGTGCTGGCGCCTACCGCGTGGCACGAGCGAATTTCGGAGATGGGTCTCGCGGCGCTCGCCGAAGCCGACTGGATCGCAGCAGCCGACGGTGCGCCCTCCGTACAGTCGGTGGTGTTCAGCTGCAGGCAAGCAGGGTTCACTCCGCGGATCCAGCACCGCAGCAACAGTTTCGCGATGATGGCCGTGATGGTCGGGCACGGATTCGGTGCGACCATCGTGCCGCAGATGTCCGTGCCCGACGATTTCAGGCACCTCGTATCGCAACCCGGTGTCACCCAGCCGATCATCGACGGTGCCCGACGGCTCGGCGTGACGTACCGACAGGCCTCGAGCGAACGGCCGGCGGTAGCCGAGGCCGTACGCGCGTTCCATCGGCGCGTTCGCCCGGTCGAACTGGCGTCCTGACTCTGTCGAACCCCGGTTACTCGACCCTCGTGCATGTTCCTGGGTGCACACAGATCGCTTCGCGAGGGCCGGATGTGCCCTGCCGAACCGACTTGTGTGCACCCAGGGACACCGTCACCCCAGAACACGTCGCCAAGCAGGTGGATCGCACTCCGACACTCGTGTTCACGCGCTGCGGAGGGATACCGGTTCGGTCACCACGCGGATGCCTGGTTCCGGATCGAATCGGTATCCGGTGCCGCGCACCGTGGTCACGAGCCGACCGAACGATCCCAATTTGGTGCGCACTCTCGACAGATGTACGTCCACGCTGCGACCGCCGCCGCTGCGGGTCAGCTCGTCACGTCCGACGACGACCCGCGGGTTGCGCACGAGGTGGGAGAAGATCTCGAACTCGGTGTGACTGAACGACACACTCTGTCCGCCGACGACGACGTCACGCGCAGGCAGATCGATCACCAGTGGCGAGTTGCGGTCGTTGAACCGCACGTCGAATCTCGTCAGGATGCGTGCGTTCGGGGCGAACGTTTCGGTGGTTCGGCGCAGCGCATCCGCGAGCGCGTGCAGTTGCGCCCTGGACAGGCCCTCCAGGGAGGGCGTACCCGTGTCGGAGATGTGCAGCACCACGGTGTCTTCGACAGTCATTCTCTCTCCCCCCCCCCGAAATCTTCGGTGCGACGGGTGAGTCCCGACGTCGGTCCATGGAATCTCGTCGACGCGCACTTGGGAAGATATTCGCTCGAGTTGATCGAAAACGAGAGGATCTGCGTGATCGAAACCGTTGACGTGCGCCGGCCCGCACTGATGGACTTTTCGGCGTGAATGTCGAGGACGACCTGGTGACAGTGGCCCTGCGGACGGAGGAGGTCCCGTGGGACCACGCCGATGCCGAAGCCTTGCGGGCGGCGATGGCCGCGGAAGTCGGGCCGCGGTACGCCGACCGGGCCGCGGACATGGCCCGCACGCAGGCGAACGCCGTCGACCCGGACACCGTGCACCGCACCATCGTCGTCTACGCGGGAGAAACACCCGTCGGGCACGCAGCGGTCCGATGGAACGCCGGTGACCTGGAACTCAAGCGCATGTTCGTCCACCCGGACCACCGCGGAACCGGAGTGTCCACGGCGTTGCTCACCGCGTCGGAGGATGCGGCCCGCGAACTCGGACTGCCGCGGCTGATCCTGCAGACCGGCGATCGCCAGCCCGACGCCGTGCGCCTGTACGAGAAGAGCGGCTACACGCGCATCCCGATCTTCCCGCCCTACGAGGCCATGCCGTTCTCGAACACCTTCGAGAAAGTCTTCACCGGCTGAGCCTGAACCCGATGTGGCTGCTGGAGGTGTCCTCCGTGACGCCCGAACGGGCCGAGGTGCGGTATCGCCGGCAGTAGCTCGCGTGGCACAGGTGCGACCCGCCGCGGATGACGGCCCGGGTGTCGCGGCGGGCGGCGCCGAACGTCCCGGTGGTCCATTCCCAGACGTTGCCGGTGGTGTTGTAGAGGCCGTAGCCGTTCGGCTCGAACGACCGGACGGGTGCAGTGAACACCGTGTCGACGTGCTCGCCGGGGAACTCACCGCGCCACGTGTTCATCCGGTCGAGCGATTCGTCCGCCCCCCAGGGGAACGGTTGCTGCTCCAACCCGCCGCGCGCCGCGTACTCCCATTGCTCCTCGCTGGGCAACGACGACCCGGCCCATGCGCAGTACGCGTCGGCGTCACGCCGGGACACGTGGGTGACGGGGTGATCGGCCACCGGGCTGATCGACGACGCCGGGCCCGACGGCCGCCGCCACGACGCCCCCGAGACGACGCGGAACCACGGCGTCGCGGTGACCGCGGGCGACGAGTCCTCGGCGGGGAGCGATCCGGCGAAGACGAGGGAATCACCGAACTGTTCGGCGTCGGTGACGTATCCGGTCGCGGCGACGAACGCATCGAACTCGGCAACGCTGACCGTCGTCGGCGCGATCGAGAACGCCTCGACTTCGACGCGGCGGACCGGCCCCTCCAGATCGGCCGGATACGCCAGGGGATCCTCCGATCCCATCAGGAACGTCCCACCCGGCACCTCGATCAGCACGCCCGGCTCGGCGCCGCGCTCGGGAAGGTCCCGACGCCCACTGGACTCGTCGCGATCGGGCGCACAGCATCCACCGCTCATACCCCCATGCTGCCACCTGTCCCCCTGAGCGAGGGCCGGACATGTGCTAGGCAATAGGAATGACGAAAGAGAACGTCCTGCTGATCCACTGGCACGATCTGGGGCGGCATCTCGGCGCATACGGGCACCGCTCGGTATCGAGCCCGCGGGTCGACGCACTTGCCGCGGAGGGCTTTCTCTTCACGCACGCGCACGCGACGGCGCCGTTGTGCTCACCGTCGCGAGGGTCGCTCTTCACCGGCCGCTATCCGCACAGCAACGGGTTGGTCGGATTGGCTCACCACGGGTGGGAGTACCGCCCCGGTGTGCAGACCTTGCCCGCGCTGCTCGGTGAATCCGGTTGGCAGACGGCCCTGTTCGGCATGCAACACGAGTCCTCGTTTCCGTCCCGGCTGGGTTTCGATTCCTACGACGTCTCCAACTCGTACTGCGAGTACGTCGTGGAGAAGGCCGACGCCTGGTTGCGCGAGGATCGCACCGAGCCGTTCTTCCTGACCGCGGGATTCTTCGAGACGCACCGTCCGTACCCCGCCGAGCGGTACACCCCGGACGACGCCGATGCCGTGGAGCTTCCCGACTACCTGCCGGACACGCCGGAGGTCCGCGAGGACCTCGCCGAGTTCCACGGATCGATCACCGTCGCCGACGCTGCCGTGGGCGAGCTGCTCGACACACTCGCCGAGACGGGCCTCGACCGTTCGACGTGGGTCGTGTTCATGACCGACCACGGTCCGGCGTTTCCCCGAGCGAAGTCGACCCTGTACGAGGCAGGGACGGGGATTGCGTTGATCGTCAGACCACCGACCGATCGCGGTCTGGCACCCCGGGTCTACGACGAGCTCTTCAGCGGCGTCGACCTGGTGCCCACCCTGCTCGACCTCCTGGGTGCACCCGTACCCGACGAGGTCGAAGGGCTCTCGCACGCAGCCAACCTCGCGTCGGGACGCGCGCCGGTGCGCGACGAGGTGTTCACCTCGAAGACCTACCACGATTCCTTCGACCCCATCCGCGCCGTGCGGACGAAGGATTTCAGCTACATCGAGAACTACGCCGAACGTCCCGTACTCGACCTGCCGTGGGACATCGAGGAGAGCCCGTCGGGCCAGGCCGTGGCCGAATCGGTGCGCTCACCGCGTGCACGCAACGAGCTCTACGATCTGCGCAGCGACCCGGGCGAGACAGTGAATCTGCACGAGGATTCGGAGTACCGTGCCATTGCCGAGGACCTGGCTCTGAGGTTGCACACGTGGCGTGAATCCACGCGTGACGTGATTCCGTCGGACTTCGTCGGGTCGCGCATTTCCGACCGCTACACCCACGACTACCTCGTCACGAAAGGCCTGAAACTGCCGTCGCGGTCTCCGCTGTCGTCCGAGCGCGGGATAGCGGAGGGTACGCAGGACGGTACCGCTGCACACTGAGTTCGGTTTGGCAATGGTTTGACGCAACAGGATCGAAAATCCTGTTGTGCAAAGTGTTTCGCGTGTGTCTAGTATTCCCGGCATGAGCGATCAGCCGCGTTCGTACCTCGTCCTCGCGTCACAGCGAAGCGGAAGCACCCTGCTCGTCGAATCGCTTCGTGCAACCGGGCAGGCTGGCGAGCCACAGGAGTTCTTCCAGTACCTCCCGAGCACGTCGCTGGCGCCTCAGCCGCGTGAGTGGTTCGCCGGCGTCGACGACGAGAACATGCTGAGATTGCTCGCGCCGTGGAAGCCCGGAACACCGTCCACGGAGACGCCGCAGGAGTGGCGCGCCCGAATCCTCGACGCCGGGCGCACCCCGAACGGAGTGTGGGGTGGCAAGCTCATGTGGAACCAGACGCCGCTGCTCACCGCATGGGCCGACGGATTGGCAGGCCGGCAGGCCGACGATCCGGACGCCGGCGACCTGAAGACTGCCATCGAGGACGTACTGGGCCCGGACGTTCTGCTGGTGCATGTCGCACGGAAAGACACTGTGGCGCAGGCGGTGTCGATGTGGCGCGCCGTGCAGACCCAGGTGTGGCGTGGCCGTGCCGACCCGGAGGTGGACGCTCGCGCCGAGTACAACGCCGACGGCATCGCTCATCTCCACGCCATTCTGGAGGATCAGGAGCGGCAGTGGGCGCGATGGTTCGGCGAGGCCGGTGTCGAACCCCTCGACATCGACTACCACGAGCTGGCATCGGACACGACCGGACAGGTCGCCAGGGTGCTCGTCGCCTTGGGGCTCGATCCGGAGTTGGCGCCGCCGCCCGCCCTGCAGCGGCAGGGCAACGACAGGTCGAACGACTGGATCGAGCGTTACCGCGCAGAAAGGATTTCAGTATGACGACCACCGACGAGGTGACCCCCGACGTCACTCACGTGGACGAGCTCCGCGTTCTCGAAGCCGAGGCCGTGCACATCATCCGCGAGGTGGTGGCCGAACTCGAACGTCCTGTTCTCCTCTTCTCCGCGGGCAAGGACTCGATCGTTCTCCTTCGTTTGGCGGAGAAAGCGTTTCGTCCGTCACCGCTTCCGTTCCCGGTGATGCACGTGGACACCGGGCACAACTTCCCCGAGGTCATCGAGTTCCGTGATCGCAGGCTCGAAACGGCGGGACACAGACTGATCGTCGCCTCCGTGCAGGAATCCATCGACTCCGGGCGTGCGAGCGAGATCGGTGGCCCCAACGGCTCGCGGAACCGACTGCAGACCAGAACGCTGCTCGACGCCCTCGAGGCGGGCCGGTTCGATGCTGCCTTCGGCGGTGCGCGACGCGACGAGGAACGGGCACGTGCCAAAGAGCGCGTACTGAGTTTCCGAGATGCATTCGGGCAGTGGGATCCTCGTGCGCAGCGGCCCGAGCCGTGGTCGCTGTACAACGGCCGAATCAGACGCGGCGAGCAGGTGCGCGTGTTCCCGCTCAGCAACTGGACCGAACTCGACATCTGGCGGTACATCGAACTCGAAGGCCTCGAGCTCCCGTCGATCTACTTCGCGCACGAGCGCGAGGTGTTCGCCCGAGACGGAATTCTTCTCGCCACATCGGAATTCACATCTCCAGCAGAGACCGAACAGGCTGCGACGGAATGGGTTCGATACCGCACCGTCGGTGATCTCACCATCACCGGCGCCGTCCGCAGCCATGCAACCGACATCGCCGGAGTGATCGGGGAGATCTCGGCCGCGACGGTATCCGAACGGGGAGAGACGCGCGCCGACGACCGGACTTCGGTGGCCGCGATGGAAGATCGCAAGCGCGAGGGGTACTTCTGATGACACGGCAACTACTGCGACTGGCAACCGCGGGCTCGGTCGACGACGGCAAGAGCACGCTCATCGGACGGCTCATGTTCGACACCGACAGCCTGCCCCTCGATCACCTCGAAGCAGTGACGCGCGACGACGGTGTCCCCGACCTCGCGGCCCTGTCCGACGGATTGCGCGCCGAACAGGAACAAGGCATCACCATCGACGTCGCCTACCGGTTCTTCTCCACCGAGAACCGCAGCTACATCCTCGCCGACACACCGGGTCACGAGCGGTACACCCGCAACATGTTCACCGGCGCATCGACCGCTCACGTCGCCGTTCTCCTCGTCGACGCCCGGGCAGGCGTACTGCGGCAGACCAGACGGCACGCACGGATCTCGTCGCTGCTCGGCGTCCGGCACCTGGTCGCCGCCGTCAACAAGATCGATCTGATCGACTATGCGGAAGACAAGTTCCGCGACGTCGAAGCCGAGCTGCACACGCTCGCCGGCCGTCTCGGCGCCACCGATCTGACGGTGATCCCACTCGCGGCCAAGGACGGCGACAACGTCGTCCACCGATCGACCAACACCCCGTGGTACACCGGCCCCACCTTGCTCGAGTACCTCGAATCCGTCGAACTCGTGGCTCCTGCAACACGTCCGGAGGAACTGCGCCTTCCCATCCAATGGGCGTCGCGACCCACGGCGAACGAGCGGCGACGCTACACCGGTCGCCTGTCCGCCGGAACGCTGCAGGTCGGTGACGCCGTGGTGGCTCTCCCGTCCGGAGCGCGCAGTACCGTCACCGCGCTCGACACACTCGACGACAACCGCTCCACCGCGGTGGCACCGCTCTCGGTGTCCATCTCCCTCGCCGACGACATCGACATCGGTCGCGGCGACGTCGTCGTCAGCGGCGCCGAGGCCGCACACGTTCCGGTCCTCGCCCGCGAGATCGAGGCAACCGTCTGCTGGTTCGGCGACACCCCGCTGCGCGCCGGTGATCGCGTCGCGCTCAAGCACACGGCGTCGACCGTGCGTGCGACCGTGCAGGCACTGCACTCCCGGCTCGATCCCGAAACTCTCGACGAGCAGGATCAACCGGTCGAACTGACGC
This sequence comes from Rhodococcus sp. 14-2470-1a, assembly GCF_002259425.1. NCBI lineage: Bacteria > Bacillati > Actinomycetota > Actinomycetes > Mycobacteriales > Nocardiaceae > Rhodococcus > Rhodococcus sp. 14-2470-1a. The sequence goes on from NZ_NPFZ01000014.1 coordinate 139,203, forward strand.
TCAACGACATCGGCACCGTGACACTGCGAACGTCCTCGGTGATCCTCGCCGACCCGTACACGGACAACCGCGACGCCGGTGCCTTCATCCTCATCGACGAGACGTCGAACGACACCGTCGGCGCAGGCACGATCTCCGAGGCCCGCGAGGTCAAACCCGGCGAACAGACCCGCAACGACATCAAATGGCACCCGTCGGCTCTCGACCGCGCCCACCGATGGTCGTCCACCGGTCAACACGGAGCGACGGTGTGGTTCACCGGGTTGCCGGCGTCGGGCAAATCGACCGTCGCCGTCGCACTGGAGCGCGCGCTCGTCGAATCGGGCCGCGCTGCATATCTTCTCGACGGCGACAACGTCCGGCACGGACTGTCCGACGACCTCGGATTCACCCCGGGCGACCGAGCCGAGAACATCCGACGCGTCGGGCATCTGACGAGGCTGCTCGCCGACGCAGGCGTCGTGGCCATCGCATCCCTCGTCTCGCCTCTCGAATCCGACCGTGCCATCGCGCGCGCCCTCAACGACGCTGCAGGACTCACCTTCGTCGAGGTCGCCGTCAGCACGCCGCTCGAAGAATGCGAGCGCCGCGACCCCAAGGGTCTGTACAAGCGTGCCCGCGCCGGCGAACTCAAGGGACTCACCGGCATCGACGCGCCCTACGAGCCGCCGTCGTCGCCCGACCTGACCATCGACACCACCGGCGCCGACATCGACGACCTCGTGGCCCAGGTCCTGGCCGTGCTCGACCGGGGGTGAGCACACTCGTCGTCCTCGCCGGACTTCCGGCCACCGGGAAGACGACGGTGGCGCGGGAAGTCGCGTCCCGTCTTCAGTGGCCGTACCTGCGACTCGACACGATCGAGCACCGCATCACCACCGCGGGAATCGTCCCGGGGACGGTGGGGTACTCGGTGCTGTACGCGCTGGCGGCCGATCAGCTCGCCGTGGGGGTGCCCGTTGTGGTCGACAGCGTGTCGCCGGTGGCCGCGTCGCGCGACGCATGGCGGAAGGTGGCGTCGGAAACCGGAGCCGAGATCGTCCTGATCGAGGTGGCCTGCTCCGACGTCGACGAGCATCGCCGACGCGTTCGGACGCGCGACGTCGGCATTCCTGGGCTGGCGGTGCCGACGTGGGCCGACATCCAGGACCGCGACTACGAGCCGTGGACATCCCCGCATCACGTCCTCGACACCGCAGGCCAGTCGGTGGAGGAATCGGTGGAGCAGGTGCTGCGTTGGATCGATGTGAATCCGGTCAGAGAGTTCTCGAAAGGCACACGGTGAGCATCAACTTCCTCGACGAGCAGGCGGGTCACCCGCTCGACGATCCGATTCGCAGTTCACTGCTGGGGGCGCACGCCAGGTTCGCGCGCACGGTGGGCCGCAGTTTTCGCTTCGACCCGGAGGTCGCGCCGTTTCTCGGCCACCCGCCCGTGCTCGAGCAGTCCGATTGGAACGACATCGTCGAACTGTTCGGACACGGTGAGATCGTGTCGCTGCGCGGCACCGGGCACGTGATTCCCGACGGCTGGGAGCTGATCGACCAGTTCGGCCTCGTCCAACTCGTCGGGACTCATCTCGAGACCCGGCCGTACGCGGATGCCGTCGTACTCGGCGCACCCGACGTTCCGGAGATGCTGGATCTCGTCGACCGCACCAAGCCGGGACCGTTCCTGCCGAGGACGTTCGAGCTCGGAACCTACCTCGGGATCCGCGACGCCGACGCCGGGGGTGCGCTGGTCGCGATGGCGGGGGAGCGGATGCACCCGCAGGGGTGGACCGAGATCAGCGCGGTGTGCACCGATCCGGCCTACCGCGGTCGTGGCCTGGCCACCGAACTCGTGCGTGCCGTCGGGCACGGTATCCGGGAACGCGGCGAGAAGCCGTTTCTGCACGCGTCGGCGTCGAACGAGAACGCCATTCGGTTGTACCTGTCCATCGGATTCGAGCTGCGCCAGCGTTCGGAACTGACGTTGGTACGCACTCCGGCCTGAGGTGTCCATTCGACTCAGGCTGATCCCAATCCTTTTTCCTACCCGGTCCGTGGGGAAAGATAGTTGGTTGATTCAGGCAAGTAACGCCACCTTTTCGTGAAAGAAGGACCATGAGCTCGAACGACGCATCACTGATCTCTCCCGCCGAGGCAGCTTCCGCCACCGCGACATTGATCGACGTCCGAAGTGAGAAGTCGCGAATCGAGTTCGGCACCGTCGCCGGAGCCGTCGTCGTCGACAAGGCTGCCGTCGAGGCCGAGTTCGGCGCCGCCGACCGTGATCGCGATGAGCCGATTGTCGTGTTCTGCGGATCCGTCAAGGGCTCGGGCCCCGTCGTCGACGAACTGAAGGGGCTCGGCTACACCAACGTCTCGCACGTGGACGGTGGGTTTCCTGCACTGAAAGAGCACGGCGTCCCGACGGTGCACACGCAGTGAGCACAGGAAACGGACTACTTCTAGCTGTCGAACTGGACGGCCGCAACGAATCGCCCAGGGCACTGAAGGAAGCGGTGACGGCCGCCGAACGCGCCGGGTTCACCCTCGTCACGTTCGGGGATGCGCTCGTTCCCGAAGCCGACGAGGAATACCGCATCGACGCAGGCACTCGTGCCGCGTTCGTCTCGTCCACGACGTCGACGATCGGACTGGGGCCGACGGTCCACACGCTCACCACCGAGCCGTTCTTCCTCGCCACCCAGCTGGCGAGCCTCGATCACACCTCGCACGGACGCGGTGCCTGGGTCGTCGGCGCCGACAATCGCAGCGCAGCCCACGATGCAGTGGGGACCGACGTGCGCGACGCCGACGCGATCACGCGGGAAGTACGCGACGTCGTCGATCTCGCACGGCGACTGTGGGATTCGTGGGAGGACGACGCCGTCATCCGCGACACCGCGACCGGCAGGTACCTCGACCCGGACAAGGTTCACCACGTTCGATTCGAAGGAGAGTTCTTCGACGTCGTCGGACCACTCATCACTCCGCGCTCGCCGCAGGGCCAGATCGTCGTCATCGGTCGCGCGGACCTCGGTATCGCCGATCTGCTCGACATCGTCCTCGTCGACGATCCGACCTCGGCCGCCGAGCACGACCGGCTGGTGTTCGCGGATGTGTCCGTGACGGACGATGTTTCGCCGCTCGTCGGTGTCGTCGACGGAGTGCGGTTCACACCGGCATCCGCCGAGGAGCTCGGTGACCTGATCGACAGGGTCGCGCCCGCACTGGCCGAGGCAGGGGTACTGCGCCGCCCGGAACCGGGCCGCACACTCCGAGAGAACCTCGGACTCGACCGTCCCGTCAGCCGCTACGCCGTGACGGCACAGAACTAGGAGAACTCTTGTCGACCATCGACAGCCATCCCGACACCGGTGCCGCCTACGACGAGAACGCGCAGATCCACCTCGGAGTCTTCTACCCCGGCATCGGTGCCCAGACCGTGTGGGAGGACCCGAACGCCCCCGACCAGGTCGCCACGGACACGTTCGTCGAGGTCGCGCAGAAGCTCGAACGCGGACTGTTCGACGCCTTCTTCCTCGGTGACGGCCAGCGCGTTCGCGAGAACCGCGGCGCCATCCTGTCCACCGACATCGCGGGCCGGCCCGACGCCATCACCCAACTCGCGGCACTCGCGAGCGTCACCGAGCGCATCGGGCTCGTCGCAACGCAGAACACCACGTACAGCCTGCCGGTCGAACTTGCTCGGCGCCTCGCGAGCCTCGACGCGCTCTCCGAGGGGCGCGCAGGCTGGAACATCGTCACCACCGACAATGCCTGGACCGGTGAGAACTTCCGGCGTGGCGGGTGGCTCGCCCACGAACGTCGATACGAGCGCGCAACACAGGTCGTCGAACTCGCCAAGCAGTACTGGGCCGGTGAGAAGATCGGCTCGGACACCGACCTTCTGACAGCGCACGCGACGCCGAACGTCCCAGCCAGCGCGCAAGGTCGACCGATACTGTTCCAGGCCGGCGACTCGACGGGCGGCCGCGATCTCGCTGCGCGTCACGCCGACGTCGTGTTCTCGGCCAACAACGCCTACGACGACGCCGTCGCCTACGCACGCGATCTCCGCACCAGGACCGCGGCGTTCGGGCGGGCGGCGGATGCCGTGAAGATTCTGCCCGGCGTGACCGTCGTCCTCGGGGACACGCCCGACGAGGCCGAGGAGAAGGTCCGCTGGCTGCGATCCAACGCGCACAACGGTGTTCGCGCCATCGCGTTCCTGGAACACTACTGGGGCAAGGACCTGTCGGCGTACGACCCGGAGGGTCCGCTCCCGGACATCGATCCGGTGGACTCCGAGCTCGATCCATCCAGGGGCACGCTGTCGATCGACGCGCGCACCGGAAAGTTGGACCAGATCGAGCGGTGGCGAAAGCTGGCGTCGGACAAGGGGTTGTCCATCAGGGAGCTCGTTCTCGAAGTGTCGCCCGCGTCGCGTTTCCACTCGGGTACGCCGGCCCAGGTTGCCGACCGCTGGACCGAGCTGGTGCGCCACCGCGTCGTCGACGGGTTCAACATCAACCCCTATCACCTGCGCGACGGTATCGACGACCTCGTCGACAAACTCGTTCCTGCCCTTCAGGAACGTGGGGTCCACCGCACCGGATACACATCCACCACACTGCGTGGCCACCTCGGTCTGGACGACGAGCACGCCACATCGGACCGGAAAGCATCATGACCTACTCAGCAGCAGAGAACCGTTACGACAACGCGCAGTTCCGCCGCAGCGGCAGAAGCGGATTGAAGCTTCCCGAGTTCTCCCTCGGTCTGTGGCAGAACTTCGGCGACAACCGACACTTCGAGACTCAGCGCGAGATCATCCTCCGCGCATTCGATCTGGGCATCACGCATTTCGATCTCGCCAACCGCTACGGTCCGCCGTTCCGTGCCGCGGAGAAGGTGTTCGGTCGCGTACTCGGCAGCGATCTCGGGCGGTACCGCGACGAGATCGTCATCGCATCGAAGGCAGGCAACCCCATCGGCGCGAGCCCGTACCTGGGCGGTGGCGGACGGAAGACCCTGCTCGATTCCATCGACATCACCCTGCGTGACCTGGGAGTCGATCACGTCGACATCTTCTACTCGCACAGCCCGGATCTCGACACACCTCTGGAAGAGACCATCGGAGCCTTGGCCTCCATCGTGGCGCAGGGCAAAGCGCACTACATCGGCATCTCCAACTACACCGCCGAGCGCGCTCACGACGCGGCGATCATCGCGCAGAAGCTGGGCACACCTCTGCTCGTGCACCAATCCAGGTACTCCATCTTCGATCGGACCGTCGAACGGAGCGGTCACCTGGACACTGCAGCTCAGGACGGCACCGGTGTGGTCGCCTACTCGCCGCTGGCACAGGGACTGCTCACCGACAAGTACCTGCAGGGCACCGTGCCCGCGGATTCACGCGCCGCCGACAGTGCTTTCCTGAACGCCGACGACATCTCCGACGTCTACGTCGAGCGAGCCGCGGCGCTGAACAAGATCGCGCAGGCACGTGGTCAGTCGTTACCTCAGCTGGCGTTGCAGTGGGTTCTTCGCCGTCCGGAGGTCACCACTGCGCTCGTCGGTGCGAGCTCGACCGCTCAACTCGAACACAACCTGGCAGCAACCACTTTCGCCGATCTGGACGACGCCGAGCTCGCCGCCATCGACAAGCACGGAGTGCACGGAACGGTGCTGCGCCCGAAGAAATAGCGGTTCCAGCCGATGGTGCATCATGTGGAGTGTGACCGACGAGCCGCCTGTTGGACCGCCCGCCCGCCCGGACGAACGATTCACCCTGGCCAGCGAACGCACCTTCCTGGCGTGGATGCGCACGTCGCTCGGTTTGCTCGCGGGCGGCATCGCCATCGTCCACCTCGTTCCCGATTTCAGTACCGGATGGGTTCGCACGACGCTCGGACTGGTCCTGATCGGCATGGCGGCGTCGGCTGCCGTCGTCGGATTGCGACGCTGGTTGCAGGTCCGTCGGGCACTCGAGGCCGGAGCGCCGATGCCCGACGCCAAAGACCTCTGGATGTTCGCCGTCGGAATCGGTGCAGTTGCCGTATTGGCCGGAATTGTCACGGTGCTGGGGATCCACTAGCCCACAGTTTCCGTCGGGAGTGCACAATCGAAGGATTAGTGACATTCGACAAGGGAGCAGCGCGTGGCACAGGCTTTGAAACTGGGATACAAGGCGTCGGCGGAGCAGTTCGGACCGCGCGAGCTCGTCGAACTCGGTGTTCTCGCCGAGCAGCACGGCATGGACTCGGCGACGGTCAGCGACCACTTCCAGCCCTGGCGGCACGAAGGCGGACACGCACCGTTCTCGTTGGCATGGATGACGGCCGTCGGTGAACGAACCAAGACCATCCAGCTCGGCACCTCGGTCCTCACCCCGACCTTCCGCTACAACCCCTCCGTCATCGCCCAGGCATTCGCCACGATGGGCTGCCTGTACCCGGGGCGCATCATGCTCGGCGTCGGCACCGGCGAAGCACTCAACGAAATCGCCACCGGATTCACCGGAGAATGGCCCGAATTCAAGGAACGCTTCGCGCGCCTCCGCGAATCCGTGCGCCTGATGCGAGAACTGTGGCTCGGTGACCGCGTCGACTTCGACGGCGAGTACTACACCACCAAGGGTGCATCGATCTACGACGTCCCCGAAGGCGGAATCCCCGTCTACATCGCCGCGGGCGGACCCGTCGTCGCCCGGTACGCAGGCCGCGCAGGCGACGGCTTCATCTGCACTTCCGGCAAGGGCATGGAGCTCTACACCGACAAGCTGCTTCCCGCCGTCGAAGAGGGCGCAGGCAAAGCCGAACGCGACGCAGGCGACATCGACAAGATGATCGAAATCAAGATCTCCTACGACACCGACCCGGACCTCGCGCTGGAGAACACCCGATTCTGGGCGCCACTGTCACTGACCCCGGAGCAGAAGCACTCCATCGACGACCCGATCGAAATGGAGAAAGCAGCCGACGAACTGCCCATCGAGCAGGTCGCCAAGCGGTGGATCGTCGCCTCCGACCCCGACGAGGCCGTGGAGAAGGTCAAGCAGTACACCGACGCGGGCCTGAACCACCTCGTCTTCCACGCCCCCGGACACGACCAGAAGCGCTTCCTCGAACTCTTCGAGCGCGACCTGTCGCCGCGGCTGCGCAAGTTGGGTTAGTTCGACCGCTCCCCGCCGGCATGGATGTGCCACCGCAACGCGTAGGCGGTGGCACATCCATGCGGGTGGTCAGGGCTGCACGGCCGCCAGTTCGAACATGCGCATGTCCCGGTCGGTGCGGTTCTTGTACTCCCCGTAGACGCGGACCATGTCGTTGAACGCCGCGTAGATGCGAGCTTTCTCCGCGCCGACGACGGGGGTGGCGGTGACGGGGATCTTCTTGCCCCCGATGGCGACGGTGGCGTTGGGGTCGGCGAGGAGGTTCGTCGTCCATGCCGGGTGGTGCTGTTGCCCGAAGTTGCTGCCGACGACGTACAGCTTGTCGCTCTCGCGGTAGTACAGCAGCGGGGACGTTCTGGGTCGACCGGATTTGCGGCCGGTCGTCGTCAGAAGCACCACCGGCGCGGCGATGGGACCGAGGATCGTGAACCGGCCGTTCGTTCGCTCGAGCAGCCTGCGGTCGACGCCTGCGAGGTTCCGGATCACCCACGATCCTGGTTTGGTCGCGGCGAACGCGACGGCGGGTGTGCGGATGAAGCTCGTTTCGCTGCCCCAGCGCACATCGGGAAACGGTGATTCGGCCATGACCGATCTGACTACCGCAGGTCACCTTCTGTCAACAGCGGAACCAGTACGCTGACTCCCATGGCCGAGCCTGCATCGAGCATCTACATCGCCTCACCCGAGGGCGACACCGGTAAGTCGACCATTGCACTCGGAGTGCTCCAGATGCTGTGTGCGTCTGCGGCCCGGGTCGGTGTCTTCCGGCCCATCGCGAGGTCGACGACGGAAACCGACTACATTCTGGAACTTCTCGTCGACCACACGACGGCGGATCTGTCCTACGAGCAGTCACTCGGCGTCACCTACGAGGCCGTGCACGCCGATCCCGACGCCGCGCTCGGCGAGATCGTCTCACGCTTCCACGACGTCGCCGCGCAGTGCGACGCAGTGGTGATCGTCGGCAGCGATTTCACGGACGTCGGCAGCCCGTCGGAACTGAGTTTCAACGCCCGTGTCGCAGCGAACCTCGGCGCGCCTGTGCTGCTTGCGCTTCGAGGCTCGGAACGGTCGACGAGCGAGATCGTCCAATTGGCGCAGCTGTGTCAGGCCGAGCTTCGTCAGCACCACGCGCACCTCGCCGCGATCGTCGCCAACCGATGCGATCCCGACAAGCTCGACGAGGTCACCGAGGCACTGACACCGCTCGGAGTGCCGGCGTGGAGCCTGCCGGAGATCCCACTGCTGATCGCTCCGACGATGGCCGAGCTGCTCGAGGCCGTCGACGGAAAGCTCTACAGCGGAGACCCCGAGCTCATGCAACGCGAAGCGCTTCGGGTCATGGTCGGCGGGATGACAGCCGAGCACATCCTCGAGCGTCTGACGGATTCGGTGGTGGTCATCGCCCCGGCCGACCGCTCGGACGTGCTGCTGGCACTGGTCAACGCCCATGAAGCAGAGGGCTTTCCCTCGCTCGCCGGCATCATCATGAACGGGGGCATCGAGCCGCACCCCGCGATCGCCAGGCTCGTGTCCGGTCTCGGTCCCAAACTGCCGATCCTGACGACAGACCTCGGTACGTTCGACACCGCCTCCGCGGCCGCGAAAGCACGTGGCCGGGTGGCCGTCGGCTCGCAGCGCAAGGTGGACACCGCACTGAGCCTGATGGAACAGCGGGTCGACGCACGGGCCCTGCTGGATCGGCTGGAGCTGAGCATTCCGTCGATCACCACCCCGCAGATGTTCGAGTACCAGCTGATCCACCGCGCTCGCGCCGATCAGAAACACATCGTCCTCCCCGAGGGCGGTGACGACCGAATCCTTCGTGCGGCGGGCAGGCTGCTGCAGCGGCAGGTGGCCACGCTGACGATCCTCGGCGAGGAAGGCCCCATCCGGCGTCGCGCAGCGGAACTCGGTGTCGACCTCGGCGACGCGCAGGTGCTCGACCCCAAGACCTCGGACCACGCCGAGGACTTCGCCGCCGAGTACACCGAACTACGCAAGCACAAGGGCATGCGCATCGAGCGGGCACGCGAGATCATGACCGACATCTCGTACTTCGGAACCATGATGGTGTACAAGGGAATTGCCGACGGCATGGTGTCGGGCGCCGCCCACACCACAGCCCACACGATCCGTCCGTCGTTCGAGATCATCAAGACGGCCGACGGCGTCGACACCGTCTCGAGCATCTTCCTGATGTGCCTGTCCGACCGCGTTCTCGCCTACGGCGACTGCGCTATCGTGCCGGACCCGACGGCGGAGCAACTGGCCGACATCGCGATCTCGTCGGCGACCACGTCCGCTCAGTTCGGCATCGAACCCCGCATCGCGATGCTGTCCTATTCCACCGGCGACTCGGGAACCGGCGCCGACGTCGACAAGGTACGCGAGGCCACGCGGCTCGTGCGGGAACGAAACCCGGAACTGCTCGTGGAGGGCCCGATTCAGTACGACGCAGCGATAGAGCCGTCCGTCGCGAAGTCCAAGCTGCCCGATTCCGATGTCGCCGGCCGCGCAACGGTGTTCATCTTCCCGGACCTCAACACGGGCAACAACACGTACAAGGCGGTGCAGCGCAGCGCAGGTGCCGTCGCGGTCGGGCCGGTTCTGCAGGGTCTTCGCAAGCCCGTCAACGACCTCTCTCGCGGTGCACTGGTGGAGGACATCGTCAACACCGTTGCCATCACGGCCATCCAGGCACAGGGGCACCAGGCATGAGCGTCCTCGTCGTCAACTCCGGTTCGTCGTCGGTGAAGTTCCAACTGGTGGAACCCGAGACCGGCCGGTCCGTCGCCTCCGGGCTGGTCGAGCAGATCGGGGAGCCGGAAGGTCGCGTCGTCCTCGAGTTCCACGGTGAGGAGATCGAGAACCGCCGGGAGATAGCCGATCACGGTGTCGGTCTCGCCGTCGCGTTCGAGATGCTGGAGAACGCGGGAGTGGAGCTGGGTTCCGACGTGACGGCGGTGGGCCACCGCGTCGTACACGGCGGGGAGATCTTCTACCGACCGACGCTGATCGACGACGCGGTCGTCAAGCAGATCTCCGACCTCAGTGCGCTTGCGCCGCTGCACAATCCACCCAACGTACTCGGCATCGACGTTGCGCGCGAACAATTGCCGTCCATCCCGCACGTCGCCGTGTTCGACACTGCGTTCTTCCATTCGCTGCCCGCCGCCGCGGCCACGTACGCGATCGACCGAGACGTGGCCCGCCGGAACGGGATCAGGCGCTACGGCTTCCACGGCACGTCGCACGAGTACGTGTCCGGTCGGGTGTCGGAGTTCCTCGGCCGAGACGACCTGAACCAGATCGTGTTGCACCTGGGCAACGGAGCGTCTGCATCCGCGATCCGCAGCGGCGTTCCGATCGACACCTCGATGGGCCTGACGCCCTTGGAAGGCCTGGTCATGGGCACCCGCAGCGGTGACATCGACCCGGGCGTCGTCATGCATCTACGGCGCAACGCGGACATGGACGTCGACGAGATCGACCAGTTGCTGAACCGGAATTCCGGGCTCAAAGGACTCGCAGGTGTCAACGACTTCCGAGTGCTCGCCCAGAAGATCGACGACGGTGACGACGACGCCGCACTCGCCTACGACGTCTACATCCACCGTCTCCGCAAGTACATCGGTGCCTACATGGTGAACCTGGGCCGACTCGACGCCATCACGTTCACCGCCGGCGTCGGCGAGAACGCCTCCGCGGTACGCGCCGACGCCCTGGCCTCGCTGGAAGGGTTCGGTATCGTCGTCGACTCCGAGCGAAATGCCGTACGCAGCAAGGATGCTCGTGTGATCTCGACCGACGACTCGGCGGTGACCGTCCTCGTCGTCCCGACCGACGAAGAACTCGCCATCGCCCGCGCCACCGAACAGGTCGTGTCGGAGCAGAACGGGTCAGAAGAGTGACTGCGGCCTGATGGCGTTGGCGAGGTCGACGAGCGTGTAGCGGTGCGCGCGGTCGGTCGCGTTACGGGCAAGGGCGCGTAACCCGGTCTCGGTGCCCGAGCGCAGGCCCGTCTCGGTGAACGGGGCACCGAGAATCGGCTCACGTTCGGTCTCGACAGCATGACCGGACCGAACCCAGTCCATTGCCATCGCCAGAACCAACGTGCGCATCTGCAACGCTCGAGGTTCGCGCCGGGGGAGCATGGCGACACGTCTCGCGGCCTCGCGGAAGTCGTCCTCCTCGAGGTCGGGGGACGGCCGATCCATCAACAGCGTCAGCACACTCGTCATACGAGCGACGGCGTAGTGCCGCGAGCTGATGGGAACCTGATCCAGCACTCCGACGGCCGCGGTGGGGTCGCTGCGATACATCATCTGGCGCGCAAGGCCGAAGGCGGAGCTGACGACGGCGCGATTGGTGCGCCACACCGAGAGATAGTACGACTCGGCGCAGGCCCGCCACTTCTCGCGCTCTTCCGGCTCCTGGACGGAGGTGCCCTCCATGATCAGCTCGGCGCTCGCGGCCAAGGCGATCTTGGGGGCCAGCTCACCCGGCATCGCATCGAGAACGTTCTCGAAATGCGTCGATGCGTCGGAGAACTCGTTGCGCAACAGGTCCAGAAGGCCGGAGTACCACTCGACCCGCCACGGATCGGGGCCGTCGGTGATCACCTGGTTCAGCACCGATTGCGCGGTCCCGGTATCTCCGAGGTCGATGTGCGCCTTCACCTCCGCGAGGGTGATCTCGAGTCCGCCCGGCGATCCGTCGGCGAACCTCTCGATACCGTTGCGGCGGGCGTGCGCAAGGGAATCGAGCGTCTGCTGCGGTTCGCTGTGCACCGCCGCCGCCAGTAGAGGTGCGCTCGGATCGAGTGGATCGACCAAGGGAACAGGAAGCGCGGAGACGACGTCGCGAGCACTGATTCTGTCGCCGCGCACCTTGCCGTCGACGTACGTGTCCGTGCGCCCGACGGATTCTTCGGTGCCGAACGTGGTGCGCGGCGGACTGAACGCCGTCGACAGGCCGGGACGTTCCGTTCCGGTCTGCAGCGACAGAATCTCGCGGAGTACACCGGTGGCCTGGCTGGCCAGCACGTCGGCGGTGGAGAACCGCTGTGCCGGATCGGGATTGGTGGCGCGCAGCAGCAATCGATGGAACGAGGGGTACCGGCGGAGCAGTTCGTGATCCTCCGGCGACGGAATGCCCGGGTCGTACTTTCCCTTCGTCTGCGGCATGTCCAGAGTGAGAACCGCCAACGTGCGCCCGACGGTGTAGATGTCCGACGCCACCGTCGGGCCGGTCTCGACGATCTCCGGGGCTTGATATCCGGCAGTGCCGTAGAGGTATCCGAAATCCTCGATACCCGCGACCGCGCCGAGATCGATGAGCTTGATCTGATCGTCGGTGACCATGATGTTCTCGGGCTTGAGATCGTTGTACACCAACCCGATGGAGTGCAGGTAGGACAACGCGGGAAGAACCTCCAGCACGTAGGCGATGGCCTGCTCCACCGGCATCCGAACCCGCGCACCCGACTCGGCGTCCTTGCGAGAGGACAGAATGTCCCGCAACGAACGCCCACCCACGTACTCCATGACGATGAACCCGATGCGGGTGCCGTCGGTACGTGGCTGCTCGACGAAGTTGTAGATCTTCACGACGCCCGGATGCGCCACCTCCGCGAGGAACTGACGCTCGGCGACGGCGACCGCGTGGGCCTCGTCGTCACCGAAGTGCAGCAGACCCTTCAACACCACCCAGCGATCGCTGACGTTGCGGTCGATGGCCAGGTAGATCCAACCGAGACCGCCGTGCGCGATACACCCCTGCACCTCGTACTGCCCGACGACGAGATCGCCCGGCTCGAGCAGCGGCGTGAAATCGTACGTCGAGCCGCAATGAGGACAGATGCCCGACGGCTTGTCCGGCTCACCTTCTGCACTCCGGCCGACCGGTGAGTTGCATTTCCAGCAGAACCGTTTGCGTTGCGGAACAGTGGGATCCGACATCACCGCCGTCGCAGGGTCGACAGGATCGACACGAGGAATGTCCACCAGGCCCGCGCCGAGGCGTCGGCGAGGATCCGTTCGATTCGACCGAGTCGGCCTCGTCCGGCCGGACGTCCGCGACGAACGAACCTGCGAGACAGGAGAAGCCTGAGTTCGGTCGGCAGCCTGAGTCCTGTCGGCGGCCTGAGTCCTGTCGGCGGCCTCGGTGCGCTCGGACGCTTCGGTTCTGGCGACGGCCTCGGTACGGGACACGGCCTCGGTGCGGGACACGGCCTCGGTGCGGGACACGGCCTCGGTGCGGGACACGGCTTCGGTGCGCTGTGAGGGCGCGGTGGATCGACCGGTCGGAGTCTCGGGGTCTAGGGCGCTCATGTCAGTCCACGTACTGGGGGAACGGCGGGCCGGGCGAGCTGCCCAGGACCGACAGCCAGCGGGAGTACAGGCGGTTCCAGGTTCCGTCACCGCGGATTCGCTCCAGGGTGCCGTTGACGAACCGCACCAGATCCTCACTCTCCTTCTTGATTCCGACACCGTACGGCTCGGGGCTCAGGCTGTCGCCGACGAGTTCCAGGTACGGATCCTGCGCGGCGAGACCGGCGAGGATCGTGTCGTCGGTGCTGACGGCGTCGACCTGACGTTGTTGGAGGACGACGAGGCAGTCGGACCACATCGCGGCCGTGGTGATCTGCGCAGTCGGGACGATGCGCTGCAGCCGCCGCAGCGACGTCGTGCCGTCGACCGCGCAGACGCGTCGATTCGCCAGGTCCGCGACACCGTTGATGCCGGAGTTCTTGACCGCGAGCACCCGGTGCTGCGCCTGGAAGTACACCGTGGAGAACGACACTTCCTCCTTGCGCGCACACGTGATGGTCATGGTCTTGACCACCACGTCGACCGTCGAGTTCTGCAAGGCCTCGATACGTTCCGCGGAGGTGAGGATGCGGAAGTCCACTCGATCCGGGTCACCGAAGAGGTCGCGTGAGATCTCGCGCGCGATGTCGACGTCGAACCCGACGAGCTTGCCGGTCATCGGATCACGGAAGCTGAAAAGGTTACTGCCGGTGTCCAGCCCGACGATCAGTCGACCGCGCTCTCGGATCTGGTCGACGGTCGGAGACGGTGGCGTGTTCTCCGGGGCAAAACCGGCCTGTCCCGGTCCGAACTGCAGGGGACGAAGACTGGCCGTCGGGCGCGCGCACTGCGGGTCGGGGGAGTCGACTTCCGGTGCACCCGTTGCCGGGCCCGCACCGTCGGGCATGGGTGGTTCGGTGTAACTGATGTCCGGCTCGGGCGGCAACGCCTCCGGTGCAACGCAACTGGTGGTGAGCAGACCCACGAGGATCGCGGCGACGACGAGGAGAATTCGGTTCACAGGTACTCACGCAACCTTGGAACGAGACCGCCTGCGACGCCCGCCGCAGCGGCGATCGTGAGGACGATGGCTCCGGAGCTCAACGCGACGAGGGAGGTCTTGGCTCGCTCGACGTTGCCCCGAAGCTCGGTGCGGCCCTGTTCGATGCCGGCGATCAGCATGTCGTCGAGAGCCTTGAACTGAACCGCCGAATCTGCGACGCCGCTTCCCGTCGCGATGGTGACGGCGGTGTTGAAATCGCCGACGGCCAACGCGTCGTCGATCCGCTGATGCGCGGTCTTCCACTTGGCCAACGACTCCGTCATCGCCGCATCACCGTCGAAGAGATCGGCCAGTTTCTGCGTGTTGTCGTTGAATTCGGCGTCGTACTCGCGGGTGCTGCCGCGGCGCACGAGGTTGAGAGTCTCGTCGGACCTGGCCTGCTGAGCGAGGATGAACCCCGTGGTGAGCTTCTGCAACGGGGTGACACCGCGGTCCAGCGCACGGTCGGTCGCGGTCGCGGAGATGAGCCCGGCCACCAGCATCCACCCGAGGAGCACCGTGACCAGACCCGACGCCGTCAGAAACCCCCAGTTCAGGGTCCGGTGCGTGCGCCGCGACAAGTACAGCTGAGCCAACACCAGCAGTCCGAGGACGACGACGATGGTCGCGATAGCGAACACCGGTGGGTGGACGAACCTTTCCTGATCCGTCGACACCCGCGATGCCTGCGCCGTGTACAGGCCCTCGGCGCGGGGAAGCAGCGAGGTCTGCATCAGCGTGGACGCCTCACCGAGGTACGACGATCCGACGGGATTGCCACTCCGATTGTTGGAACGGGCGGTCTCGACGAGGCCCGTGTACACCGGCAGTGCCGCACCGATCTCCGTGAGAGCGTCCCTGGCCTCGGTGTCGGACTCGCCGAGCCCGCCGGACGCCCGGATCAGCTCGGTGCCCGCGTCGCCGATGGCCTGCGCGTACCGGTCACGCACCGCCTGAGGTTCCAGGCCACCGGAGATGAACGCCGTCGACGCCGCGGCATCCGCGACCGACAGGGCGCCGTACAGATTTTGCGCGGAATTGGCCAGAGGCTCGGTGCGCACCAACAACGAATCGAGCGTGGACTCGCGATCGGACACAGCCTCGCTCGTCACGAACCCCGTCGCGACCAGCAACACGATCAGCAGACCGCCCAGGGCGATCATGCGCGCAGGCGTCGACCGTGCCAGGCGCCGCAACTCACGCCGCGAGTCGCTCTCCGAGGCCGTGGCGGCCGTCGTGGGAGGTACGGCAGCAGTGGGTGTAGTGCCGACCACGTTCACAGGTTCGAGCATATAAGTTTCCGCCCGCGGTGCGTACGTGGACGGCGAACACTCCGAAGGTGCAGTCCCCTAAGGTGTGGAGGTATGCGCGGCGACGGTGACGGGTGGGTAGTCGGGGAGAACGGCACGCGACACTGGGGAAGGTACGGAGCCGCAGGTCTGCTCCTGCGTGCACCGTCCGCAGACGGTGAGCCGACGGTACTGCTGCAACACCGCGCCCTCTGGAGTCACCAGGGCGGAACCTGGGCGCTTCCGGGCGGCGCGAAGGACTCGCACGAGAGCGCAGTGACGGCCGCCGTCCGTGAAGCCGACGAAGAAGCAGGAATCGGCGCGGCCCGGCTCAACGTCCGAGGAGAAAAGCTCACCGCGACGGCCCCGAGCGGTTGGACGTACACCACCGTCGTCGCCGACGCCGACACTCAGCTTCCCACCACCCCGAACGGTGAAAGCACCGAACTGCGTTGGGTTCCCGAAAGCATGGTCGACGCCCTGCCTCTGCACCCCGGCTTCGCGGCGAGCTGGCCCACCTTGCGGACCGAACCTCTCCGCGTACTGCTCGACACCGCCAACGTGCTCGGCTCCCGCCCCAACGGCTGGTGGAAGGACCGCAGCGGCGCAACCGGCGAGCTGCTGACCTCCCTCGCCGACGTCCTGCCGCGCACCGTCGAACTGCCCGGCGGCACCTACGGGTGGCTCACCACCATCGAAGCCGTCCTCGAAGGCGACGCCCGCGCAGCCCGATTCGACGACGCCCGAGTCCCCGTCATCCATGCGTCGGGCAGCGGCGACGACGAACTCGCTCGGCGCGCACACGACGGCAGCGCGCTGACCGCGCTCGTCACCGCGGACCGCGGCCTGAAGGAACGGTTGCCGACGGCGGTGCAGGTGCTCCCACCATCGACCGTCCTCGCCTGGCTGAGCTAGTTGCCTTTCAGCTTCTCCGCCAGCGCCTGAGCTGCGGCCTGAGGGTCGCGGGCCTGCGTGATGGCACGCACGACCACAACGCGGTCCGCGCCGGCCGCAAGGACCTCGTCGACGTTGTCGGCGTCGACACCGCCGATGGCGAACCACGGCCGTGTCGGAGCCGAGTCGGCCGTGCTGCGCACCAGTTCGAGGCCCGCGGCCTTGCGATTCGGCTTCGTCGGGGTCGCCCACACCGGCCCGGTCGCGAAGTAGTCCACACCGTCCTCGATCGCCGCCAGACTCGCCTGGCTACGGTTCTGCGTCGAACGTCCGATCACCACATCCGGTCCGAGGATCTGCCGCGCGTAATGCACCGGCAGATCGCCCTGGCCCAGATGCAACACATCGGCGTTCGACGCCAACGCCAGGTCCGCGCGGTCGTTGACGGCCAACAGCGCGCCGTGACGCCTGGTGGCCGCGGACAGAACGGCCAGCGCAGCCAGTTCGTCCTTGGCCTCCAGCGGACCGAACTCACGCTCACCTGCGGAGTTCTTGTCGCGAAGCTGAATGATGTCGACGCCGCCGGACAGTGCCGCCTCGGCGAACTGGGCTAGATCGCCGAGCTCGCGCCTGGCGTCGGTGCACAGGTACAGGCGGGCAGAGTTCAAGCGTTCACGGGAGCTCTGAGTGGGATGCACGTCTCCAGACGGTAGTCTTCTCGTCGGAAAGACAGATACACGGGAGTCCTGGGGTACGCGGGGCTGAGAGTGGACACGCCCGTCCTTACCGTCAATACCTGAACCGGATCATGCCGGCGCAGGGAGTGAGGGTGGTTCTCGGTGAAGTTCGAAAAGTCGCAGTTCGACGGGCCGCAGTTCGAAAAGTCAGGGCTCGGAACGCTCGCCGTCGTCGGAGGCGGCGTCATCGGCCTGGCCGTCGCAGCCAGGGCGCAGCGCGACGGGTGGTCGGTGCAGCTCTACGACCCGAACATCGGGTCGGGCGCGTCCTGGGTGGCAGGCGGAATGCTCGCGCCGCTGTCCGAGGGATGGCCAGGCGAACACGAACTTCTGCACCTCGGAGCGCATTCGCTTGCCCGTTGGCCTGAATTCGCACGCGAGCTCGGAGTCGACGTGTTCACCGCATCGGGCTCACTGACCGTCGCACTCGACGCCGCCGACGCCCAGGACCTGCGGACCATCGCAGAATTCGTCGGCGCACACGGGCATCAGCTGGACATCCTGAACCGGGCGGAGATCCGTGAACTCGAACCATCGCTCGTGCAGAACATCCGCCTCGGGCTTCTGGCGCCGACGGAACTGGCCGTCGACAACCGCGCCCTCGTCGACGCACTGACAGCATCCGCAGCCGGCGTCGACTTCGTCGCCGAACGGGTGACCGACCTCGACGCCCTGACCGCCGACCGAATCGTCGTCGCCGCCGGAGCGCAGGTCCCCGCCCTTCTCCCGGACATCCCCGTCCGACCTGTCAAAGGCGAAATACTCCGACTCAGACGACGACCCAGCGCGACGGCACCGCCCAGCCGAACCATCCGAGGCAGCGTCCACGGCCGCCCCATCTACCTCGTGCCACGAGGCGACGGCCTCGTCGTCGGCGCCACCCAATACGAATCCGGCCACGACACCCAGGTCACCGTCGCCGGAGTCCGCGACCTCATCGCCGACGCCGAACGACTGATGCCCAGCATCGGCGAATACGAACTACACGAAGCCGCCGCCGGATTGCGCCCCATGAGCCCCGACGGCCTACCGCTCATCGGCCGCGTCTCCGAACGCGTCATCGTCGCCGCCGGGCACGGACGCAACGGAATCCTGCTGACACCCATCACCACAGACGCTGTCGCCGCACTACTCACCGGCGACACACTCCCCGAAGCCAAGGCTGCAGATCCAGCCCGATTCGAGACAGGAAGGCACCGATGATCACCGTCAACGGCGAAGAACACGCACTCTCCGAGGGGCTGACGATGCGTCGACTCCTCGCCGATCTGTCCATGCCGGACACGGGCATCGCCGTCGCCGTCGACGGAACAGTCCTGCCGAAGAGTCGATGGGACGCCACCACCGTCGAACCCGGCTGGACCATCGAAATCCTCACCGCGGTGCAGGGTGGCTGACGTGCTGACTATCGCGGACAGAACCTTCGAATCCCGACTCATCATGGGCACCGGAGGAGCAGCGAACCTGACCGTCCTGGAAGAGGCACTGGTGGCGTCGGGCACCGAGCTGACCACCGTGGCCATGCGACGCGTCGACGCCGCAGGCGGCACCGGTGTCCTCGATCTACTGCGCAAGCTCGACATCGCACCCCTGCCCAACACCGCCGGCTGTCGCGGCGCCTCCGAAGCCGTTCTCACTGCACAGCTCGGACGCGAAGCACTCGAAACCGACTGGGTGAAGCTCGAAGTCATCGCCGACGAGCGAACACTGCTGCCCGATGCCATCGAACTGGTCAAGGCCGCAGAGCAACTCGTCGACGACGGGTTCAACGTACTCCCGTACACCACCGACGACCCCGTCCTGGCACGCAGACTCGAAGACATCGGCTGCGTCGCCGTCATGCCACTCGGTGCGCCGATCGGCACCGGACTCGGCATCTCCAACCCACACAACATCGAGATGATCGTCGACGCGGCAGGCGTTCCCGTCATCCTCGACGCAGGCATCGGCACCGCCAGCGACGCAGCCGTGGCGATGGAACTCGGGTGCGACGCAGTTCTTCTCGCCACCGCCGTGACCCGCGCCAAAGACCCCGCACTGATGGCGTCGGCGATGCGGCACGCGGTGAGCGCCGGCTTCGAGGCCCGCCGCGCGGGCCGCATTCCCAAGCGTTTCTGGGCTCAGGCCAGCTCCCCTGTGTGAGTGGTCATCCGAAAGGATGAGTCGAGTCGAGACTCGCGGGCGATGTGCGAGCACCCCTCGGCCTGACACAGTGGATCCCATGATTCAAGTGACGGGGTTGACGAAGCAGTACGGTGCGGTGAAGGCGGTCGATGATCTGTCTTTTTCTGTGAAGCCGGGGATTGTGACGGGGTTTCTCGGGCCTAATGGTGCGGGGAAGTCGACGACGATGCGGATGATTTTGGGTCTG
This sequence comes from Rhodococcus sp. 14-2470-1a, assembly GCF_002259425.1. Classification (NCBI taxonomy): domain Bacteria; kingdom Bacillati; phylum Actinomycetota; class Actinomycetes; order Mycobacteriales; family Nocardiaceae; genus Rhodococcus; species Rhodococcus sp. 14-2470-1a. Next base: position 159,014 of record NZ_NPFZ01000014.1, read on the forward strand.
GATCGTCCGACGAGTGGTCAGGCGTTGATCGAGGGTAAGCCGTATGGCGAGTTGAAGCAGCCGTTGCGGAGTGTGGGTGCGTTGTTGGATGCGAAGTGGGTGCATCCGAATCGTTCTGCGCGTGCGCATTTGGAGTGGATGGCTGCGTCGAACGGTATTCCGAGGTCTCGTGTGGACGAGGTGCTTCGGTTGGTGGGGTTGAGTGAGGTTGCGAAGAAGAATGCGGGTGGTTTCTCGCTCGGTATGTCGCAGCGGTTGGGTCTGGCGGGGGCGTTGTTGGGGGATCCGAAGGTGTTGTTGTTCGATGAGCCGGTGAATGGTCTCGATCCTGAGGGCATTGTGTGGATTCGTAAGTTCATGCAGCGTTTGGCGGCGGAGGGTCGGACGGTGTTGGTGTCGAGTCATTTGTTGTCGGAGATGGCGCAGACGGCGGAGCATCTGGTGGTGATCGGTCGGGGTCGGTTGGTGTCGGATACGTCGGTGCAGGATTTCATCGATCATGCGTCGGAGGCGTCGGTGAAGGTGCGTAGTCCTCAGTTGGATGCGTTGCGGAGTGCGTTGACGTCGGCGGGGTTGACGGTGCGTGAGCCTGCGGGGGTGGATCAGTTGCAGCCGGCGATCGTGGTGACGGATTCGTCGACCGAGGTGATCGGTGATATCGCTGCTCGGCATCAGATCGTGTTGCATGAGTTGTCCTCGCAGCGTGGGTCTTTGGAGGAGGCGTTCATGAAGCTGACGGGTGAGGATGTTCAGTATCACGGTGCGGGTGCTGATGGTGTGGATGGTCAGGGGTCGGATTACAAGGCGATGGGTGGTGCTCTCTGATGGGTGTGTTGGCTGCGGAACGTATCAAGATCACCTCGACGAAGTCACCCTGGTGGTGCACGATCGCCATCATCGCCCTCGGGTTGGGGCTTGCCTTCGCGGTGGGACTGGCGGCCAAACTGGGTCTGCAGTCCTACAACAACCAGATCGCCGAGGGCAACAAACCCGAATTCGAGCCCTACCTACCGTCGGTCTTCGAAGTGGTCGGCAGTGGCGTCGGCGGCATGGGGCTCATGGTCCTCATGATCCTGGCTGCGCTGACGGTGACCAGCGAATACCGCTTCGGCATCATCAGAACCACGTTCCAGGCGGTCCCGAACCGCGCCGCAGTGCTGGTCGCGAAAGCGTCGCTCATCGGTGTGTTCGGTTTCGTGCTGACGTTCGTTCTCGGACTGCTGGCGTTCTACATCGGTAAGGCAGTCGCCGGACCGGATGCAGGCGCTCTGCTGAGCTTCGACATCGACGGCACCTGGCGAGCGATCTACGGAACCGCGATCCTGGCCTTCCTGCAGGTGTTCATCGCCGTCGGAGTCGGTGCGCTTCTTCGCCAGTCCGCAGGCGCCATCGCACTGCTGCTGCTCTGGCCGCTACTGGTCGAGTCGCTGTTCGGACTGTTCGGATCCTTCGGCCGCGCGATCCAGCCGTTCCTGCCCTTCGGAAACGCCAGCCACTTCCTCGGTGAAGCCGGAGGCGTCGACTATCACTGGGGACCGTGGGGAAGCCTGGTCTACTTCGCGATCTTCACCGCCGTCGTGTTCGGTGCAGCATTGCTGGTCGTCAACCGCCGGGACGCGTGAGTGTAAAGTAATACAAACCGCAAAGAACCTCCGAAGGAATACCTTCGGAGGTTCTTTGCATCTCAGGGAAAACCCTGACGAAATTCCGCTTTCCGTCATCCGTGAGAACGACTCGAAAGAATACTTCCGAGCGATGCGGTACGAACCGGAACAGGGCAGTATTTCCGTTCATGATCGAAGTGACGGGGTTGACGAAGCAGTACGGTGCGGTGAAGGCGGTCGATGATCTGTCTTTTTCTGTGAAGCCGGGGATTGTGACGGGTTTTCTCGGGCCGAATGGTGCGGGGAAGTCGACGACGATGCGGATGATTTTGGGTCTGGATCGTCCGACGAGTGGTCAGGCGTTGATCGAGGGTAAGCCGTATGGCGAGTTGAAGCAGCCGTTGCGGAGTGTGGGTGCGTTGTTGGATGCGAAGTGGGTGCATCCGAATCGTTCTGCGCGTGCGCATTTGGAGTGGATGGCTGCGTCGAACGGTATTCCGAGGTCTCGTGTGGACGAGGTGCTTCGGTTGGTGGGGTTGAGTGAGGTTGCGAAGAAGAATGCGGGTGGTTTCTCGCTCGGTATGTCGCAGCGGTTGGGTCTGGCGGGGGCGTTGTTGGGGGATCCGAAGGTGTTGTTGTTCGATGAGCCGGTGAATGGTCTCGATCCTGAGGGCATTGTGTGGATTCGTAAGTTCATGCAGCGTTTGGCGGCGGAGGGTCGGACGGTGTTGGTGTCGAGTCATTTGTTGTCGGAGATGGCGCAGACGGCGGAGCATCTGGTGGTGATCGGTCGGGGTCGGTTGGTGTCGGATACGTCGGTGCAGGATTTCATCGATCATGCGTCGGAGGCGTCGGTGAAGGTGCGTAGTCCTCAGTTGGATGCGTTGCGGAGTGCGTTGACGTCGGCGGGGTTGACGGTGCGTGAGCCTGCGGGGGTGGATCAGTTGCAGCCGGCGATCGTGGTGACGGATTCGTCGACCGAGGTGATCGGTGATATCGCTGCTCGGCATCAGATCGTGTTGCATGAGTTGTCCTCGCAGCGTGGGTCTTTGGAGGAGGCGTTCATGAAGCTGACGGGTGAGGATGTTCAGTATCACGGTGCGGGTGCTGATGGTGTGGATGGTCAGGGGTCGGATTACAAGGCGATGGGTGGTGCTCTCTGATGGGTGTGTTGGCTGCGGAACGTATCAAGATCACCTCGACGAAGTCACCCTGGTGGTGCACGATCGCAGTGATCGTCCTCGGATTGGGCCTCGCGGGAATCGTCGGATTCACCTCCGAACTCGGCCTCGAATCCTACAAAGATCAAGTGGCTCAGGGTGACACACCGGACTACGATCCGTACCTCCCCACCGTCTACGACGCGGTCGGCAGCGGCGTCGGAGGTTTCGGAGTCATGGTGTTGATGATCCTGGCCGCCTTGACGGTGACCAGCGAGTATCGCTTCGGCGTCATCCGTACGACGTTCCAGGCGATGCCCAATCGCGCATCGGTTCTCGTCGCCAAGGCATTTCTGATCGGTGTTCTGGGGCTGGTGCTGAGCTTCGTCCTCGGTCTCGGCGCGTTCTACATCGCCAAGGTGTTCGCAGGCGCCGAGGCAGGCGAACTGCTGAGCTTCGACATCGACGGCACGTGGCGCGTCATCTACGGGACCGCGATCCTCGCCTTCCTGCAGATCGTCGTCGCCGTCGGAGTCGGTGCCCTTCTTCGCCAGTCCGCAGGCGCCATCGCACTGCTGTTGCTGTGGCCGCTGGTGGTCGAGAACCTCTTCGGCCTGTTCGGATCCTTCGGTCGCGCGGTGCAACCGTTCCTGCCCTGGCTCAATGCCTCTCACTTCCTCGGATCCGACGGCGGAGTCGACTTCCACTGGGGACCGTGGGGGAGCCTGGTCTACTTCGTGGTCTTCACCGCCATCGTGTTCGGCGCCGCAGTGTTCGTCACCGATCATCGAGACGCCTGACGGCCGGAGAAGCTAGGGTGCTTCCATGCCACGGAAGACCTTGCTTGCAAGTTTCGCAGTCGGCGCGCTCGTCCTGGCCGGTTGCTCCACGTCCTCGGACAACTCCGGGGCCGAGGAGCAGCCGGCCGTGTCGGTTCCGACGCCGATCTCCAGTCCCGACGGCCCAGGGCTCGCGGACGCCGTCACCGGCGACGCCGTGGTCGCTCACCTCGAGGAGCTCGAACGGATCGCGTCGGAGAACAACGGCAACCGCGCCGCCGGCACCTCCGGATACGACGCCAGCGTCGACTACGTGAGCGGAAAACTGCAGGCAGCCGGATTCGACGTCGAGACACCGGAATTCGACTTCGACCAGTTCACGGTGGACACCGAGTTGCTGTCGGCCGGAGACGAGCAGATCTCGGTCAAAGCCCTCGGATACTCTCCAGCCACCCCCGAGGACGGCATCACCGCACGCGTCGTCGCAGCTCCCGCCGACGAGTCACCCGGTTGCGAGGCAACCGATTACGACGGACTCGACGTCAGCGGTGCCATCGTTGTCGTGAACCGGGGTCTGTGTCCCTTCGTCGCCAAACAAACCGTCGCGGCGGACCTCGGCGCCGTCGCGGTCGTCGTGGTCAACAACGTCCCCGGGCCCGTGGACAACGGCACTCTCGGCAGCAAGGACGACGCCAAGATCCCGACGGGCGGCGTCTCGCAGGAGGACGGCGCGGCCGTCGCGTCGGCGCCGGAACTGACGCTCACGCTGGACACGGTCACCACAACGACCAAGAGCCGCAACATCATCGCGCAGACCTCGACGGGAGACACCTCGAACGTCGTGGTCGCGGGCGCCCACCTGGACAGCGTCGAGGAAGGCCCGGGCATCAACGACAACGGCAGCGGCACCGCGGCGGTGTTGGAATCCGCGCTGCAACTCGGCAGCGAGCCGGACGTGACCAACGCCGTCCGGTTCACGTTCTGGGGCGCGGAAGAGAACGGACTCGTCGGATCGACTGCCTACGTCGAGGGCCTGAGCGACGAGGACAAGGCCGACATCGCGTTGTACCTCAACTTCGACATGATCGGCTCGCACAACGCCGGATACCTCGCGTACGACGGAGACGACTCCGACCAAGTCGGCGAACCGGCTGGACCGGCAGGGTCCGACGCCATCGAGCGTGTGTTCGTCGACTACCTCGGCGGAGAAGGAATCGCCGTCGACGGAACCGATTTCGACGGCCGATCCGACTACGGCCCGTTCATTGCCGCCGGCATCCCGGCAGGCGGAGTGTTCAGCGGCGCCGACGACGAGAAGACCCCCGAACAAGTAGAGAAGTGGGGCGGCACGGCCGGGGAGACCTACGACGAGAACTACCACACCGCCGAGGACACACTCGCGAACGTCGATCGCGAGGCACTCGCGAAGAACGCGTCGGCGATCGGTTTCGGAATCGGCACGTACGCGCAGTCGGTCGAAGGACCCAACGGCGTTCCGGTCGGGGACGCCCGCACCCAGGCGCGTTCGGGCCAGTGACCCACGAACCGGGGATCTTCGGGCTACGAAGTGTCTGTAACCCTCGGTTACGCTTCGTGTCGTGAAACTGTCGTCGATGGTCGGCTGGGTGCAGGATGTCAACCGCAGCCCAGGGGTCGTCGACGTGGTGCGGAGATTCCGACGGGTTCTGCCGGGCGACCCCACGTTCGGTGATCCGCTGTCCCTGGCAGGCGAAGGGTCGGCACTCGCCGTGGCCCGCGTAGCCGACAAATTCCGAGGTGACGAGCCTGGTGCCACCCGAGAAATCGGACTCGGAGCACTTCAGGTGTGGCAGGCAGTGCTCGAGAGAACCGGCCGAGGCCGGGGAGAACGCGACGTGACCATCGTCTTCACCGATCTGGTGGGATTCTCGTCGTGGTCCCTCGTCGCAGGCGACGCCGCGACTCTGACCCTGCTGAGGAAGGTGTCCCAGGCAGTCGAGCCGGCCGTCGCCGCGGGCGGTGGACACGTCGTCAAGAGGCTGGGCGACGGCATCATGGCGGTCTTCTACCGACCCGACCAGGCGCTCGAAGCGGTGGTCGCGGCACGGACGGCGCTGTCGGAGGTCGACGTCGACGGATACACACCGACCATGAGGGTCGGGATTCACACCGGAAATCCGCGACAGATCGGATCCGACTGGCTCGGCGTCGACGTCACCATCGCCGCCCGCGTCATGCAAACCGGCGGTAACGGCAACCTGATGATCTCCCGGAACGCGTTCGACGCAGTACACCCCGACACGGTCGACGCGCTCGGATTGGTTCCGCGGCCCTACCGTCGCGGATTCTTCGCCCCCAAACTCACCGGCGTACCCGAGGACCTGAAGATTCTCCGGCTGGTACGCCACCGCTGACCGGGGTCCAGCGCGCCCTACGAGCTTTGGACGTGCAGCCTCCACAGCGGAGAGACGGGACCGTGGCCTGCGCCCAGGTCGTACGACGCCGCGAGGCACTCGGTGACCCAGTCCTTGCCGAACGCGACCGCGTCCGGCACCGAATACCCGTTGGCCAGCGCGCTGGCGATGGCGGCAGCCAACGTGTCTCCACCTCCGTGATCGTTGCCCGTGTCGATTCGCGGCCGGGAGAATTCGGTGAAGGTATCGCCGTCGAACAGGATGTCCGTGCTGGTCGTCGACGTGCGTAGGTGACCGCCCTTCACTATCGCCCACCCCGCGCCCAACGCATGCAGCGCTTCGGCCGCCCGGCGGGCGGTGGCGTCGTCGATCACGTCGATGCCGGTGATGAGGCGAACCTCGTCGAGATTGGGGGTGACGACAGTGGCGATGGGGATCAGAACGTTCCGGATGGCGTCCAACGCCTCCGCGTGCAGAAGCGGATCACCGTGCATCGACGCGCACACCGGATCGACGACGAGCGGGATCGTGCCGTTCTTACCGATGCCGACCTCGGTGCAGACATCGGTGACGGCTTCGATGATGGCTGTCGACGCCAGCATGCCGGTCTTGGCGGCGCTGATTCCGATGTCGCCGACGACGGTGCGGACCTGGTCTGCGACGACGGCCGGCGGGATTTCGTGGAAGCCACTGACGCCGACGGTGTTCTGCACGGTCACCGCGGCGACGGCGACGCACGCGTGCACCCCGCACATCGCCATGGTGCGGCTGTCCGCTTGAATGCCCGCACCGCCGCCGGAATCGGTCCCGGCAATGGTCAGAGCGCGAACCGGCGTGGAGCCGTTGGGGGGCAGCGGTAGGAACTTCACATCGCGACAGTACCGGCACGGCCGGTGTGGAGGACGCCCGGTTTTACCGCACCTTCGGGAGATGCACGGTAGTGCATGAATGTTGTTGCATCACAACGGTGATGGAAACTCTGTATGACCGATACCAGGGTCTGTGTTGCATGGAGGTTGCATGCCTACGGAACCGAAGGTTTGTTGCTACAAACGGGTGACAAGCTATCTGATCGCATGTTTAATAGTGGTGCACGTCACATGTAACTGCTTCACTGCACATCCCGGAAATGCAAAGGAGGTGACCCATGCTTGCCAGTACTCCCAGTGCTGATGTCTCCATCAACACCGACCAGAATCGTTTCGAGTTGCGGCTCAACGGTGATCTGGTGGGAATCGTCGGCTACTTCGAAGTCGAGAACACGCAGAAGCGCGGAGCCCGTACGCACGTCGTGTCGTTCATGCACACCGTCGTCACCGAGGACTTCGGCCATCAGGGCCTCGCGGCTATCCTCGTCCGCCGATCCCTCGACAGTGCGCGCTCGTATGGATGGAAGGTGAAGCCGGTGTGTACGTACGTACAGCGGTTCCTCGCCGCCAATCCGGATTACTCCGACGTGGTCGTTCCGCTCTGAGTCGTCCGGTAACGGTCCGGGTTCGGCGCGACGTCGAATTGCTATCCAAGTAGCCGACTGTCCCTCGTGACGGGCCGACCTCCGCTCTACTCGGGGGATGGATCACACGTCGAGCACGCTGGCAGCGTCGGTTCGCATAGTGGACAACGCCGAGCATCACCGATTCGACCTCTTCGTCGGGGGCGATCTCATTGGCATCCTCGGTTACCGCCGTTCAGGCAGTGACGCCTCCGTGGCGTTCATGCACACGGTCGTCACGGAAGATTTCGGTGACCGCGGCTGGGCGGGTGTACTCGTCAGGGGTGCACTCAACACCGCACGCGACCGGGGCTGGTCCATTCTTCCGGTATGCACCTACGTCCAGCGCTATCTGGCCCGGAACCCGGAATTCCTCGATCTCGTCGCACCCGACTGAGAGCAGTGCTCTTGTTTTCTCCGTGTGCCTGGTGAATACTCACTTCAGAACGAGAGCACCGCTCTCGCATCCTGAAGGAGGGCACGCATGCGATCGACTGTCGGGCTTCTGGTCGCCACGGGCGTTCTGTTCGCCGTCTATCCCGTTCTGAGGCCCTACTCCTCCGATTCAGGGCAGGCCGGCGCCGACGCGTTCGCGTCCGGACTGTGGGTAGCGGCGCACGTCAGCGCGATGCTCGGGTTCATCACGCTCGCTCTCGCAGTACGCACGATGATCGTCGGCGCCGTCGCCGAAGTGACGACGTGGGTCGGCGTCGGACTGACACTGCCGTACTACGGCGCCGAGACGTTCGCACTCCACGTGCTGGGGTCCGACGCGCTGAGCACCGGCGATCTTCGGCTGATCGACCTCGCCGAACCCATCCGATACGGCCCCACACAAACGGTGATGTTCGGTGCCGGACTGATCCTCGTGGCCATCGGTACCGTTGCACTTGCGCGGCGCGTGCCAGGCTGGCAGTCCGCGCTCTTCGCGTCGGGCTTCGTCCTGCTTCTTCCGCAGTTCTTCGCGCCCCCGTGGTTGCGTGTTGCGCACGGACTGCTCGTTCTCGCCGGCGCAGCAGCGCTGGCGGTCCACGTCGCTGCGGGGCGTGATCGTCAGGAAATATCGACGACGACGGGTGCGTGATCGCTGGCACCCTTGCCCTTGCGCTCCTCACGATCGATCGAGGCGCCCGTCACCCGGGACGCAAGAGCCGGGGAAGCCAGAGCCATGTCGATACGAAGTCCCTGCTTCTTCGGGAAGCGAAGCTGCGTGTAGTCCCAGTAGGTGAACGTCCGCGGCTCGGGCGTGAACTGCCGAGTCACCTCGGTGAATCCGACCTCCGCGAACGACTCGAACGCATCCCGCTCCGGCTGCGACGTGTGGGTCTTGCCCTCGAACAACGCCGGATCCCAGACATCGTCGTCGGTAGGCGCGATGTTCCAGTCCCCGACGAGCGCGATCTGCGCGTCCGGGTCCGCCGACACCCAGGCCTGAGCGTCGGCCCGCAGCTTGGCGAGCCACTCGAGCTTGTACGTGTAATGCGGATCCGCCAGCTCGCGCCCGTTGGGTACGTACAGGCTCCACACGCGAACCCCGCCGCACGTGGCTCCGATGGCCCGCGCCTCGCGCACCGCCTCGACCTCCGGGTCTTTGCTGAACCCGGGCTGATCCTCGAAGCCGATCTGCACGTCGTCCAACCCGACCCGCGACAGCAAGGCGACACCGTTCCACTGGCTGAGGCCGACATGGGCGACCTCGTACCCGATCTCGGTGAACCGCTCGTACGGAAACTGCGCGTCCTTGCACTTGGTTTCCTGCATCGCCAGCACGTCGACATCGGATCGCTGCAGCCAATCCACGATCCGATCCTGACGAGAGCGGACGGAGTTCACATTCCAGGTAGCCAATCGCACGGCGATCAGACTAACGGGTGCTCACATAAGGTCGGCGTAGCGATAGCGATGATGCTCGGTGAAGCCGAGGCCCTCGTACATGGCCACGGCGCCTGCATTGGCCGCCGAGACCTGCAGGTACGCGTGCGTCGCACCCTGCGTGCGACCCCAGGCGACCAGTTCGCCGCAGATCCTCGTTCCGAGGCCGTTCCGTCGATGCGCCTCCGCGACCTCGATGGCCGTCAGACCGACCCAGCGTCGACCGTCGGGCGCGTCCGTCACCGCTGCACGCCCGATCGCCAGCATCTCGCTGGACGCCGAGCCGATCCGGCCGAACGCCGCCACACCGTCACGCACCGACGAGATGACCTCGAGCGCACCGTCGGGCAGGGGTCGCCCGCGGTAGCGGTACACGCCGAGCCAGTCGGCGTCGGGCACGTCGGAGAAGACCGACAGAGTTTCGACGGGCAGCTCCAACCGGGAGATGTCCGCGGCCATGACCAGTGTTTCGTCCCGCGTCACCCACCCGGCGGGCGGTGAACCCAGTCGGTCGGGCAGCAGGAGCACGGCAGGTAGGCCGCGCTCGGAGAACCATCGGACGATGTCGTCGAGGGACACATGACCGGCCGACGGTTCCACCGGCAACGCGGAGTTCGCCCGGCCGGTGAACCCGTGCCCGGCGCGCAGGAGCCAGCCGTCGATCCAGGCCTGTTCGACGCCGGGCCAGCCGTCGGCGGCAGCACGTTCCAGCGATCGAATCTCCGACGTGCGAATCGGACGCGGCCCGAGCTCCTTCAGCGCGACGACACGATCGGGCGCGACTCTCACTTCGCGACCGTCCGCGGACTGCACCGCGACCACCGACCGGCTGTGCTCGATCAGTTCGCCGATGACGTCCGTCATCGGGTGGCTGTGGCCGGGTGGCAGCCGGTAGCGCAGCATGACCCGCGGTCCCACCGCGTCAGTCCTCGTGGCCGAACGGATCTTCGACGGTGCCGGGGACCCAGGACAGACCCGGCTTGCCCCAACCGGCGCGTTTGATCGCCTTCTTCGCGGCACGCGCATTGCGGCCGATGAGAACGTCGACGTACAGGAAACCGTCGAGGTGCCCGACCTCGTGCTGCAGCATGCGAGCGAAGAAACCCGTTCCTTCGATGTCGACGGGCTCGCCCGCGGCGTCGGTGCCCGTGACGCGTGCCCAGTCCGCACGTCCGGTGGGGTACTGCTCGCCGGGAACCGAAAGGCAGCCCTCGTCGTCGTCCTCGGGATCCGGCATCGTCTCGGGGATCTCCGACGTCTCCAGAACCGGGTTGATCACCTCGCCGCGGCGACGGACGACCTTGCCGTCCTCGCCCTCGTCGGGGCAGTCGTAGATGAACAGCCGAAGGGGTTCGCCGACCTGGTTGGCGGCGAGTCCGACGCCGTTGGCGGCGGCGAGCGTGTCGTACATGTTCGCGATAAGGTCGGCGAGTTCGGCGGGCGTCTCGGTGACGGGCCGGGTGGGGGTGTGCAGTACCGGGTCGCCGACGATCCGGATCGGGAGAATTGCCATGGTCGACAAGAATACTGGCGTGAAGCCCCTCTCCGTGCACACGGTGAGGGGGGCGCGACTCGCCGCACGTCCTGCGAGCTGTGCCCAAGCACTGCGCACCGTGGTTCAATAACAACCGAAACACACGTGTGTAATTTCGTGCCGACTGCCCGCCCCTCGGGTGCGTCGACGCGGGTCTGGGGCTCGTGGCAAAAGGTGGGGACCGGCATGACGGCACAGGACAGCATCACGGCACAGGATCGGGATCCGTCGACACGGATCCGCGAAGTCGAGGAGTGAGATGGACGGCGCAGCAGCGCGTGACTCGAACCAGTCTCAGCAACCGGGAAACACGGGGGACATCAACGAGGTCGGAGCAGACGGCCTGACCCGTCGTGAACACGACATCCTGTCCTTCGAGCGCCAGTGGTGGAAGTACGCAGGCGCAAAGGAAGAAGCCATCAAGGAACTCTTCTCGATGTCCGCGACTCGCTACTACCAGGTGTTGAACGCACTCGTCGACCGCCCGGAATCACTGGCAGCCGATCCCATGCTGGTGAAGCGTCTGCGCAGGCTCCGCGCGAGCCGCCAGAAGGCAAGGGCTGCGAGGCGACTCGGCTTCGAGGTCTAGCCGTCAACTAGTGTCTTCCAGTGTGAGCAGTCCCAACCCGGAATCGTCCGGCCCTCCGCTCCGCGCCTTGGCAATGGTTCTCATTTCGCTCGCGATTCTGTTCGCAGCGATCGGTGCACTGTCGTTGACCGGTTCCGGAGACAGTGAAGAAGCGGCCGCCCCCGAGGCCACCAGCGAAGTCGCGGAAGCGACCTCCCCGGCAGCTCAGGCGCCGGCGGCCTCGACCACCAGCGCCCCGACGACGTCCGTCGCACCGGCCGAGGTCGAGGTACGCGTGCTGAACAACAGCGACGTCTCCGGTCTGGCAGCCACCACTGCGGACACGCTCACCGCCCAGGGCTGGACGATCGCCGAAACGGGCAACTACGCCCAGACCCAGGTCCCCGCCACCACGGTGTACTACGGAGACGCCTCCGGCGCGGAGGCCGCGGCGCAGGAGATAGCTGGGCAACTGGGCGCCACCGCCGAAGCCATGCCGGCCACACTGACCGGGTTCGGAGACAGCGTCGTCGTGATGGTCACCCAGTAGAGCCCCGACCGACCACGTGTCGACCGGGCTACTGCCGACTGGACTACTACCGGGGATAGTTATGATCTACGCAACGCCCAGCCTGTCCGACGAAGGAGCATTTTCCATGGCATCGACCAGCACAGCCCGATCCCGGACGATCAGGTCGTGGCGCTTCGCTACTCCCGTCGTCGCTGTCGCCGCATTCGGACTGGTCGCATGCACGGCCCCGGAAACCCCGTCCGACGTAGCGGGCACGACGCCTCCCGTCTGGACCGGCCACGAGGATCCCTCCGGTCACGGCGTCGCCGCCGACAGCCCTGAGGGCACCGTCGAAGCCGAGTTCGAGAACGCCGCAGGCACCACCGTCGGCACCGTCTCGTTCGTCGAAGAGGGCGACCACCTCGTCGTCACCGTCGAAGCAGAAGGCCTCACTCCCGGATTCCACGGTCTGCACATCCACACCGCGGGCGTCTGCGAGCCCAACTCCGTGGCACCTGCAGGCGGCGAGCCCGGCAACTTCCTGTCCGCCGGCGGGCACCTGCAGGTCGACGGCCGCACCGAACACCCCTCCAGCGGTGACCTGACATCGCTGCAGGTCGGCGAGGACGGAACGGCCATGCTGGTCACCACGACCGACGCCGTCACCCTCGACGACCTCCGCGCCGACGGCGGACGATCCGTCATCATCCACGAGGGCCCGGACAACTTCGCCAACATCCCGCCGCGCTACACCCTGCCCGACGGTGCAGCCGTTCCCGACATGAACACCCTCATGACCGGCGACGCGGGTGGCCGCGCCGCCTGCGCGGTCCTGGAATAAGCGGTTCCCGCACACATGCCGGGCCGCCCCACCCACTCCGCAGGCTCCGCTCCTGCGGCATCGGGTCACTCCGCAGGCTCCGCTCCTGCGGCATCGGGTCACTCCGCAGGCTCCGCTCCTGCGGCATCGGGTCACTCCGCAGGCTCCGCTCCTGCGTCATCGGGTCACTCCGCAGGCTCCGCTCCTGCCATAGCGTTCAATTCCTCCCCGCGCCCGACCCTCGGCGTGGAGTGGGAGATCGCGCTGGTGGACAAGGATTCGCTGGATCTCGTCAACTCGGCCGCCGACGTCATGGACGGCGTGACCGAGCTGGCGGGCGCGGAGACTCCGCGCGTGACGAAGGAGCTGCTGCGCAACACCGTCGAGCTCGTCACCGGAGTGTGCGAGAACGTCGGTGAAGCGATGGACGACCTGGGCGAGTCGCTCGATCTGGTCAGGCGCGCTGCGGCCCCGCTGAACATCGACCTGTTCAGTGCCGGCACGCATCCCTTCGCGGAATGGTCGACGCAGGTACTCACCAGCACCCCGAGCTACGACGAGTTGATCGCTCGCACGCAGTGGTGGGGGAGGCAGATGCTGATCTGGGGCGTGCACGTCCACGTCGGCGTGTCCTCGCCGGACAAGGTGTTTCCGATTCTCAACTCGCTGCTGCTGCAGTATCCGCACCTGCTGGCACTGTCGGCGTCGTCGCCGATCTGGTCCGGAAACGACACCGGATACGCCAGCAACCGGGCGCTGATGTTCCAGCAGCTCCCCACGGCGGGCCTGCCGTTTCAGTTCGAGGACTGGGGTCAGTTCGAAGGCTTCGTTCGAGACCAGATGAAGACCGGCGTCATCGAACAGCTCGGCGGAATGCACTGGGACATCCGGCCGGCGCCGAAGTGGGGAACCATCGAGGTGCGAGTGTGCGACGGCGCGTCCACCAAGCGTGAGCTCGCCGCGCTGGTCGCACTGACGCATTGCCTGATCGTCGACCTCGACCAGCGTCTCGAAGCAGGCGAGACACTGCCGAGCATGCCCCCGTGGCACGTTCAGGAAAACAAGTGGCGTGCGGCCCGGTACGGGCTCGACGCCGAGATCATCCTCGACGCGGACAGCAACGAGCGCCTCGTCACCGACGACCTTGACGATCTCCTCGAACGACTCGCGCCCACCGCGGTGCGCCTCGGATGCGCCGACGAGTTGGCGTCGGTCGCCGACATTCCCCGGCGGGGCGCGTCGTATCAACGTCAACGCAAGGTCGCGGCAGATTCCGACGGAAACCTTCGCACCGTGGTGCAGTCGCTGGTGGACGAACTGCGCCGGTGATCGACCTTCGATCGTGACCTTCTGGATGTAATTCTTCGTTCATGCTCCGTTTACTATGAACGACGTGCTTCAGGGGGAAGAGCGAACGTCACACGTCGAGAGAGCGGCGCCGGGCGCACTACGCGTCTACGGTGTCGGCGCTGTCGTCGTTCTGATTTTCCTCGCATCGCTGCAGGTCGTCGCGTTCTGGAAGGGTTTCCCCGGCCCGCTTCCGAGTATCTGGAACGACTTCTTCGGTACCCCCAAGTCGATGGCCGTGCCGTGGGGCGGTCTGGCGTTGGCCCTCGTCGGCGTACGTATGCCGATTCGGCTGTGGGCACTCGGAATCGCCGTACTGATCGATGCCGTGGGCGCGCTCGCTCGGTTGGAAGCCGGTCACCCGTTCGTCGTCGGCAACGGAGCCGTGATCGCACTGGCCGGATTGGCCGTGTTCACCATCTGGCGCCGCGACGCCGGCGGCATCCGAGCAGTGTGCCTCGGCGGACTGCTCATCCTCGCCACCAAGGGCGGCGACGCATGGTTGCAGATCACCACCATCGTCCGGCCCTACGTCCTGGACGAGTACGCGCAACTAGCCGACCACGCGCTCGGCAACCCGTCGTGGATCGTCGGAAGCTGGCTCGATGCGCTCGGCCCGATCGTCTACGCGGTGCTGCAATGGGTCTACATCCAGCTCCCGGTCGCCGCCATCGCCATCGCGATCTACCAACTCCGTGGCGTCTCGCGCACCGGACTGTGGCCGTCGCACTACCTGGTCAGAACATTTCTTCTCATCGGCCTCGTCGGACCCGTCTTCTACGTGCTGTTCCCCGTCGTCGGCCCGGTCTTCGCTTTCGGTTCGGCCGGCGAGGGGTTCCAGCTCGGAAACTACTGGCCGACGCTGGTTCCGTTCGACGCATCGCCGTCGGCCATCGGTTTCGACGAACTGACTCCCCGTAACTGCATGCCGTCGCTGCACACCGCCTGGGCGCTCAGCTTGTTCATCCACTCGAGGCGTGGTCCGTGGTGGCTCCGATGGGGTGGAACGGTGTGGCTGGTGTGCACCCTGGCCGCCACGCTCGGCTTCGGCTATCACTACGGTGTCGACCTGGTCGCAGGCGTCGTACTGTGCCTGACCCTCGAATCGGTGCTGCGCGACCCCGAGCGCGGGCTGAAAGATCCTGCCCGCATCCGGATGGTCGCGTTCGGCGTCGCGACGATGGTGGGGTTGTTGCTCTGTTACCGCTACCTCGCCGTCCCCATGGGGACGTATCCGGAGCTGTTCGGGCCGCTGATCCTGATCGCGATGGGATCGGTGATCGGGATGTTCTACGCAACGTTCTTCGCGAACAGCACCGTCAGCGATCGTCCCCTTCGTTCGTCTCCATCTCGTTGACGATCAGCAGTCCGTCGCGACCACGCTGCTCGCGGTAGGCGACACGTCCGACGGTGTGCGCGATGACCGGAGCCGTCACCAGGGTGAACACCCCGACGAGCACCAGCATCCAGATGTCGACGTTGCCTCGCAGTTGGATCACGGCGCCGGCCAGCACCAGTAGCAGGCCGACGACCTGAGGCTTCGTCGCGGCGTGCATGCGTGACAGCGTGTCCGGGAAGCGCACGATCCCGACGGCCGCGGTGAACGCGAGGATCGCGCCCAGCAGAATCAGAATGCCCGAGATTACTTCCAATACCGTGTTCATTCGTCCCTCACCCTGAACCTCGCGACACTGACGGATCCGATGAAACTCACCAGCGACAGTGCAACGATCGCGGGCACGATGGTGGTGTCGGCGCTGTAGACAGCCCACACCGCCAGCCCGCACATCGACACCGCGAGGATGGTGTCCATGGCGACGAGGCGGTCGAGTGTGCTCGGCCCGTCGAGCAGACGGTAGGCAGTCACGACGGCTGCAGCGATGAGCAGGATGCCGGAAACGGCAAGTACGACGGTCACTTCCACTCACCCTTTCGTTCGTCGTCGGTCTTCTTGTCGTCCCGGAAAGTGCCGTCCGTACCCGGTGCCGACGCGATGTCGTCGCCCAGGACTCCGTGGTACCGCTCGTACTCCTGGAAGTGAAGCGGGCTCGGCTTCCAGTCGGAATCACGCTCGAACGCGGCGATGAACAGTTTCTCCAGGTGACGTACGTAGGCGTAGAACGAATCGACTGCCTTCTGGCTGCCCATGTCCAGCACGTGTACGTAGAGCAGGCGCCTGGTCTGATCGATCTCCAGAACCATGGTTCCCGGAACGAGATTCATGGCGTCGACGAACAACGTGAGAACCAGATCGGACTTGATGGCGATGCGGCAGCGGAGAACACCGGTGACCGGCGGAGCCTTGGGGCGGACCGCAAGCCAGGCGACGTTCACTGACGACTCGGCGGCGTAGTAGAAGAACCAGAAGGTCAGCTTCAGCAAGGACCACAGGTGAATTCGACCTTCGACAGGCACCTTCGGCAACGGAAGCAGGATCATGATCCCGAGGCCGACGACGATTCCGCCCAGGACGTTGGCGGCACTGACGTTGCCCCACAACAACACCCACACGGCGGTGAGCCAGCCGAGAATCCACAGGCGCAGCAGGACGAAGCGGTTCAGATATTTCATCGTCCAGCCTCTTCTCCGGCGACCTGGTCCATGGATTTGTCTCCGAGGAACTCGGCGCCACGTACGGCGTCGATGTAGACCGAGCGATCACGAAGGTCGGCGGCGGCGCGGTCGCTGATGTCGATGATGCGGCCCGCGAAGACCGTCAGCGCCAATCCGACTGCGACGAGCCCTACCGTCGGGATGAGCATGAACGCGGGCATACGGCCGACGTCCTCGCGGTCCGCGAGTTGGATGTCGCTGGAATCGTCGAGCAGGGCGGACGGGCTGTTGTCCGCGAGGTCTCCCTCGGGAGCGTCGGCGCGAGCACGCCAGAACGCCTTCGTCCACACGCGGGCCATCACGTACAGCGTCAGCAAGCTGGTGATGGTGCCGCCGGCGACGAGGATCCACGCGAGGACGCTGCCCTCGGCGCTACCGGCCTGCAACAGCGCCACCTTTCCGATGAAGCCCGAGAACGGCGGGATACCACCGAGATTCAACGCGGGCACGAGGAAGATGATCGCCAACACGGGGCTCGCGGCGGCCAGGCCGCCGAGACGTCGCAGCGAGGACGACCCGGCCTGACGCTCGATGAGTCCGACGACCAGGAACAGCGTCGTCTGCACGATGATGTGGTGCGCCACGTAGTAGATCGCTCCCGACAGTCCGGACTGCGTGGACAGTGCGACGCCGAACACCATGTACCCGATGTGGCTGACGAGAGTGAACGACAGCAGTCGTTTGATGTCGCTCTGTGCGATGGAACCGAAGATACCGACGAGCATCGTGAGCAGACCGCACACGAGCAGGACGTTGTCCAGACCTCCGTCGGGGAACAGCAGCGTGTGTGCACGGATGATCGCGTACACACCGACCTTGGTGAGCAAACCGGCGAACACCGCGGTGACGGGGGCCGGGGCGGTGGGGTAGGAGTCCGGAAGCCACGTGGACAGCGGGAACACCGCAGCCTTGATGCCGAAGGCGACGAGCAGGACCGCGAAGATCGCCGTCCTGGTGCCCGACGGTACGTCGTCCAGGCGGGTGGCGATGTGCGCCAGATTCAGCGTGCCGGTCGCGGCGTAGACCAGCGCGATGCCGAACAGGAAGATCAGCGACGAGACCATCGACACCATGACGTACGAGACGCCTGCACGCACGCGGTCGGCGCTGGCTCCGAGAGTGAGCAGCACGAACGACGCGGCGAGCAGAACCTCGAATCCGACGAACAGATTGAACAGGTCGCCGGCGAGGAACGCGTTGCACACGCCTGCGCTCAACGCCAGATACGTCGGAAGGAAGATCGAGACGGGCTGGTTCTCGTTGCCGTCGCGAATGCCCTGACCGATGGAATACACCATGACCGCCAGCAGCACGATCGCGCTGACCAGCAGCATCAGTGCGGAGAGGCGGTCGACGACCAGTGAGATGCCGATCGGGGAGTCCCAACCACCGACCTGCAGCGCGAACGTTCCGTCGCGGTCGGCAAGGTACAGCAGGAATGCCGACACGACGACGATGGCCGTCAGCGAGACCATCGTGATGACGCGTTGGGCCCGTGGCCTCCTGCCCGCCACGAGTGTCAACGCTGCGGCGAACAAGGGGATCAGGACCGGTAGCGGGGTGAGAGCGCTGATGGTGCTTGCGGGGATGCTCATTCGGAGCCTCCCTTCTTGCGCTTCTTGGCGCTGGGTTTGGATGTGTCCTTCACTGCGCTGTCGATGCCGTCGAGGCCCTTCAAGTCCGGTTCGTCGTCGTCGTCGAAGTCACCCTCGTGCAAGTCTTCGTAGCACTCGAGGTCCTCGATGTTCTTGAGTTCCTCGATCGGAATCGGGTTGCCCTGGCTGTCGAAGGCGTCACCACTGAAACTCGGCTCACCGGTGACCGGGTCGTCGGACCGGTCGCGGTCCGGCATGTCGGCCATGGATCGGCGCTTGGAGACCTTGGTGTCCTCCGGGTCGTTCTCGACGTCGTCCTTGGTGTTGAGCGTGAACGAGCGGTACGCGAGTGCCAGCACGAACGCCGCGATACCCATCGTGATGACGATGGCGGTCAGAATCATGGCCTGCGCCAACGGATCCGCCATGGTCTCGTGGATCGACGTCGTTCGGCCGACTATCGGGGGATTGCCCGTCGGGCCACCGACGGTCAGCAGCAGGATGTTGATTCCGTTGCCGAACAACAGGAGTCCGAGCAGCATCTTCGTGATCGAGCGTTCCAGAAGCAGGTACACCCCCGTCGCGACGAGGATGCCGACGACTATCAGCATGCCGAGGTTCGCGGTCATCGGGCCTTCACCTGGCTCTGCATCTCCACCTGTGCGTCGAGACGTGCACCGAGGCTTCGGAGGACGTCGAGTACGAGACCGACCACGATGAGGTAGACACCGAGATCGAAGAACAATGCGGTGACCAACTTGATGTCACCGAGTATCGGCAGGGTCACCTCGAGGGTCGCCGACGACAACGCCGGGGCGCCGAGGAACATCGACGCGATCGCGGTGCCCGACGCGAGTATCAGGCCGAGGCCGAGGATCTTGCCTGCGTCGATCGGAACGGCTTCGCCGAGTTCGTATCGGCCGCCTGCGAGGTACCTCAGTACCAGCGCGAGACCCGCGGTCAGTCCACCGGCGAATCCGCCGCCCGGCGCATTGTGTCCGGAGAAGAAGAAGTACACCGACAGCACCATGATCGTCGGGAAGATCAGGCGAGTCGTGACCTCGAGGATCAACGACCGATGCCGAGGATCGATCAGGTCTCCGCCCAGCAACCACGTCGTGTCGGTGCCGGAGGGGCTGTCGGAATCGGTTGCCGGCGCATCCGAGACGCGGGGTGCGCTGCCGAAGCGTCGGTTGCGGAACACCAGCGATGCGACGCCGGTGGCCGCGACGAGCAGCACCGAGATCTCACCGAGCGTGTCCCACGCACGAATGTCCACCAGGAGAACGTTGACGATGTTCTTGCCGTCGCCCAGCAGGTAGGCGGCGTCGGGAAGTTGCAGGGAGATCGGGTCGGTGCTGCGCGCGTTCATCGCGAACGCTCCGAGGACGGTGACCGTCGCGCCGACGGCGATCGCGAGGGCTGCGCGAGGCAACCGCGACCCGGCTGCGCCCCGGTCGTCGACCTCGGCGGGCAGTTTCCGCAGCACGAGCACGAAGACGACCAGAGTCAACGTCTCCACCAGGAACTGGGTCAACGCCAGATCCGGTGCACCGTGCACCGCGAAGATGACGCCGCAGCCGTAGCCGGTGAGGCCGACGAGGATGACGCTGGCGAGGCGGTTGCGCATCACCGTCGCGCCGAGCGCCCCGGAGATCATGATGAGCGAGACGATGACCTGAAGTGGAGTGTCGAACAGGACGAAATCCAGTCCGGGTTCGCGTCCGAACGCCAGCACGGCCATCGGAAGCAGCACCAGCGTCAGCAGGATCGTTCCCTGCGTCAGAGGCAGCGATCCTCGCTGGGTGGTGCCGGTCAGACGGAGCGAGATGGTGTCCATCGACTTGAGCACCGCGTCGTAGACCCGGTCCGCGTTGCCGAGCGGCGGATGCTCGAACTTGAGGCGGTTGACCATGCGGTGCGCGATGAACAGACCGACACCGCCGGTGACGACGACGACCGTCAACCCGAGCGGCAGGTTGACGCCGTGCCACAGGGCGAGGTGGTACGGAGCCTGCCCGTAGGAATCGACGGTGGCCGCGTACGGACTGACGATGGCGTCGACGACGGGCGAGAAGATTCCTGCGGCTGCACCCAGAAGAGCGAGGAAGGCCGGTGCTGCGAGGAAGAGCGCCGTGGGCTCGTGCATGTTCTTCACCGCGGGGCTCGGTCGCTTGAGTTGCTTGCGCCCGAACGCTCCCCACACGAACCTGATGCTGTAGGTGACGGTCAGGATGGACCCGACGACCATGCCCGCCACGACGATCCAGGCGACGGCAGGGTTGAGCGTCGGAGTGTCGATGACCGCCGACAGTGCGGTTTCCTTGCCGACGAACCCGAGGAACGGGGGCAGCCCCGCCATGCTGGCCGCGGCAAGTGCGGCGACGGCGCCCAACAGCGGTGCCTTCTTGCCCAGGTGCGCGAGCTTGCGGATGTCGCGAGTGTGCGTCGTGTGGTCGATGATGCCGACCACCATGAACAGTGCGGCCTTGAACATCGCATGGGCGATGACCATGGTGAGACCGGCGAGCATCGCCTTCTCGGAACCGATGCCCACCAGCACCATCAGGAAGCCGAGCTGACTGACCGTGCCGAACGCGAGGATCAGCTTGAGATCGAATGCGCGCAGCGCACGCCATCCCGCCAGGATCATCGACAACAGACCGAGGGTGATCACCGTCGCGCGCCAGGGGCCGGAATCGGCGAATCCCGGGGCGAGGCGAGCGACGAGGTAGATGCCCGCTTTCACCATCGCCGCCGCGTGCAGATACCCACTGACGGGTGTCGGTGCGGCCATGGCGCCCGGCAGCCAGAAATGCAGTGGCACGATGGCGGACTTCGACAGCGCACCGATGAGGATCAGCACGATGGCAACGCCGGCAAGCCATCCCGACGGGGCGTCGGCGACCACGTCGGACAGGTTGTAACTGCCGGCCACCTGAGCGAGGACGATGATTCCGACGAGCATCGCGAGACCGCCCGCGGTGGTGACCAACAGCGCCTGGGTGGCGGCGCGCCTCGAGGATGCGCGCTCGGCGTAATGCCCGACGAGCAGGAACGACAGAACTGTCGTTATCTCCCAGAAGATGTAGAGCACCAACATGTTGTCGGCGGTGATGAGTCCGAACATGGCGCCGGCGAACGCGACCATCTCGGCGGCGAAGATGCCGAGTCGTGGTTCGTCGTCCTCGAAGTACCGGGCGCAGTAGACGAGGATCAGCGCGCCGATACCGAGCACGAGCAGCGACATGATCGCGGCCAGTGAATCGAACCGCATGTCCAGGTCCATCGACAGGCCGGGGACCCACTCGATGTTCAGAGACTGTTCGGTGTTCCAATTGGCGAACACCCACACCAGGCTGACGAGTGGCACCAGTGCAAGCGGAAAGAATGCGTTACGGCCCCACCAGCGGACCAACAAGGGCGCGAACACGGCCGCAACCGTGTGCGCGAGCAAAATAGCGAGCAAAAACGTACTCCGTCGTCTCGGGTCGCGTGATCCTGGCGCGGATCACGCGGTGGTCGTGGGGCGGCGTCGAGTAGGCGAACAAACGGAAAATATGCTCGCGAGCCGTGTGCTCGGCCGGCGAGTATAAGTTCACTCCATCCTACTTTGCGTGGTCGAGGCGCTGCCATTCGGTACTGTTTGCACCTTTTCGTTGACTCGGAGGCGTTCGCGTCGTACTGTAATCAACAGATTGGTTGATAAAGGAAGTGGTTGACAATGGGCGCTCGAACCGCCGACGACGATCGACTCGACGAAGCCTTCACGGCCCTCGCCGACCCGGTCCGTCGAGCACTCGTCGCCCGCTTGAGCCGCGGCCCGCAGACGGTCAACGATCTCGCCGAGCCGTTCGAGATCAGCAAGCAAGCGGTGTCCAGGCACATCCAGGTCCTCGAGAATGCAGGCCTGGTGACGAGGACCCGAGACGCACAGCGTCGGCCGGTCCACCTGAATCCCGACCGGCTCGAACAGCTCACCGTGTGGATCGACAAGTACCGCATCATCCACGAACAGCAGTTCCGCAAGCTCGACAAGCTGCTCGCAGAGTGAGTGGGGCCTGCGGAACGAATTTAGGCAAGAGGCGAGTCGAAACGCCGTTCGTTCGAGAAGGAGAAGTCATGACGAATCCAGTTGCCATCACCGTCCCCGACGGCCTGCCGTTCATCACCATCACCCGGGAATTCGACGCTCCTGTCGAGGCGGTGTTCCGGGCGCACAAGGAACCCGAGCTGATCGAGCAGTGGCTCGGGCCCAACGGATACGACATGGCGATCGAGCGCTACGAGTTCGTGACCGGCGGCAGTTACCGATACGTGCACACCAACCCCGAAGGAGCGACATTCGCATTCCGCGGCGTCTTCCATGTGGTGCGGGAGAACGAGTTCGCCATCCAGACGTTCGAGTACGAGGATTTCCCCGACGTCGTCAGCCTGGAGGCGTTGACCTTCGTCGACCTCGGTGACGGTCGGACTCGGCTCGAGATCGCGTCGGCCTATCCGTCCGTCGAATCGCGCGACGGAATGGCACAGAGCGGAATGGAGAGAGGCGTCTCCGAGGGGTACGAGCGTCTCGACGCGATCCTCGGAAGGAGCTGACCGTCGTGGACTGGACTTTGGAAGTGGTCGTCGTACCCGTGTCGGACCTCGATCGGTCGATCGAGTTCTACCGGGACAAGGTCGGGTTCGATCTCGACCACGACACCCGCAACGAGCACATGCACATTGCGCAGCTGACGCCGCGAGGGTCGGGATGCTCGATCGTCGTCGGGTCGCTGGCGTCGCAGCGTGAGATGGAACCGGGTTCGTTGAAGGGGCTGCAACTCGTCGTGTCCGACGCGCACGCCGCCCGTGAGGAGTTGCTGTCCCGCGGTGTCGAGGCCGGTGAGATCACCGTGTTCGACGACAGGGACGGGGGCACCTTCTTCGGGTTCGCCGATCCCGACGGCAACACCTGGGCGGTGCAGCAGTTGAAGGTGCGGGCGGACAAGCCGCTGATCCCGCGGAACCAGTGATCAGGACTGCTGGGCTGGCGTTCGTCCGGGGTCGACGAATGATTCAGGCTCGTTCGGTGGGGAAGTCGGCGTTCTACATGGCGGGAGGCAAGATCGATCCGGGCGAGACGCCTCTCGAGGCGCTGCACCGTGAGATTCGCGAGGAGCTCGACGCGGCGGTGGTCGACGCTCGGCTGCTGGATGTGTTCGAGTGCGAGGCGTGGGGGCATCCCGCGGGAACCGAGCTCGAGATCCATTGCTTCATCGCGGGATTGGCGTCGGAACCGACGCCGACCAGCGAGATCGCGGAAATTCGCTTCTTCACTCGCGACGAGTACGCGTCGATGCCGGATGTCGCTCCGGGGTCGCTCATGGTGTTCGACCGGATGCAAGCGCTCGATTTGATCGACTGATGCGGGTACGTTGTCGGTAGGAGAACGCACGTTCTCCCGCCTCGACGCATTAGGAGTCTCCATGACGAGCTTGTCCCAGAAGGCAACAACCCTCCTCGAACTCCACCAGCCCGGAAACCCCGTCGTGCTGCCGACGGTGTGGGACGCATGGTCGGCCAACCTCGCGGTCTCGGCTGGATTCACAGCACTCACCGTCGGAAGCCACCCGGTGTCCGACTCCATCGGTAAGCCCGACAACGAGGGCATCACCTTCGACGAGCTGCTCACACGCATCTCCCAGATCACCTCCGCCGTCGACGTCCCGCTGTCCGTCGACATCGAGTCCGGATACGGCGAGGACCCCAAGCGCCTCATCGAGGGCCTCGTCTCCGCGGGCGCCGTCGGCCTCAACGTGGAGGACACGGTGCACAGCGAAGGTGGACGTCTGCGTGAAGCTCAGGAGCACGCCGACTTCGTGGGCGCGCTGCGTGCAGCATCGGACGCCACCGACGTTCACGTCGTCCTCAACGCCCGAACCGACCTGTTCGTCAAGCAAATCGGTGACGAGAACGACCGCGTCGACCGCGCGATCGCCCGGTTGAAGCTCGCCGCCGACGCCGGCGCCGACTCGCTCTACCCTGTCGGCTTCCACAACGACGCGGACTACAAGCGTCTGGCCGAGGAGCTTCCGCTGCCCATCAATGCCATCGCCAACCCCGCGGACGGCGATCTGAAGCACTTCGCCTCGCTCGGAGTCGGCCGGATCAGCTTCGGACCGCTCTTCCAGGGTGCGCTGGCCGGAGAGGCAAGCAAGATCCTCGCGCGCTGGAACTAGGCACTCACGGCGAAGTGCGCGAGCCGTAGGCCTCGAGGTGCGCCACTTGCTCGGGATCGAGCGAGGGGCGCACCGTCGCGCGTGCGGTCGCCACGTCTGCTGCGGTGACGTCGGCCGCATCCATCGACCGGCGCATGGCCGTCAGAGCGGCCTCGCGCAGGAGTGCCGCGCAGTCCGCCGCCGAGTATCCGTCCAGATCCTCGGCGAGGGCATCGAGATCGACGTCGTCGGCGAGGGGGACTGCTTTGCCGGTGGCACGCAGAATGTCCTTGCGCGCGTCGGCATCCGGGGGCGGCACGAACACGAGACGCTCCAGTCGGCCCGGTCGCAGCAGCGCCGGGTCGATCAGATCCGGTCGGTTGGTTGCGCCGAGTACGACGACGTCACGCAGAGGTTCGACGCCGTCGAGTTCGGTGAGCAGTGCCGCGACGACGCGATCTCCGACGCCGGAGTCCGACGATTGTCCGCGTCGGGGTGCGAGCGCGTCTACCTCGTCGAGAAAAATCAACGACGGCGCCGAGTCGCGGGCGCGCTGAAACAGCTCTCGCACCGCCTTTTCCGAGGATCCGACCCACTTGTCCATCAGCTCGGCACCCTTGACAGCGTGCACGCTCAGCTGGCCGGAACTGGCGAGAGCGCGAACCAGGAACGTCTTTCCGCATCCCGGAGGCCCGTAGAGGAGAACCCCGCGGGGAGGTTCGATTCCCAGCCGCGAGAACGAGTCCGGATGCCGAAGGGGCCACAGTACGGCTTCGGTGAGGGCTTGCTTGGTTTCCACCATGTCGCCGACGTCGTCCAGCGTGATGCTGCCGATCGCCAGTTCTTCGGAACCCGAACGAGACAGTGGGCGGATGACGTCGAGGGCGCCGAGCAGATCGCTCTGCAGGATCTTCGGATCCGCCTTGTCGGCGCTGGCTCGCGATGCTGCACGCAGAGCTGCCTCGCGCACCAGCGCCGCCAGATCTGCGACGACGAATCCCGGTGTGCGCAGAGCGATGTCACCCAGGATCAGACCCTCGGTGGGGGAGGCGCGCAGTAGATGTTCCAGTAGTGCGGTTCGGCCTGCGCCGTCGGGAAGCGAGAGCGTCAGTTCTCGATCGCACAGGTCCTGCGACCTCAGGCGTGCGTCGGTCGCCTCGGGGTGAGCGGTGGTGGCCACCAAGGCAATTCCGGGCGTGTCGACACCCCGTTTCAGTTTCTCGAGCACCAGAGTGGACACCGGTTCCGCAGTCGCCGGCAGCAACGCGTCGATGTCGGTGACGAGCAGAACCCCGCCGGCGCGCAACCGCTCGAACGCGGACGCCACGGCGTCGACGCGCGCGGAGGCTTCCAGTGCCCCGATCGACGGACCGTCCAGTTCGACGACCGGCCGGCCGGCGAGAACCGCACGTGCGAGCGTCGACTTTCCGACTCCCGCCGGACCGGTGATCAGGACTCCCAGATGCGGCGACGCACCCAACGTGGCCAGCAGTTCCGATTCGTCGAGGGCCAACCGAAGCCACTCGGTCAACTTCGACTGCTGAGCGGCCACCCCGACCAGCTCCTTGACCTCGACCGGCGCGGGCTCGGCTGCGGCGGGTGGCTGTTCGTTCCTGTCCGACACAGGTGTTCGCGCTCCGGTGCCCCAGCTGACGGCCGAGTTGGGTTGCACGCTGACCGGACCTCCGCTCGGATCGGTGGCCGAGACCGTCAACAGCTCGCTGGTCCACGCAACCCCGAACGAACGTGACAATGCCTGGGTCGCGGCGCTCGTGCTGGTACCGGGACCGAGATCCCGTGGCAGCAGCGAGACGGTGTCGCCCGCAGTCAGAACCTTCCCGAGAAGGGCCTTGCGCAGCGTCGCGTCGGGAATGGATCCGACGGCCAGCGTCGAACCGGACAGCGTCACCGTCCTGGCCCCGTACACGGTGACGGGAGCGACGGCGATGGAGCCGTCCTCCTTGATGCCCGCGTTGGACAGCGTGACGTCGTCGAGCAGTGCTGTGCCCTGCGGGGTGCCGTCGGGTGCTGTGCCCACCACAGCCGAGGTCCGGCGCGCGCCGATCAGTGCAACAGCGTCCCACTCGCGAATGCCGAGGGCCGCCAACACCTCCGGGTGCAGCCGGACGACTCCTCGGCGCGCATCCGCAGCCGACGTGTTGAGCCGCGCGGTCAGCACCAACTCCGGTGCGGTCACCGTGACGTCTCGCTCATCGGGGGCTCTTCGGGCGACGAAGGCCGAGCCTGGCTGCGGACCTACGGTTGTTGCCCGGCGCCCGGCGGATGGCCCGGCGCTCCGCTCGACGCTCCGCCGGCTTGGCGTCCCAGGTGTAGGGGCGGGCGGCGACCCAGCGCTGCGACCGAACGGCGAACGGAATGTGCGCCAGGTACATCGCGACGAGAACCATCAGCAGAACCAGCGGATACGTGATCAACGCGGCAGCGGCCAGCGCCACCAGAATCAGAAGCGCGGCTGCCATTCGCGGCGGAACCGAGACTGTTTTGAGGGCGAGAGTCGGAATGCGGCTGACTGCGAGGCCCGCGGTGAACACGGTCCAGCCGACGACGACGTAGAACGACGACCACCAGCCGTCACCCCATTCCTGGAACGCCGCGATCGGGGTGAGCACGATCAGCGCACCGGCGGGCGCCGGGACGCCGGTGAAGAACTCACTGGCGTAACCGGGTGAGTCGTCCTCGTCGAGAAGAGTGTTGAACCGTGCCAGACGCAGCACCATCGCCACCGCGTACACCAACGCGATGATCCATCCACTGCTCGAACCTTCCAACAGCGTCACGTACAGCACGAGAGCCGGTGCCACGCCGAAGGAGATGGCGTCGGCGAGTGAGTCGAGTTCGGCGCCGATGCGGCTGGTGGCGTCGAGCAACCGGGCGATTCTGCCGTCGAGTGCATCGAGAATCGCGGCCGCGCCGATCATCGCCAGCGAGGTTCCCAGCTGACCGTCCAGGGCGAACTTCACCGCGGACAAGCCGGCGCACAACGCCAGAATGGTGACGACGGACGGCAGCAATCGGACGGCTGCGGGCGGGCGGGCGCGTCTGGTGATCATCGCCGGCTATCGGGGAAGCTCGCCGAGCACCGTCTCGGCTCCGACTGCCCGCTGGCCCGGTTCGACCAGCAGAGTCGAACCGGAAGGGAAGTACGTGTCCACCCGGGAGCCGAACCGGATGAGGCCGTAGGTGTCACCGATGGTCAAGGCGTCGCCGACCTTCGCGTTGTTGACGATGCGTCGAGCGATCAACCCGGCGATCTGCACGACTCCGAGATCGTGTCCCGACGGGGTGCGGATGTGCATGCTGTTGCGTTCGTTGACCTCGCTCGCCTCGGCGAGGTCCGCGGATTTGAACTGGCCCTTGCGGTGCACGACCTCGACGACCTCGCCGGCGACGGGCACGCGTTGCACGTGCACGTCCAGGACCGAGAGGAAGATGCTGACGCGGGGAACGGCCTCGGTTCCGAGATCGAGCTCGGCGGGCGGCACCGCGGTGTCGACGAGTGTGATCAGCCCGTCCGCAGGTGCGACGACGACGCCCTGACGGTTCGGCGGAACGCGGCTGGGGTGGCGGAAGAACGTGGCGCACGCGCCGGCCGCGGTGAGTCCGGCCCGGCGGATCCACTTGTGCCTGCGGCCGAGTGCAGCGACCGCGAGCGGCCCGGCGACGAAGGGAAGGCCTGCTGGATGCAGCGGCGGAACGGTGTTTTTCACCAGCTCGGCGACATGCGCTATGCCGCTGCTGGGTGGTTGACCGATCGGGGCTGGACGGCGGGCCACTTCGCTCCTTAGAACATCTCTGGGGGCAGTGCCTGAAACGGACACTGCCGGGGCTTCACACAGTACGTGAGAAGCCCCGGCAGCCGGGAACGAGCAGTGACCGTCAGGTCCTCGAGCGACCCGTCACAGCCTTGACGATGAACAGCAGAATCACTGCGCCCAGCAGGCAGGTGAGGAAGCTGAAGATCAGGCCGCCGCCCTTGACA
The DNA here is from genome assembly GCF_002259425.1 of Rhodococcus sp. 14-2470-1a. Classification (NCBI taxonomy): domain Bacteria; kingdom Bacillati; phylum Actinomycetota; class Actinomycetes; order Mycobacteriales; family Nocardiaceae; genus Rhodococcus; species Rhodococcus sp. 14-2470-1a. The sequence goes on from NZ_NPFZ01000014.1 coordinate 187,502, forward strand.
TCGACTCCGAAGACGCTGAGCAACCAGCCGCCGAGGAATCCTCCGATGATGCCGACGACGATGTTCAAGATGATGCCCATCGATGCGTCCGTCTTCATGATCTTGCTACCGATCCATCCGGCCAAGCCGCCGATGACGATCCAACCGATGAAACCGAGTGCGGGTGTCATGTCATGCCCCTTTTTGTTTGTTGCCGTTTGACAACTGGGGCTGCCCAGAAACTTCACTCGTCAAACATTTTACCGAGCGCGCTCGCTTTCCGACTTGATGCGCTGCAGGGTCTTGTTCATTCCGTCGACGAGTTCGACGTCGAACTGCTCGATGCCGCCGAGAACGTTCTTGACGAGGAAGCCGGACACGGCGCTCGTGCCCGTCGGGGCCTCACGCTTCTCCACCACGGTGGTTCCCGTTGCCGACGGGGTGAGTGTGTAGGACCAGATCGTCTTGTTCTCCGCGATGCGGAACGCGATGGCCTTGTTCGGCTGGAATTCGACGACCTTCGCCGTGGTCGGCCAGACCAGCAGGCCCTTCCGGTTGATGTTGAGCGTCGTCGTGCCCTTGCGGACATCGCCACCGAAGACCTTCATCTTCTTGCACTGAGGACTCCACTCACCCATGCGCTTCAGATCCGAGACGACCTTCCACACCTGCTCGGGACTGGCGTCGACGTCGATGCTGGCTTCGAGGGTCTTGCTCACGTGTTCCTCCGTAGATGCAACCGATAGTTACAGGTAAACGTAGTCGACAGGGTAGGTGTGGCGTGGCACTTCCGCCCGTTCCGGCGGGGATCCCCGACGATGATCGAGCACGGGGAACGTCACGCCCGCCCGAGCATCTCCAGGTAGTGAGGGTTGGTCATGATGCCGAGGACGTTGCCGAAAGGGTCGACCACGGATGCGGTGTCGAAGCCTTCGCCGCGGGCTCGGATCTCGTCGTGCAGTGTTGCGCCTGCGGCGAGGAGCTTCTCGAGCGATCCGGCGAGGTCGTCGACGTGCCAGAAGGTGATGGATTCGGACTTCGAGGTTCCCGGGATCGCGTACTTGCGGTCGACGATGCCCAGTTCGTGCTGGAAGTCGCCGACTCTGAACTCGACGTAGCCCGGTGTTCCGTCCGGGTTGTCGCGGCGAAAGTACGGAGCGATTCCGAGGATGTCGGTGTACCAGTGGCCTGCCGCGTCGACGTCGTCTGCGTAAAAGCTGATGTTGCTGAGTCCTCTGAGCATTGCGTTCTCCCTCTCTCGTGGTTGTGGAGTCGACTATGCACGCAAAAGTGCTCATCTTCTGAGCACTTTCGGGGGGATACTTTCCTGCATGCGCGCAGACCGGCTCGTGGCGACACTTCTCCTGATGCAGACCCGTGGGCGGATCACCGCCGCCGAGGTCGCCGAAGAACTGGAGGTGTCGGCCTCGACAGCACGCCGGGACCTGGAATCGCTGTCGTCCGCCGGTGTCCCGGTCTATCCGCAACCGGGTCGGAACGGCGGATGGCAACTGATCGGTGGCGCACGAACGGACCTGACCGGACTGAGTTCCACGGAAGCGCAGGCTTTGTTCACGTTGGTCGGTCCGGGCGCCGCATTGTCGCCGGACGCCAAGGCCGCGGTGCGCAAGCTGGTGAAGGCGTTACCCGAACCCTTCAGGGTCGACGCGCAAGCCGCGGCCGATGCGACGACGATCGATCCGGCCAGCTGGGGGCAGGAGTTGTCCGCAGGCTCGGAGCATGTCGGACTGCTGCAGCGCGCGGTGGTTCGGCGAGTGAACGTGACGTTCGGTTACAAGACGTTCGGGCACACCGGGCCCGGGCACCGCGAGGTCGGTCCACTCGGGCTGGTGGACAAGAACGGGCACTGGTATCTGATCGCATCGACGGCTCACGGCCTGCGGACGTTCCGCCTCGACCGGATGTCCGAGGTCGCGCCCACCGACACGGTGTTCTTGCGTCCGGCGGATTTCGATCTCGCCGACGCGTGGGCGTCCGTCGTCGAGACCGTGGAAGACCGGCAGCGCGCGACGTCGGCGGTCGTCGAGATCCCGGAGAGATTGCTGTCGGTGCTGCAGGCGCAGTTCGGCAAACATTGCGTGGTGCAGAACGTCGTCGACGGACGGCTGAGGGCGACGGTCTCCGCGCCTGCGCCGGTGATGATCGCCCAGCACCTGGCGGGCTGGGGTGCCGAGCTCGAGGTCGTCGAATCCGATTCGGTGCGAGCCGAGCTCGCGCGAATCGGATCCGAACTCACCTCCCTCTACGGGTAGAGGCCCTCACATGCGTGCGTGACGAGCGAGGACGAAGGCGTACAGGCCGTAGAGCGCGATGCCGACGCCGGCGAGGACCAGGAGTATCTGGCCGAACGGTTGTTCACCGAGCGTCTTGACGGCGCCGTCGATGCCGGTGGCCTTACTGGGGTCGGAGGTGAACACCGCGACGACGACCAGTGCTCCGGCGCCGATCAATGCGGCACCCTTGGCGGCGTACCCGGCGATGCCGAGATACTCGACGCCTTTGCTCTGGTTGCCTTCCAGGTCGTCGAGGAAGTTCTTCGATACGCCCTTGTAGACGTGGTAGCCGCCGACACCGATCACGACGAGTCCGACGACGATCAGCACGATCTTGCCGAATCCGTTCTCCATCAATCGCGCGGTCATGCCTGCGTTCTGTTGGCCGCTCGATTGTCCGGAGCCCTTGGCGAAGCCGAAGGTGGACCAGGCGAACGCCAGGTAGACGACGGCGAGGGCGGCGGCTTTGAGCCGGTCCATCGCGCTGCCTTCGTCCTGATCCGACTTCTTGCCGACGACGGCTTCCATGACTCGCCACAGTGCGAGTGCGACGAACGCGACGACGGCGACCCACAGTGCGATGGCACCTCCGGGTTTGCTGCCCAGTTCGGCGAGCGCACCGGACTGGTCGGCGTTGCCGCCCTGCCCGAAGGCGAGTCGAACGGCGATGTAGCCGATGAGGATGTGCAGCAGCCCGCTGACGAAGTGACCCGCCCGGGCTGCTCGTTCGAACCACGTGTTGTTCTGGACCGTTTCCGCGGCGCCTGTTGCGCTCATTTCGTGCCCCCGACTCGTCGATTGGTAATCCATCTCTCTACCCGGCTGCGAACCCGACGAAACGCACATGCGTCGAAACTTCTTCAGCGCGCCTCACCCGCGAACGGTAACGAGAGGCGAAGACTGGGCGATGCAACGAACGAGGAATCAGGCCAAAACGAATTTTGTTCGGAGTGATCGATCGTGAACCTTCATTCGATCTTGCGTCGTCCAGGCTCGGGCGTGCCGCTGCTCGAATCGGCGCGGATGAGCGGAAGTCCAAGGAAGTGGCCGAGCGAAAAGCTCGAGCGCTTGTTGACCGCCCAGGAAATCGACCTCATCCGGCGCGGGCAGGTCTGACACCCCCTGCCGGCACCCCTGCTGGCACCAAGGCGCGGTGACGTCCGGCGCGGCATACTTGTCTTCAAGTAGCTGCCCGACCGGGAGGGTCATGAAGCCTGCAATTCTCAGCGTCGACGACGATCCGGGTGTATCCAGATCCGTCGCACGCGATCTTCGTCGCCACTACGGCGAGAACTACCGCATCATCAGGGCCGAGTCCGGTGCTCAGGCGCTCGATGCGTTGAAAGAACTGAAACTGCGCGGCCAGCCGGTCGCGATCCTGCTGGCCGATTACCGGATGCCGCAGATGAACGGCATGGAATTTCTCGAGCAGGCGATGGACCTGTATCCGGCGGCTCGCCGGGTCCTGCTGACCGCGTACGCCGACACCGACGCGGCCATCGATGCCATCAACGTCATCGACCTCGATTATTACCTCCTCAAGCCGTGGGATCCGCCGGAGGAGAAGCTCTACCCGGTGCTCGACGCTCAGCTCGAGGCGTGGGCGTCCAGCGATCACCGGCCGGTGGAGGAAACCAAGGTGATCGGCCACCGCTGGTCCGCGCGGTCGTCGGAGGTCCGGGAATTCCTGGCTCGCAATCAGCTGCCGTATCGCTGGTACATGGCCGACGACCCCGAAGGGGTGCGGCTGCTGACGTCGGCCGGTGTCGACGACACCGTGTGCCCGGTGATCGTGACTGCGGACGGCACAGCACTGTGTGCGCCGTCCGACTCGGAACTCGGCAATCATCTCGGCCTCACGACGACACCGTCCGGTGAGTTCTACGACCTGGTCGTCATCGGTGGTGGACCGGCAGGTCTGGGTGCGGCGCTGTACGGCGCGTCGGAAGGACTGCGCACGACGCTCATCGAGCGCACCGCGACGGGTGGGCAGGCAGGACAGAGTTCCCGTATCGAGAACTACCTGGGATTTCCCGACGGCGTGTCCGGTGCTCAGTTGGCCGAGCGTGCGCGTCGGCAAGCGTTGAAGTTCGGCGCCGAGGTGGTGACGACGCAGGACGTCGTCGGGCTCGAGGCCAACGGTTCGGCCCGGACGATTCGGTTCGCGGACGGTCGGAGCATCGACGCTCAGACCGTGATCCTGTCGACGGGGGTGGCGTACCGGCAGTTGGCGACGCCCGGCATCGAGAAGTTCACCGGCCGCGGAGTGTTCTACGGATCGGCGATGACGGAGGCCGCGCGCTGCGCGGAGCAGGACGTCTACATCGTCGGCGGCGCCAACTCGGCCGGTCAGGCAGCGGTGTACCTGGCCCGCGGAGCGAAGTCGGTGACAATTCTGATCCGTGCGCAGTCGCTCGAAGCATCGATGTCGTACTACCTGATCAAGCAGATCGAGGATCATCCGCGAATCACGGTACGGACGTGCACCGAGGTCGTGGGCGTCGGCGGCGACGATCACCTGGAGTCCATCACCCTGCACAACCGTGTGACGGACACCGACGAGACGGTTCCCGGGCAGTACCTGTTCCTGTTCATCGGTGCGGCACCTCGGACGGAGTGGCTCGACGGTGTCGTGGTGCGCGACGAGCACGGCTTCGTCGTCACGGGACCCGATCTGGTGGTCGACGGCAAGGGACCGACGGGGTGGGATCGCGACAGGCTGCCGCACCATCTCGAGACCAGTGTCCCCGGCGTGTTCGCGGCCGGCGACGTGCGATCCGACTCGGCGAAACGCGTCGCGTCGGCTGTGGGAGAGGGAGCGATGGCCGTGATGCTGGTGCACAGATACCTGGCGAACCCGTGAGCGTGCAGAGCGACCCCGGATCGCTGCGGTGTAGTCCGGAGGAGCTGAAGACGCTGTTCCTGTTCGAGAAGTTGTCGGACGAGCAGGTGGAGAAGCTGTGCCACGAGGGGCACATCGAGATCATCGAGCCAGGGCCCGTGTTCAGCGAGGGTGAACCTGCCACGTGCTTCTACGTGCTGATGGACGGTTCGTTGGTGCTGACGAAGAACTCCAGCGGCGAGGAGATGGTGATCAGCCGAACGTCTCAGCGCGGGGTGTACGCCGGTGCGTGGCAGGCGTATCTGCGTGATCGGGTGCCGCAGACGTACCCGAGTTCGATGCGTGTGACCGAGACATCGCGGTTCTTCGTGCTCGACGCGGCGTGTTTCGCGGAGATCGTCGAGGAATGGTTTCCGATGGCGCTGCATCTGCTCGAGGGCTTGTTCGTCGGTGCGCTCAACACCAAGCAGATCGTCGACCAGCGTGAGCGACTGCTGGCGCTCGGGTCGTTGTCCGCCGGCCTGACGCACGAGCTGAACAATCCGGCCGCGGCAGCGGTACGGGCGACGGATGCGCTGCGCGATCGGGTCGCCCACATGCGCCAGAAGCTGAAGATGATCGCGAACGGTGCGCTCGACCCGGCGTCGCTGACTTCCCTCGTCGGATTGCAGGAGGAAGCCGTCGAGCTGGTCGCGAAGGCTCCCAAGCTGTCGCCGCTCGAGGCGTCGGATGCGGAGGACGAACTGGGGGACTGGTTCGACGATCACGGCATCGCGGGTGGGTGGGATCTGGCTCCGACGTTCGTGCAGGCAGGCCTCGACATCGCGTGGCTGGACAAGGTCGCGGCCACCGTCGACGAGTCAAAGACGCTCGAAGGTGCGATCCGCTGGCTCAACTACACCGTCGAGACCGAATTGCTGATGAACGAGATCGCCGATTCGACGACCCGGGTGTCGACGCTCGTCGGTGCGGCCAAACAGTATTCGCAGATGGATCGAGCGCCGTACCAGACGATCGACTTACGTGAACTGCTCGACAGCACTCTGGTGATGCTCGCACGGAAGATCGGCGACGACATTTCGGTGGTCAAGGACTACGACCCGGCAGTGCCTCCGATTCCCGCCTACGCGGCGGAACTGAATCAGGTGTGGACCAACCTCGTCGACAACGCCGTGCAGGCGATGAACGGGGCCGGAACACTGACCGTGGCAACGAGACTCGATCACGACCACGTATTGGTCGAGATCGGCGACACCGGGCCCGGAGTGCCGGAGAACATCCGTTCACGAATCTTCGAGCCTTTCTTCACCACCAAACCGGTCGGTGAGGGAACCGGCCTCGGCCTCGACATCTCGTGGCGCATCGTCGTCAAGAAGCATCACGGCGACCTACGTGTCGAATCCGAGCCGGGAAACACGCGTTTCGTCGTCAGGCTTCCCATCGAGCCGGCAACCGAAGCAGAGCCCACAACCGAAGCGACAGAGGGGGAGTCATGACCGAGCCGATTCCTGGAATCGATGTCACCGCCGAGCCGTCGGGACCAGGGTGTCTCGAATGTTCGACCAGCGACGGTTGGTGGTTCCACCTTCGTCGGTGCGCGCAGTGCGGGCACGTCGGGTGTTGCGATTCGTCTCCGTCGCAGCATGCGAGCAAGCACGCCGAAAGCACCGGCCATCAGTTCATCAGAAGCTTCGAACCGGGGGAGAGCTGGTACTACAGCTACGCCGACGAGCAGATGTACGACGGGCCGGAACTTGCTCCGCCGCAGCATCATCCGCTCGATCAGTCGACGCCGGGGCCCGCGGACCGCGTGCCGTCGGGGTGGCAGAACTACCTCAACTGACATGAGCGAGAGCAAGACCGGGCCGACGGCGACGGACGTGGTCGCGTGGCTCGAGAGCGTCGAGCATCCGGTGCGCCGCGCCGACGGGTTGGCGTTGCACCGGCTGTTCGCACGTGTCACCGGGGAACCTGCCGTCATGTGGGGTCCGTCGATGGTGGGTTACGGCCGGTATCACTACCGATACGACAGTGGCCGGGAAGGCGACGCACTCGCGGTCGGCTTCTCGCCCCGTAGGACCTCTCTCGTGATGTACGGGTTGACGTACGCTCCCGAATCCCAGGCACTGCTGAACGAACTGGGCAAACACAAGCCCGGGGCCGGATGTCTGTACGTCAACAAGCTCGCCGACGTCGACTCGGCGGTGTTGGAGAAGATGATCGAGCTCTCGTATCCGTACGTGGTGGGTACGCTCGGCACATGACTCTGATCGCGGAGGATCTGTTTCTGGTTCTGGTCGACGACGTGACGGGTAAGCCGATCGTCGACAGTACGAAATTCCCGCGTGTGCTGGCGGGTGCGTTGGTGCTCGAGCTGGCCATGAACGGCGCCGTCCGCATCACCGCGAAGGGTGAAGTGGTCAAGGACGGCAGGCTCGTGGTGTCGGGGCCGCCCCCGCAGGATCCGCTTCTCGCGCGGGTCCACGCGTTCATCGGAACCGAGAACAACCCGCCGAAACCGCAGAAAGTCATCGAGAAGCTCCACAAGAACCTGAAACAGGAGATCGGTCTCCGCCTGGCGCAGCGAGGTGCGGTCACGCAGCACGAGGACAGAATCCTCGGCCTGTTCCCGACGACGTCCTGGCCTGCCCGTGACACCACACGCACAGCATGGCTGATCCAGTGGATTCACAGCGCGATCGTCGACGGTACGACGCCGTTGCCGGAGATATCGGCTGTCGTGTCGATGTTGTCCGCGATCGACGCTGTCCACAAGGTGTTGCCTGCCGCCGACAAGCGAGCGGCGAAACGTCGAGCGAAGGACATCGCCGAGGGCGACTGGGCGGGCGAGGCCGTCCGGAAGGCAGTGCAGGATGTGAACGCCGCGCTGGCGGTGGCGATCGTCGTCCCCGCCATCGCTGCGTCCGGTAGCTGAGCACTGGGCAGCAGGTCCTGCGATGATCGTGCGATGACGCGATCTCTCGCCATTCTGATGTTCGACGACGTCGAGGTGCTCGACGCATGCGGGCCGTTCGAAGTCTTCTCGGTGGCGAACCGAATCACCACGCGCGACGGGGGAGTGCGCGCGTTCGACGTGGTGCTCGTCGGAGTCGACGACGGTCCGGTGCATGCCCGCGGTGGCATGCGCATCGCGGTGGACACCACGATCGACGACACCAGGCGTTACGACGTGGTGCTCGTGCCGGGTGGTGTCGTCGACGAGGTACCTGCGGCCGCTGCGGCGTGGATCCACACGCAGTTCGGCACAACGGAAGTGACCGCGTCGGTGTGCACCGGTGCGTTTCTGCTGGCCGACGCCGGGGTGCTGGATGCACGTCCGGTGACGACGCACTGGGAAGACGTCGACGACCTCCGGCGGCGGTGGCCGAGTCTCGATGTCCGCGAGGGTGTCCGGTATCTCGATCACGGCGACATCGCGACGTCCGCGGGCATCAGTGCAGGACTGGACCTGGCGCTGCACCTCGTCTCGCGACTGGTGAGTCCGGACGTCGCAACGAGCACCGCTCGGCAGATGCAGTACGAATGGTCAGACGGTCAGTAAACGCAGGACCAGTGCTGCGACAGGCAGTGCAAAAGTGAGCCGAGGACGACACGAAAAAGGGGCCCGGTCGAACCGGGCCCCTTTTTCTACTTCTCGCTCAGGAATTCGACTGCGTCTGTCCCTCGTGGGAATCGGCGAATTCGGGAGTGTCGAACACTTCGCCTCCGAGCGGGTCGACGGGACCGCTGTCCGCCGAGTACTCGACTGCGCCGGTGTCGGGATCGACCTCGAGCGATTCCGTCGACACTTCGTGCACGGCGAGGACGACGTGACCGTTCGCCGGTGCCACCAGACCTGTACGCGACGGCGCGAGTCCCGAGAACGTCGACGATATTCCTGCACCGCGTCGACGCCTGGGCGTTTCGGACTGTGAAGCTGCGCTTTCGTCCGCGCTGGAATCGTGCGCCTCGCCGTTCGTCGGGGTCTGTGTGACGCGAACGTAGCGGGGTGTCGTTGCGACGTCGTATCTGAACGCTTTCAGTAGCGAGACGCACGCGAGAACGAGCACGACCGAGAACGGAACGGCTGTCGCGATGGACATCGTCTGTAGTGCGGTCAGAGAACCCGCGCCACCTATCAACAACAGAATGGCAGCTATGACGCCTTCGAGCACCGACCAGTACACGCGAGTGATCTTGGGGGTGTCGAGGTCGCCGCCCGTGGACAGAATATCGATGACAAGTGAACCGGAGTCCGAGGACGTCACGAAGAAGAACACGATCACGAAGATCGCCAGGACACTGGTGATGATTCCCAAGGGCAAGCCGTCGAGCAACTGGAACAGGCTGGTGTTCGTGTCGACAGCACCGTCGACGAGCATGTCGCCGTCGTCGCGTTGGCGAAGGATGCCTGCGTCACCGAAAATGGTGAACCACAGCGAACCGATGATGGTCGGGGCCAGCAGAACCCCGAACACGAATTCGCGGATGGTGCGGCCACGCGAAATGCGTGCGATGAACATGCCGACGAACGGCGCCCAGCTCATCCACCAGCCCCAGTAGAAGATGGTCCACGCACCAGCCCAGCCGTCGTCGGAGAAGGGAGATGTGCGCAGCATGAGCTCCGGTAGCGCTTGTACGTAGCCGCCGAGGTTCTGGACCCAGGACTGCAGCAGGAACAGGGTGGGTCCCAAGATCAGAACGAAGAGGGCAAGCGATGCAGCCATGCCCATATTGATGTTGGACAGCCACTTGAGGCCCTTGGTGACACCCGAGACCACCGAGAACGTCGCGAGGCCGGTCACGAACGCGATGAGAACGACGATCAGCCAGTTGTTCGTTTCCACCCAGCCGAGGTACTCGAGCCCGGCGGAGATCTGCTGCACACCGAAACCGAGAGACGTCGCGACACCGAACAGGGTGCCTACGATGGCGACGACGTCGATGGCATGACCGATGAATCCTTCGATTCGCTTACGTCCGAGCAACGGTTCGAGAAGCCAGCGAATGGAGAGCGGTCGGCCCTTGCGGTACGTCATGTACGCAAGCCCGAGCCCGACGACCACGTAGATCGCCCAGGCGTGCAGACCCCAGTGGAACAGGGTCAGCTCCATGGCCTGGTTGGCGGCGGCGTCGGTCGACCCAGCGATTCCACCTGCCTCCGGTGGCACGACATAGTGCGACAGGGGCTCGGCGACCCCGTAGAAGACCAGGCCGATCCCCATGCCGGCGCTGAACAGCATCGCGAACCACGACAGAACGCCGAACTCGGGCTTCTCGTCGTCGCGGCCGAGCCTGATGTTTCCTACGCGGCTGATGCCGCAGTACACAGCAAACAGAACAAAACCAGTGGCGGAAAGGATGTACCACCAGCCGACGCCGTCGGTAATTCCCTTGTTGAGCGTGTCGAATGCGTCCTCAGCGGTGCCTGCGAAGATCACCGCGAACGCGATCATGACGAAAATAATTATCGATGCTGGAAGGAAGACGGGCTTTCGAAGCCCGTCCCACGCTTCCCTCACGGCATTGGGCTTCTTGTCCACATTCACGTCGAGTCTTCCGTCCTCACGATTTTCGTATCCGAATCATGGGCGGCTACCGATGCAGTCGAGACCGGGCCGACCACACGTCGTTTCTCTTACTTATGCGTTCTATTGGTCAAGTGCCGTTAAACACGATAACCGACCTGTTCGACTCGAGCGAATTCGGCGTTCGACCGAGAACTCGCTGACGTGGCGATCTGCCGTTAATGTTTCGTCGTGCCGCAAACAACGACGGTGGTGGTCCTCGCACTCGGTGCAGCGCTGTGCATCGCAGTCGGGACAGTGGTTCGGCAGCGCACGGCAGCGCAGGTTCCGGTGGAGTCCAACGGTGCGCTGGGGCCCATCGGGTCGCTGGTCAAGCAGCCGATCTGGTGGGTGGGGACCGTCGTCGGGATCCTCGGCTACGCGCTCCAGGCGGCCGCGCTCGGGATGGGATCGCTGCTGCTGGTCCAGCCTCTGCTGGTGCTGTCGTTGCTGTTCGCGCTTCCGCTCGGCGCACGGTTTGCGCATCGGACGATCTCCGCCGCCGAGTGGATGTGGGCCGCGGCACTGACCGCCTCGGTGGCGATTCTCGTCGTGGTCGGGGACCCGAAGCCCGGAGTGGAGAGGGCCGAGGCTCGGCACTGGATCGTCGTCTGCCTGATCGGACTACCGTTCGTCGCGCTGTGCGTCCTTGCGTCACGTAAGGCGAGCGGTCCTCGAAAAGCATTGCTGCTCGGCATCTCCGGGGGTGCATTGTTCGGCGTCGCCGCCGTGCTGACCAAAGGCGTGGTCCACCTCGTGAGCCGCGGAGTCGTTCCTCTGTTGACCTCCGTCGAGTTGTACGCGCTGATAGCCGTGGCGGTCGCGGCGATCACCCTGCAGCAGTCCGCATTTCAAGCCGGCGCTCTGCAGGCCTCGCTTCCCGCCACCACGGTGATGGAACCGGTGGTGGCGTCGGCTCTCGGGTTCGTGGTCCTCGGCGAGTACCTCGCCACCGGAAGAGGCGGCGGTGTGGTCCTCGTGGTCGCTCTCGTCGCGATGGTCGCGGCAACTGTTGCACTCGCCCGGTCATCGGCGCGAGACGAGCCGTCGGTGTCGATCTCGCCATGACCACCGGCCGCCTGTCGCCGGGACGGACGTTCGCCGGGTACACGGTCGAGCGGCTGCTCGGGGTGGGTGGGATGAGTGAGGTCTACCTCGTCGAAGGGCGCGAGACACTCAAGATTCTCGACGAGGACGCCTCGGGAGACGAGCAGCTCCGGGCGAAATTCGTCATGGAGGCGAAGATCGCGGCGCGGCTGCACCATCCGAACATCGTGTCCGTGCACGCCCACGGTGAGTTCGGCGGTCGACTGTGGATGACGATGCACTACGTCGAGGGATACAGCGCAGCGCGGCTCGTCGCACGCGGCCAGATCGCCCTCGACGTCGACCGAGCTGCCCGCATCGTCAGCGAAGTGGCGAAAGGTCTGGACTACGCCCACACTCAGGGCGTACTGCACCGCGACGTGAAACCGTCGAACATCCTGATCAGTACCGAACCGCGTGGCGGTTTCGAGCAGGTGATGGTGTCGGACTGGGGGATCGCGCGATTCCTCGACGCCGGACCGGTGGCGCGAGGAGGGTCGGTCTTCGCGTCCATTCAGTACGCCGCACCGGAACTGCTTCGCGGTGAGCGTCTGTCCGCTCGAACCGATGTCTACGCGTTGGGCGCAACGCTCGTGGAATTGCTCACCGGCAAGCCCCCGTATCCCCTCGCGACGCCGCTCGCGATCACGGACGCTCAGCTGAACGCGTCGCCTCCGTCGGTGACCGCGCGCCGACGAGACCTACGGAAGGGTCTCGACGGCGTCGTCGCGACCGCGCTGGCCAAGAAGCCGGAAGATCGATTCGCGACGTGCACGGAACTCAGCAACGCCGTCGCCGACGCCCTTGCTGCTTCCGCTCCGGAGCCCCCGCCCCGAAAGTCGCCCTTCGGGGCGGGGTGGCGTCGGAGGTTCTAGTTGTCCGGATCGTCGTCGAGTGGTCTGTTGGCGACGACGGGGTACTGCCCGGTGTAGCCGAGACGTTCCTCGGCGACGGCGAGGACTTTCGTCCGAACCAGGAACCATCCGCCGATCAGTGCCGGGATGATGACGACGAGGGTGGCGATCGTCCACGACCCGATCGGGGCGTCGAAGGCCATCAGAACCAGCACCCCGAAGAGGAACACCAGCGTCGCGTAGCTCGTGTACGGGGCGCCGAACAGGCGGAACTTCGGACGTTCGAGGATGCCCTTCTTGGACCAGCGGTAGAGCTGGATCTGGCACAGCACGATCGTCGCCCAGCTCGCGATGATGCCGAGGGCGGACATGTTCAGCACGATCTCGAAGGCCTCACCCGGGGCGATGGCGTTGAGTGCGACGCCGAACAGCGTGATGAAGCAGGTGAGCAGAATGCCGCCGAACGGAACGCCGCCCTTGGTCATCTTCTTGGTGAACTCGGGAGCGCTGCCGTTCATGGCCATCGAGCGCAGGATGCGACCCGTCGAGTAGAGGCCGGCATTCAGTGAGGACAGCGCAGCAGTGAGCACGACGATGTTCATGATCGTGCCCGCGCCGCCGAGGCCGATGCTCGAGAAGAACGTCACGAAAGGCGATGTTCCTGCTGCGTATGCCGTGTAGGGGAGCAATAGCGCCAGCAGGACGAGCGAGCCGACGTAGAACAGCGCGATACGCGCGATCACCGAGTTGATCGCGCGCGGCATGATCTTCGCCGGGTTCTCGGTCTCACCGGCGGCGGTGCCGACCAGCTCGACGGCGGCGTACGCGAACACGACGCCGGAGATGACGATGACCAGCGGCCACGCGCCCGACGGGAACAGCCCGCCGTTGTCGGTGATGAGGCTGATGCCGGGCATCTCGCTGCCGACGGGGATGCGTCCGGCGAGGAAGACGATGCCGACGATCAGGAACGTCACGAGTGCGACGACCTTGATCATCGCGGCCCAGAACTCCATCTCGCCGAACCACCTCACCGAGACCAGGTTGAGGCTCATGACCAGCACGAGCGCGATCAGTGCGATGACCCACTGCGGGATCACCTCGAACGATCCCCAGTAGTGCATGTAGGTGGCGATGGCCGTCACGTCGACGATGGCCGTCATGGCCCAGTTGAGGAAGTACATCCAGCCTGCGACGAATGCGGCTTTCTCGCCGAAGAACTCACGGGCGTACGAGACGAACGATCCCGACGACGGGCGGTGCAGCACCAGTTCGCCGAGGGCGCGGAGGATGAAGAAGACGAAGATGCCGCACAGGGCGTAGGCGAGGAACAGGCCGGGGCCTGCGCTGGCGAGTCGTCCACCCGCGCCGAGGAACAGCCCGGTGCCGATGGCGCCACCGATGGCGATCATCTGGAGCTGGCGAGGTTTGAGACCCTTGTGGTAGCCCTCCTCCTCGTGGTCCATGGCGGAGTTGTCGTACTTCGTGTCGACCGAATCGGACATGTGACGATCCTTGCTGTCGATGCGTGTATGGGTGTTTTGTCCGAAATGAGCTAGTGGCGAATGTTGCTGTCTCCGAACGTTATTTCCGGATCGCATCGAGCCGAAAGGCGTGCAATGTAAACAACGCGCCTGCATGTAAACAGTGCGTGAAAGGGTGAGCATCTGCTCGAGCTTCGCCCCGGCGTCGGACTCGGTCGGTCTTCTGCGCCGTAGGCGAACACTTCGGTGACGACCTTGCACTCGCCATGGTCGAGTGCTAGAAATGCAGTTGGCACTCGCGCCTTGTGAGTGCCAGGTCGGGACGGTGAGGCTGGGAATCATCGACACCCCTGGTCGTCCGTCGCGGGCACCGAACTCGGCCGAGCAAGTGCAGAAGAGCGACTGAACACGGTCGCTCTGCGCAATTGGAGCGACCCGGCAAGCGGTCGCTCTGCGTGTCACCCCCAATCCGGAGGATCACTTCGCAATGGCCAAGATCATCGCGTTCGACGAAGAGGCACGCCGTGGCCTCGAGCGAGGCCTCAACGCCCTCGCCGACGCAGTAAAGGTGACGTTGGGCCCCAAGGGTCGCAACGTCGTGCTCGAGAAGAAGTGGGGCGCCCCCACGATCACCAACGACGGCGTCTCCATCGCCAAGGAGATCGAGCTCGAGGATCCCTACGAGAAGATCGGCGCCGAGCTCGTCAAAGAGGTCGCCAAGAAGACCGACGACGTCGCAGGCGACGGCACCACCACCGCTACCGTTCTCGCCCAGGCACTCGTTCGTGAAGGCCTGCGCAACGTCGCAGCCGGCGCGAACCCGCTCGGCCTGAAGCGCGGCATCGAGAAGGCTGTCGCAGCCGTCACCGAGTCGCTGCTCGCTTCCGCCAAGGAGATCGACACCAAGGAGCAGATCGCTGCTACCGCTGGTATCTCCGCAGGCGACCCGTCCATCGGCGAGCTCATCGCCGAGGCCATGGACAAGGTCGGCAAGGAAGGCGTCATCACGGTCGAGGAGTCCAACACCTTCGGCCTGCAGCTCGAGCTCACCGAGGGCATGCGCTTCGACAAGGGCTACATCTCGGCGTACTTCGCCACCGATGCAGAGCGCCAGGAAGCCGTCCTCGAAGACGCGTACATCCTGCTCGTCAGCTCCAAGATCTCCACGGTCAAGGACCTGCTGCCGCTGCTCGAGAAGGTCATCCAGTCGGGCAAGCCGCTCGTCATCATCGCCGAGGACGTCGAGGGCGAAGCTCTCTCCACCCTCGTGGTGAACAAGATCCGTGGCACCTTCAAGTCCGTTGCCGTCAAGGCTCCCGGCTTCGGTGACCGCCGCAAGGCTCAGCTCGCCGACATCGCCATCCTCACCGGTGGCGAGGTCATCAGCGAAGAGGTCGGCCTCTCGCTGGAGACCGCAGGCCTCGAGCTCCTCGGTCAGGCACGCAAGGTCGTCATCACCAAGGACGAGACCACCATCGTCGAGGGCTCGGGCGACTCCGACGCCATCGCCGGACGCGTCAGCCAGATCCGCGCCGAGATCGAGAACTCCGATTCCGACTACGACCGCGAGAAGCTGCAGGAGCGCCTGGCCAAGCTGGCCGGTGGCGTTGCAGTCATCAAGGCCGGAGCAGCGACCGAGGTCGAGCTCAAGGAGCGCAAGCACCGCATCGAAGACGCAGTGCGTAACGCCAAGGCTGCCGTCGAAGAGGGCATCGTCGCCGGTGGTGGCGTCGCGCTGCTGCAGGCTTCGCCCGCACTCGACAACCTGAAGCTCGACGGCGACGAGGCAACCGGCGTGAACATCGTCCGCGTCGCCCTCGAAGCACCGCTCAAGCAGATCGCGTTCAACGCAGGCCTCGAGCCCGGCGTCGTCGCAGAGAAGGTCCGCAACCTCCCGTCCGGTCACGGCCTCAACGCCTCGACCAACGAGTACGAGGACCTGCTCGCTGCAGGCATCAACGACCCGGTCAAGGTCACCCGCTCGGCACTGCAGAACGCAGCGTCCATCGCGGCTCTGTTCCTGACGACCGAGGCCGTCGTCGCCGACAAGCCCGAGAAGGCCGGAGCGCCCGCAGGCGACCCGACCGGTGGCATGGGCGGCATGGACTTCTAGTCCGTCTCTCTCGAACAGGCCCGACTCCACTTCGGTGGGGTCGGGCTTTTTCGTGCTCGCGGTGGCCCGGGTGTACGTGTGCCCTGGATGCACACAAATCGGGTTCGCAGGGCCGGATGTGGCGTCGGGCGGCGGTTTGTGTGCAGTCCGGCCCTGGATGTCTAGGCTCGTGGAATGGCAGCAGCGTCGGAGGCGATCGAACTCGAGGTGGGGGAGCGCATCGTGCGTGTCTCCAACCCCGACCGGGTGTATTTCCCCGAGAGCGGGGCCACCAAGCTCGATCTGGTGAACTACTACCTCGGCGTCGGCGATGGCATCGTCCGTGCTCTACGGGAGCGGCCGTGCATGATGCATCGGTTCCCGAAGGGTCTGGCGGGGGACAAGGTTCACCAGAAGCGTGTGCCGAACGGCGCCCCGGACTGGCTCGAGACCGTGCGCGTGACGTTCCCGCGCTACAACCGAACCGCCGACGAACTGTGCGTCACCGAGTTGGCGCACGTCGTGTGGGCTGTGCAGATGTCGACGGTGGAGTTCCACCCCTGGAACTCCAGGCGCGCGGACGTGGAGATGCCCGACGAGTGGCGCATCGATCTCGATCCCATGCCGGACTGCCCGTTCGATCGGGTTCGCCGAGTCGCCGGCGTCGCCGCCGAGGTCCTCGAAGACCTGGGTGCGACGGGCTGGCCGAAAACATCTGGCGGACATGGGCTTCACATCTACGTGCGGATCGCGCCCGAGTACGGATTCAAGGATGTTCGACGCGCTGCGCTCGCGTTCGCCCGTGAGGTGGAACGCCGCGCCCCCGACGACGTGACGACGGTGTGGTGGCGCAAGGACCGCGATCCGACGAAGCTGTTCGTCGACTACAATCAGAACGCGCGGGACCACACCATTGCCAGCGCCTACTCGGTGCGAGGCAATCAGCAAGCGACGGTGTCGACGCCGATTTCCTGGAACGAGGTTCCGGACGTCGATCCGCGTGACTTCACGATCTTCACGGTGCCGGACAGGTTCGCGAAACTCGGCGACCTGCACGACGGCATCGACGAGGCGGTGTTCTCGCTCGATCCGTTGCTGGAATGGGCGGAGCGGGACGAGCGGGAAGGGCTGACGGAACCCGAGGAGTAACCGATTCGAGTCGTCATCGTTATCCGTGATCGGTTAATGGCTTCGTAAAGCAGACCGATAGGACGGGTAGACGAGACGGCGCCCGGTTGTCTTGGGACGAGGAGTATTCATGATCGCCGCACGGTCTGCCGTCGTCGTTGCCGCTGTGGCTGCTGTTCTGGCCGTGAGCGGCTGCAGTAGCGAGGAGCCGGATGGCGCTGCAGCGTCGGAAACGACGAGCGTAGCGCCCCAGTCGACGTCGGAACAGCCGACGTCCGAGCAGTCGACGTCCGACCAGTCGACGTCCGCGCAGCCGACGTCCGGACCTGCGCAGCCCGAGCAGGAGATCGTCATCGTTCCCACGGCGCCTGCTCCGGAGGAAGCGTCGGATCTGTTCCCGTGGAATCAGCCCCGACCGAGCCTGGATTCCGGCAATGTCGACCCGGCACTGTTCGCGACCGATCTCGGCCGGTACAACTTCACCACCCCGTCGGGAAATATTCAGTGCGGGATCTGGGCCGGGGGATCACCCGCAGGCCAGGTCGGTTGTCAGGCCAAGACGAGTGTCGCGCCGTTCGAAGGCCGCACATGCACCAATGCCGAGAACGACAAGTACGCAGTGCGAGTGAACGACGGCGGGACGCAACACATCTGCACGACGCAAGGGATCTACACGGCCGACGAACCTCGAGTGCTCGAGTACGGTCAGGTGTTGTCCGCGGTCGGTGTGGTGTGCGAGTCCGACGAGATGTTCGGCATCACGTGCTGGGGAACCGAGGGCGCGTTCATGTTCGCGCGTGACTGGAACGAGAGCTGGAGCTAACGGCGGAGCGATTCCACGGCGCCCCGGACGGCGTCGAGGTGCGCGGCCATGGCTTCGGCGGCTTCCTCGTAGCTGCCGGATCGGATGCCCTCGACGATGAGGTCGTGCTCGACGTTGGATTTCTGCTGGCGTCGGGCGACGAGGTTGAGGGTCTCGGACTGACGGGTGAGCGCGCCGCGGATGTCGACGATGATCGCTTCGAAGACGCGGTTCTTGCTGGCTCGGGCGATGGCGGTGTGGAATTGGCCGTCGAGCAGTACCCAGGCGTGGTGGTCGTCCTCGCTTCGCAGTTCGTCGGTGAGCCCTTCGAGGACGGCCAGGTCTTCGTCGGTGCGGCGCTCGGCTGCCCAGCCGGCCGACGGGATTTCGACGTGGGGGCGGGCTTCCATCAGTTCGCGGGCGTCGTAGTTGCCGATGTCGAGATCGCCGGTGACGCGATCTCGGGTGACGAAAGTGCCTCGACCCGTTTTGGTTTCGGTGAGTCCGAGTGCATTGCACGATCGAAGTGCCTCGCGGATCACGGATCGGCTGACGGCGTATCGGGTGGCCAAAGCGCTCTCGGCGGGGAGTCGTTCGCCGATGGCGATGTGGCCGGCGACGATTGCGTCGCGGATGTCGGCGAAGACGGCTTCTGCCGCGCTCAGTCTCGTTGCGGTCGGCTGACTGACCGCCCAGCTGTCCGACAGGTTCATGTCTGAATAGTCCTCTTCCTGCGGCGGGCGAGTCAAGGTGACGGTTGACGGGCGGACGTGTCTTGGTTCACACTCTAACCTGTCAGACAGCCGGACAGCCGGACATCAGAAGGAGCAGGACGTGGTGGAGACTCGAATCGAGAAGGACCTTCTCGGTGAACGCGAGATACCCGCGGAGGCGTACTGGGGCATACACACCCTGCGTGCCCTGGAGAACTTCCCCATCACGGGCCGTTCGATCGGTACCAACGCTCATCTGATCCGCGGCCTGGCCGCCGTGAAGTGGGCCGCGGCCTCCGCCAACGAGGATCTGGGGATTCTCGACGCCACCCGAAGCGCCGCGATCCGTCGGGCATGCGACGAGATTCTGGGCGGGCAGTGGCACGACGAGTTCGTCGTGGATGTCGTTCAGGGCGGCGCGGGCACCTCGACCAACATGAACGCCAACGAGGTGATCGCCAACCGTGCGCTCGAGATCCTCGGTCATGCGCACGGTGACTACAGCCACCTGCACCCCAACGAGCACGTCAACGCAAGTCAGTCCACCAACGACGTGTACCCGACGGCCGTGAACATCGCGACGATCTACGCGGCGCACGAGCTGATCGAGTCCATGAAATTCCTGCGCGACGCGTTCCGCCGCAAGGCATCCGAGTTCGCCACCGTCGTGAAGATGGGACGTACGCAGTTGCAGGACGCGGTGCCGATGACACTCGGTCAGGAGTTCGGAACGTACGCGATCATGATCGACGAGGACTGCTCGCGGCTGGAGGAAGCCGCGCTGCTGGTGCACGAGATCAATCTCGGTGCAACGGCCATCGGTACCGGTCTCAATGCGCCCGACGGATACACCGCGGCTGCGTGCGAGCATCTGCGCACCAAGACAGGACTTCCGCTGGTCACGGCGACCGATCTGATCGAGGCGACGCAGGACGTGGGTCAGTTCGTGCACCTGTCGGGTGTGCTCAAGCGGATCGCGGTGAAGCTGTCCAAGATCTGCAACGACCTGCGGCTGCTGTCCTCGGGTCCTCGGGCCGGCCTGAACGAGATCAATCTGCCTCCGATGCAGGCGGGTTCGTCGATCATGCCGGGCAAGGTCAACCCGGTGATTCCCGAGGTGCTCAACCAAGTGGCCTACGAGGTGATCGGCCACGACGTCACCATCACCATGGCCGCCGAGGCAGGGCAACTGCAGCTCAACGCCTTCGAACCGATCATCGTGAAGTCGCTGTCCGAAGGCATGGCCCATCTCGGCGCAGCCTGCCGTACCGTCGCGACCCGATGCGTGGACGGCATCACCGCCAACGCCGATCTGCTCCGTGAGCGTGTGGAGAACTCCATCGGCCTCGTCACCGCACTGAGCCCGTACCTCGGCTACGCCGAGTCCACGACGATCGCCCAGGAGGCGTTGGTCAGTGGCCGCAATGTCGTCGACCTCGTGCTCGAGAAGAAGCTACTGGCCCGTGAAGAACTGGATCGTCTGCTCAGCCCGCAACATCTCGCCAATCTCCGCGTCGCGCCTGCACCGCACGCCGATGCCCCCGAAACTTCGACAAGGTAGCCGCACATGACAGTCGACACTCGACATTCGGAAGACCTCGGATACCGTAAAGCTCTGGTACCGAGACAGATTCAGATGATCGCCATCGGAGGTGCGATCGGAACCGGCCTCTTCATGGGCGCAGGCGGACGGTTGCACGACTCCGGTCCGGCCCTGGTGCTCGTCTACGCTCTCTGCGGGTTCTTCGCTTTCCTGATCCTCCGCGCGCTCGGCGAACTGGTGATGCACCGACCGTCGTCGGGAAGCTTCGTGTCCTACGCACGCGAATTCTTCGGGGAGAAGATGGCGTTCGCGGCCGGCTGGCTGTACTGGATGAACTGGGCCATGACGGCCGTGGTCGACGTGACAGCGGTTGCGCTGTACATGAATTTCTTCAAGAAGTACTGGGCGCCACTCGGAGATGTGGACCAGTGGGTCTTCGCGCTGATCGGCCTGGTTCTCGTACTCGGTCTGAATCTGGTGTCGGTCAAGGTCTTCGGAGAGCTCGAGTTCTGGTTCGCGCTCATCAAGGTTCTCGCCTTGGTCACCTTCCTGGTCGTCGGCGTGTACTACGTCATCTTCGGAACTCCCATCGACGGTCAGGCTCCCGGCTTGTCGGTCATCACCGACAACGGCGGACTGATCCCCAACGGGCTGCTGCCCGCGATCGTCGTGGTGCAGGGCGTCGTGTTCGCGTATGCGTCGATCGAGCTCGTCGGCACCGCGGCGGGAGAGACCGCGAACCCGGAGAAGGTCATACCCAAGGCGATCAACACGGTGATCGTCAGGATCCTGGTGTTCTACGTGGGTTCGGTGCTACTGCTGTCGCTTCTGTTGCCGTACAGCGCATATCACGCAGGGGAAAGTCCGTTCGTCACGTTCTTCGGCGCGATCGACGTGCAGGGCGCCGACGCCATCATGAACCTCGTGGTGCTCACCGCAGCACTGTCCTCGCTGAACGCCGGGCTGTATTCGACGGGCCGCATCCTCCACTCGATGGCCGTCGCCGGATCCGCACCGAAGCTCGCGGCTCGGATGAACAAGGCCGGAGTTCCCTACGGCGGAATCGCTTTGACAGCGTTGGTGGCGCTCGCCGGCGTCGGACTCAACGCTGCAGTACCGGCACAGGCGTTCGAGATCGTGTTGAACTTCGCGGCCCTCGGTATCATCAGCGCATGGGCGGTGATCATTCTGTGTCAACTGAAGCTGTGGTCGCGCTCTCGCTCGGGAGACCTCGCCCGGCCGAAGTTCCGGATGTTCGGCGCTCCCTACACCGGTATCGCGACGTTGGTCTTCCTCCTCGCCGTGTTGATTCTGATGGCGTTCGACAAGCCGGTCGGTACCTGGACCATCGCGTCGATCCTGATCATCGCACCGCTGCTCGTCGGCGGATGGTTTCTGTGCCGCAACCGGATTGCCGCAGTGGCCGAAGAACGAGAGGGATGACGGCTTGTCTCACATTGCCCTGCTGACAACAGGCGGAACCATCGGGAGCAGCCGCGACGAGGACGGCATCTCGAGGCCCGGCTCCGTGGGTTTCGACCTGCCGGGCGAAGTACGGGTCCGCACCCTGATGTCCAAGGACAGCTCGGCGTTCGACTTCGCGGACCTGGACCGCATCGTCGACGCCGTGTTCGACGAGCTCGACGACCCGGCCTGCCTGGGTGTGGTGGTGCTGCACGGCACGGACACGATGGAAGAGTCCTCGCTGTTGGTGGATCTGTTCCACGGTGACCCGAGGCCCGTGGTGTTCACCGGTGCACAGCGCACGTCCGACCACGCGGACGCGGACGGTCCGGGCAACGTCGCCGCGGCCGTCGACGCCGTTCTCGACGAGGCGAACCGTGGCCGCGGTGTACTCGTCGTGTTCGGTGGACGGACGCTGCCTGCGCGGGGACTGTCCAAGTGGCACACAACGGAACTCGACGCATTCGTCAGCTCCGGTGAGCCGCGAGATGTCGTGCCTCGGACTCCGATCTCCGGTGTCCGCGTGGACATCGTGGCGTTGTACCCCGGCGCCGACGCGGTGGCCATCGACGCCTTCGTCTCCGCGGGCGCTCAGGGCATCGTGCTCGAGGCCACCGGGTCCGGGAACACCAATCCGTCCGTCGTGGCGGCGGTGAAGAGCGCGGGTGTACCGGTCGTCGTAACCACTCGCGTGCCCGTCGGGACCATCGAGCCCACGTACGGCGGTGGCGGCGGCGGAGCGGATCTCGTGGACGCCGGGGCCGTGTTCTCGCCGTTGCTACGCGCAGGCCAGGCGCGGGTGGTGCTCGCGGTACAGATCGCTACAGCTCCGACTCGCCCCAGGTCGTGACGTTCACGGTGTCTCCGACGGACAGTGTGCCGCCGTCGACCACGCTGAATTTCGCGCCGAAGGCAACGCCCTTCTGCCGTGCCTTGCGGTACGTGCCGAGGGTTTTCAGTGGTTCGCGTCCGTCTCGCACTCCGCGCGCCTGGTCGACGGTGGTGACGGGGCAGCGGATCGCGAGCTTGGTGTAGGCGAGCTCTGTCTCTCCGATCGAGATGTCGCGGACAAGATCTTCGGTATGAGGGTCGTCCCAGCCGGTGACGACGATGTTCGGCCGGAATCGATTCATCGGAAGCGGCGCGTCCATCCGGGTGTTCAATCCGTCCAGGGTGGACTCCGAGAGGATGTGAACGGCGGAGCTGTCCGCGAATGCCGCTGTCCCTGGGGTGATTCCGTCGGTGACGCGGTGAAAGTCGGAGGGGACGGCAACCAGCCGCGACGCCTCGCCGACGACGTCGCTCAACCACGACGCGACGTCGTCGCCCTGATCGATGCCGAGGAACGGCGCACGGAACATGGTGACGTCGATCGGCTGTGACCGTCGATCGATCGTGCAGGTGACCGACCCGAATTCTTCGTGCGTGAGCGTCAGTTGGTCACCGTCGATCGACGGCGTCACCACGGCGAGGACGGGGTCGCTGCGTTGGCTGCGGAACGAGAAGTCGTCGTCGACGATCATGAATTCTCGATCGTGGTCGATCCCGCGAACCGTCATTCGTGCGGTGTCGAGTGACTGCCCGGCACAACCCTTGACCGGGTAGCAGACCAATTCGGACACTGTGGCACTCCGACCTGTGGCACTCACACCGGCGAGGATACTGGGGGCCATGACACGTGCATTGTTGGTAGTCGATGTTCAGAACGATTTCACCGAAGGCGGTGCTCTGGGAGTCGTGGGCGGTGCCGATGTCGCGCGTCGGATCAGCGGGCTTCTCGCGCGGCAGGGCGACGCGTACGACGTCATCGTCGCATCGCGGGACTGGCACGACGCGGACAGTGACAACGGCGGCCACTTCGCCACCGACGAGCAGCCCGACTTCGTGACGACGTGGCCGGTGCACTGTGTTGCGGGCACCGCCGGCGCCGCGTATCACCCGGAGTTCGCGACGGACTCGGTCGACGTGCATGTTCTGAAGGGGCAGGGCGAGCCGTCCTACTCCGCGTTCGAGGGCAGCACCGAGGACGGCACTGCGCTGCGGGACGTGCTGGATGCCAACGAGGTCACCGACATCGACGTCGTCGGGATCGCGACCGACTACTGCGTGCGGGCATCCGCCCTGGACGCGATCCACCATGGATTGGCTGTTCGGATTCTGACCGAGTTCGTTGCAGGGGTCGCGCCGGAGTCCTCCGAGACCGCCCTGAAAGAACTGTCCGACGCCGGTGCCGTGCTGGCCTAGGGCGTGTCGATGGTCGTCGTGATCGAGGTGACCGACGGTGCCGCCGGGGTACTGCCGAACCCGAAGGTGACCGGGGGCGTGACGGGCGTGAGGTGGCCGAGGTCTTCGCCGCGCCAGGATGCGGTGGCGCTGAGAATTCGGTGTTGGTGCTTCGCGCCGTAGTACTCGCGCCTGTCGTTCCCTGCACTGCCGCGGGTGCGTACACCTCGGAGGACCACCCGTGCGATGGGATCGGAGATGCGGCAGAACCACGGTGCCGTGGAGATCGTGGACGGGACCATCGCGAGGAGGGTGCCGAGTGCGGTGGAGCGTCCCGTTCTCAGGGAAAGTCGAAGGTCGTCGGTGTTCACGCTCACCGTGTCGCCGACTCGTGTGAAGCCGACCGGGGTCAGTGATACGTCGTCGAACGTGTATGTCGCGGTGACGAATTCGCGCACATCTTCGTCCGGTGCGAGCAGAAGGCGGTGGCCGCCGGAGAACTGGATCATGACGTCGGTGAATTCTCCGAGCGGAGATCGGGTCCAGTGCCCGATGACGATGCGTACGCCCGACGAGGTACCTACTCCGAATATCTCACCGTGAAACCGTGATCTTCCCATCACACCGACTGTAACCCTGCGGCGTTGTTCTGGGTGCATGATGGATTCATGGCGTCCACGCGTTCCGATTCGCAGCAACCCACGATCTTCGTCCTGTTCGGTGCGACAGGCGACCTTGCCAAGCGCATGGTTCTGCCGTCGTTCCATCAACTCCATGTCGAAGGACTGCTCCCGGAGGAGTGGCTTCTCGTCGGCAACGGCAGGCACGACACGTCCGACGACGAGTTCCGGGATCACGTGCGCAGTGCGCTCGAGGAGTTCGGCTCCGGGGCGGACGACTGGGATTCGTTCTCCGAGCGAATCCGGTTCGCAGGCAACGGGTTCACCGTGGACGATCCAGGAGATCTGGTCGATGTCGTCGCGAAGGCTCGTGAGGACATCGGCGACGCGCAGCTGGTGCACTACATCGCACTGCCGCCGAGCACGTTCGAGGACTACACGGCCGCGCTGGGTGCGCACGGCCTCGCCGACGGCGCACGGGTGGTGTACGAGAAGCCGTTCGGCACGTCGCAGAAGGCATTCGAGCAGCTCGACAAGGCCGTGCACGACGTATTGGACGAGAAGCAGATCTACCGGATCGATCACTTCCTGGGCAAGGAAGCGACGCAGAACCTGCACGTGCTGAGATTCGCGAACGGCATGATCGACGGGATCTGGAACTCCGAGCACGTCGAGCAGGTTCAGATCGACGTACCGGAGACGCTGAACATCGACGACCGCGCCGAGTTCTACGACAGCACCGGTGCCGTGTTGGACATGCTGGTGACGCACTTGTTCCAGGTTGCTGCGGAGGTCGCGATGGAGCCCCCCGCGATGCTCGACGCGGAGGACCTGCAGTCCGCGCGTGAATCCGTCATCGGGTGTTTCAGGCCGATCGACACGTCCGAAGTGGTTCTCGGCCAGTACGACGGGTACCGCGACGTGGAGGGCGTGGCCGAGGATTCCGTCGTGGACACGTTCGTCGCCGCGACGCTGTGGGTGGACACCGACCGATGGCGCGGTGTTCCGTTCCTGCTCCGCACCGGAAAGATGCTCGGGGTCGGCGCACAGCGTGTGTCGCTGGTGTTCAGGACTCCGTCGAACAGCCCGCTGAAAGATCTGCCCCGCGACGGTGCGGTGTTGTCCTTCGACCTGTCCGGCAACGGCGCGATCGACGTCGCGATGACGGTGAAGGAGCCGGGCCCGGACTTCGACCTGTCCGTCGGCCACCTGTCCCTGCCGCTGCCGTCGGTGCCTGATGCCGAACCGTTGTCCCCCTACTCACGTCTGATCCTCGACGTGCTGAACGGAGACCGGTCGCTGTTCACCCGGCCCGACGGCTTGGCTCACGTGTGGGAGGTCGCGGCGCCGCTGCTGAACGATCCTCCCGAGGTCAAGTCGTACGCACCAGGCTCGATGGGGCCTGACGAGGCCGACGAACTCGCCGCGCCGTGCGGCTGGCTGGTGCACTGACCTCGGTACCGGTGAAGGGTCAGTGCTGGGGCATCAGCATCCACGCTGCGAGGTACACGAGGGCGACGGTGCCGGCGGAGACGAACGCACCGATGACGGTGAGTACTCGGACGAGGTTCGGGTCGATCTCGAAGTATTCGGCGACACCGCCGCACACACCGGCGATCATCTTCTGCGAGTCGGAGCGAACGAATTCCTTGGGGGCGTTGGTGTAAGTCATGACACGAAGTCTGCGCGACGTCAGGGCCCCGGCGCATCGGGAACAACCCCCATCTCGACCCTGATTCGTAGCGCATGCCCGCCGTTCTCGGGGTGAACCGCGTCTGTCGTTCACCGAAGTGTCACCGGTTCGTTTCCGTATCCGGCTAGCTTCTGCGGTCATGACGCAAGATTTCAGCCTCCTCGGCGACCTGGCCACGGCGGTCGACCTGACGGACACCTCCGGGTTCGTCGTGGACGACAACGACGACGACGATCCCGTTCTCCTGACCGTCCCCCACGGTCGGATCGTCGACACCTGGCGTGAGGACTACCCGTACTCGGAGCGGATGACGCGGGCCGAGTACGACCTCCAGAAGCGGTTGTTGCAGATCGAGCTGCTGAAGCTGCAGATGTGGATCAAGGACACCGGCCAGCGTCACGTCATCGTCTTCGAGGGACGCGACGCCGCGGGCAAGGGCGGCACCATCAAGCGATTCATGGAGCACATGAATCCCCGAGGCGCACGCGTCGTCGCGCTGGAGAAGCCGTCGATTCGGGAGTCCACGGAGTGGTACTTCCAGAGGTACATTCAGCATCTGCCTGCCGCGGGCGAGATCGTGATGTTCGACCGGTCCTGGTACAACCGTGCAGGCGTCGAGCGCGTCATGGGCTTCTGCACCGAGGACCAGCACGCTCGATTCGTCCGTCAGGCACCGCTGTTCGAGCAGATGCTCGTCGACGACGGGGTCAGTCTCACCAAGTTCTGGTTCTCTGTGTCGCAGCTCGAGCAGCGCACTCGGTTCGCCATCCGTCAGGTCGATCCCGTTCGCCAGTGGAAGCTCTCGCCGATGGATCTCGCGTCGTTGGACAAATGGGATGCGTACACCGCTGCGAAGGAAGAGAACTTCAGGGCCACCGACACCGACGTCGCACCGTGGACCGTCGTCAAGAGCAACGACAAGAAGCGCGCTCGGATCAACGCGATGCGGTTCATCCTCAACAAGTACGACTACGCCAACAAGGATCCCGAAATCGTCGGCGAAACCGACCCCTTGCTCGTCGGCCGGGCTCGCGACGTGATCGGCGAGTGAAAGCGCCAGGTCAAACAAGTAATCGAGCTGTTACGGTGCCGAGGCGTTACCAAGTTTGTTTCTGGATTTAACGGGGTCGGAGCCGAGACCGCCCGTTAATGCGGTAAAAACGTACATGGGTCGTGATCGATCGGCTCGTTTCCAAATTCAAGGAGATCTCATGGGTTCTGCAGCAGGCTTCATCGGTGACATCGTCAGCGGCGTGTACGACGGCATCGTCGACGCCATCGTCGATCAGATCGTCGGCGTTCTGACCTCGGGCAGCGCAGCCTGATCGGTTGAATCACACGCGGTGTCGGGGGCCGCGGTGATTCGATAGTTATCAGTGAAAACAAGATTCCTGTTTACTGTCGATTTGAATGCATTCGGTTTTTTATCGTTGCGGCTGTAGCCAATTCGATATTCGGTTGGTAGGAATGTATTCGGAAGTGATCGTTTCGTAACTTTCACATTCCGAGTACCTGACCTCGAATCGAAGGAGCTCAAAGGATGTCCATCAAGCCGTCGAACAAGATCGAACTTTCCGAACTTCTCGGCCTCCTGGCCCTCCTCTCCACGGGCAGCTCGGACAGCGGATCGAGCGAGGCGACCATTCCCAGTGGCCCGTTGACGTAATCCCTGACCGCATACCGCGGTCCACGCGAACCTCGACGTCAGCCCGAACCGTGACCCGGTTCGGGCTGACGTCTTTTTCGTCCTTCCCGGCCTCGCTTTCCTTGCATAAAAGTCCTGATGAAGGTTTTGAGCGTCGTTCGAATTATTTGATCCGGTAAACATTCATTCGAACGACGCAATTGCGATCTCTTCGCTTTCCTCACGGCCATCCTGGTTGATAGAACTTTCCTCAGCCCGCCCATTCGTGGCATGGCCTTCCCCCTCAAGGAGATCCTCATGCTTGCTGCACTTCTTTCCCTCCTCGCCACCGGTAGCGCCGGAAGCTCCGAAGGCGTCGACACCGACGGTGGGCTGCTCACGGTGATCGGTGGACTGCTCGGAGGACTGCTGGGCGGCTGACCCACGCGTCGAGGTACACGAACAGCCGGCTCGCGTCACGCGAGCCGGCTGTTCGACTGTCCGGGGCCTAAGGTGTCGGCGTGGAGACAGTGCCGATTCAGATGCCCGACGGGACGAGCGTCCCGGTTCGCTTGTTCGAGGCCGAGACTCCGAGGTCCGACCTGCCGGTCATCGTCGTGCTGCCCGGCCTCGGCATTCCGGGCGGGTACTACGCGCTGTTCGCGCAGGCTCTGACGGAGCGGGGTTTCCATGTGGCGACGGCCGACCTTCGCGGCCAGGGGGACAGCCGACCGAAGCCGAGCGGAGTCAGCACGTACGGCTATCAGGAACTCGTCTCGGTGGATTTTCCCGCAATCTTCGAGGTGGTTCGGGAACGGTTTCCCGACGCCACGCCGTACGCGCTCGGTCACAGCATGGGTGGCCAGCTCAGCTCCCTCTATGCGTCGAGAATCCGGGGGCGGCTCGGTGGGTTGATCCTCGTTGCATCCGGATCGCCGTTCCATCGCGGGTTCGGTGTGGCCCGCGGGGCGTCGCTGTTCCTCGGGGCAGCGGCGATGTCGTTGACCAGCAACATCGCCGGGTTCTGGCCGGGTGATCGCATCGACGTCGGCGGGTTCGGGCGCCAGTCGAAGGTGCTCATCGAGGACTGGTCGAGGTTCGCCCGCACCGGTCGGATCGAACCGACCGGCGCGGACATCGACTACGAGGAACGCATTGCCCGGTTGACGCTTCCCATCCTCGCGGTGACGCTCGCCGGCGACGATCTTGCACCGCGCGCGTCCATGGCCAACCTGTTGAAGAAGTTCCCGCGCGCGGAGGTCACCACGCGGCACCTCTCGTCGCCGCGCGGACACAACGAATGGATCCGGCAGCCGGCGACCGTCGTCGCGGAGATCGAGGCTTGGTTCAGTCGCTGAGGGTGTTCCACAGGAATCGGTACGTCAGCGCGGTCTTGAATGCGAGTTGCGCGTTGTCGGCTGCGCCGCCGTGCCCGCCTTCGATGTTCTCGAAGTAGCGGACGGTGTGCCCTGTTTCTTCGAGCCGAGCCGCCATCTTGCGAGCATGACCCGGATGGACTCGGTCGTCGCGGGTGGAGGTCGCGATCAGGATGGGCGGGTACGTTTTCTCTGCAGGCCCGACGACGTTCTGGTACGGCGAGTACTCGGAGATGAACGCCCACTCGTCCGGGTCGTCGGGGTTTCCGTACTCCGCGACCCACGACGCCCCGGCCAGCAGCAGGTGGTAGCGCTTCATGTCGAGAAGCGGAACCTGGCAGACGATCGCACCGAACAACTCGGGGTACTTGGTGACCATGATGCCCATCAGCAGGCCGCCGTTGCTTCCGCCCTGTGCACCCAGCTGACTCGGCGTCGTGATTCCCCGGTCGACGAGGTCGCGGGCCACGGCGGCGAAGTCCTCGTGCACCTTGTGGCGCCCCGCGCGGAGAACCTGTGTGTGCCAGTCCGGCCCGTACTCACCGCCGCCACGGATGTTGGCGACGACGTAGGTGCCGCCCTTCTCCAACCAGGCCGACCCGGTCGCTCCGCTGTACGACGGGGTCAGCGAGATCTCGAAGCCGCCGTAGCCGTAGAGCAGGGTCGGGGCCGGGGAGCCGTCGGCGGGCTCCTTCCGGACGACGAAGTACGGGATCGCGGTCCCGTCGAGTGAGGTCGCGAAATGCTGTGCGACGGTGAGTCCTTCGGTGTCGAAGAACGACGGCGCTTGCTTGAGTGCCTCGACGCCGCCGCCGACCGTTCCGAACAGCAGCGTGGCGGGAGTGAGATATCCGCTCGACGACAGGAAGAACTCGTCGCCGTTCTCTTCGCCGTCGGTGCCGACGATCTCGATCGACGTCAGTTCCGGCAGGCCGGTGAGTGGCGTGTCGCTCCATCCGTCGGCGCTCGGGGTGTAGATGCCGATTTCGGTGGCGACATCGACGAGGGTGACGACGAGCAGGTGGTTCTCGGTCCACGCCCACTGGTGCAGCGACCGATGGGCGTCGGGCCGGAAGAGGACCGTGATGTCGCGGCTGCCACCGACGAAGTCGTCGAAGTTCGTCGCGAGCAGGGCGCCCGACGGGTACGTCACGTCGCCGACGGTCCACTCGGTCATCGTGCGGATCAGAAGCCACTGCTTGTGCACCGAAGTGGTTGCGTCGGTCGGGGTCTCGACGAGCGTGAGTGTGTCCCCCTCGAGGAGGTACAGCTCCGAGTTGTAGAAGTCGGTGGCTCGCTGAACGAAGTCGCGTTCGAAACCGGGCGTCCTGTCGTGCCACGCCGAGATCGAGATGTCCGACGCCTCGCCCTCGAAGACCGTCGTCGCCTCGGCCAGGGGAGTGCCACGGTGCCAGCGCTTGGCGATCCGCGGATAGCCCGAGTCGGTCAGGGAACCGTCGCCGAAATCGGTTCCGACGTAGACGGTGTCCGCGTCGATGTACCCGACGTCGGTCTTGGCTTCCGGAACGAAGAACCCGTCGTCGCGAAAAGTCCTCGACTCCAGATCGAACTCGCGCACGACGGTGGCGTCGGCGCCGCCCCGGGACATCGTCACCAGCGCGATCTTCTGATCGGGACGCAGAACCTGTGCGCCGCTCCACACCCAGTTCTCGCTCTCCGCGGCGGCCACGGCGTCGAGATCGAGGAGAACGTCCCACGCGGGCTCGTCCTTGCGATATTCGTCCATCGTCGTGCGACGCCAGATACCTCGGACGTGGGATGCGTCGCGCCAGAAGTTGTAGAGGTACTCACCGCGTCGGCGTGCGTACGGAATCCGCGCGTCGGTGTCCAGGACCTCGAGGATCCGTGCTTCGGTGGCGTCGAACTCGTCTCCGGCGAGTGCTGCGGTGGTCGCGGCGTTGCGGGTGCGGACCCAGTCGAGGGCCTCGTCGGCGGTGACTTCTTCGAGCCAGAGGTACGGATCGATCGCGTTGCTCATGCCCTATTTCTACCGTCTGCGAGTACTGTCCGTAGGTCATGGCCGGCCATGCGCTGACGTTCGCACTCGTGGGTCTCGTCGTCATGGTGTGGCCGTGGTCGGTGGTACCCGCGTTTCTGCTCGCGGCCACCGACAACGGTCCGAGAAAGCTTGTCGCGTACGTCCTCGGGTACGTCCTGGCCCTCGCCCTCGTGATGGTTCTTGCGGCAACTCTGCTGCCGCCGGGGCCGCGGGCGAAGTCGACGTCTCACGCCCTTTCCTGGTTCGAGCTCGCCGTCGGCCTCGTTCTGGCGTTGTTCGTCCTGGTTCTGTGGATCCGTGGGCGGCGCACGGCGGGGCAGACACCGAAGTGGCTGAGAGGACTCGATCGGCTGTCGGTGATCGCGGCGTTCGTGCTGGGCTTGTGGGTGCCCAATTACATGCTGGTGACGGTGGCGGTGGCCGAACTGTCGCTGTGGGAATTACACGGCGCAGAAGCCGTCGCCGCTGCGGTGGTGTGGGTCGTGGTCGCGACGCTCGGGGTCGTCACTCCTCTGGTGGTGCTGGCGAGGTCGGGCCGCAACTCCGCTGCCGTCCAGCAGTCCTGGCGAGAATGGCTCGTGCAGCACAGTGCTGTGATCGTGTGCCTGGTCCTCGGTCTGGTATCGGTGGTGTTGATCGTGAAAGGGGGAGCATCCGTATGACTTCGCGGGAAATGAATCTGTGGGAGCAGCACTGTTGCCTTCCGCTCGTCTCGGCGTCGTCGGATGGAACTGGCGCAGACATCGCCGAGGTCGCACGGTATCCGCTCGGTTCGTACGTGTCGGTGAACGTCGGGTTCTCGCCGCATTCGTATGCCGTCGCGACGGCGTTGGCCGAGGATTTCCGTCGTAAAGCACTGTCGGACGGTCGATTTCGAATGGTCGACGAGGTGCCCGACGGCAACCTGATCACGCTCGCCTTCGACCTGGAGGATTCCGGTCCGCTGGAAGGCGACCTCGACAACGTCGCGCACTTCCACCGCCTCGGTGTCCGATCGATGCTTCCGTCGTACAACTGGGCCAACGCGGCAGGCTGCGGATGCCTCGACACCGACGACACCGGCCTCACCGGCTACGGACGCGACCTCGTCGCGGAGATGAACCGTGTCGGCATGGTGGTCGACGGCTCGCACTGTTCGACGCGAACCGGCCTCGACCTGGCGTCGGCGACGCAGGTTCCGATGATCTACAGCCATTCGAACTTCTCCGCGCTCTGGGAGCATCCGCGCAACATCACCGACGAACAGGCAGTCGAATGCGCTCGGACCGGAGGAATCGTCGGCATCAACGGCGTCGGCATCTTTCTCGGAAAGAACGGACGGGACGAGGGTGCGCAGCGGGTCCAGACCATGGCCGACCACATCGAGTACGGCGTCGACCTGCTCGGTATCGACCACATCGGAATCGGCTCGGACTACTCGTTCGATCACGAGGATTTCAATCTGGAACTCGCGACGCATCCCGAGGCGTTCTCGGAGGAGTACACCAAGTACGGGATGCTGCAGTGGGTGCCGCCGGAGGACGTCGTGACGCTGCCTGCTGTGCTGCGTGATCGAGGGTTCGACGAGGCGTCGATCGCCGCCGTGTACGGAGGAAACTTCGCGCGGGTCGCCGCCCGGAGCCGTGCTACCGGCCGGTAACCGGACCGTCTGGAGACAGTGATACACGACGGGACTATCCTGGGGAATCGTGACCTCACACTATGACGTCGTTGTCCTCGGAGCCGGTCCCGGTGGGTACGTCGCTGCTATCCGCGCGGCACAACTCGGACTGAGCACTGCCATCATCGAGCAGAAGTACTGGGGCGGTGTCTGCCTGAACGTCGGCTGCATCCCCTCGAAGGCTCTTCTCCGCAACGCCGAGCTGGCGCACCTCTTCACCAAAGAGGCGAAGCTGTTCGGCATCTCCGGTGAAGCGTCCTTCGACTTCGGCGCAGCGTTCGATCGCAGCCGCAAGGTTGCCGAGGGCCGCGTCAAGGGAATCCACTTCTTGATGAAGAAGAACAAGATCCCCGAGTACGACGGCAAGGGCACGTTCACCGACGCCAACACCATCGAGGTCGAGCTCACCAAGGGCGGCACCGAGACCATCACGTTCGACAACGCCATCATCTCGACCGGCAGCACCACCAAGTTGCTGCCAGGTACCGAGCTGAGCAAGAACGTCGTGACGTACGAAGAGCAGATCATGACGAAGGAGCTCCCGGGCTCCATCCTCATCGTCGGCGCGGGCGCCATCGGCATGGAATTCGGCTACGTCCTCAAGAACTACGGTGTCGACGTCACCATCGTCGAGTACCTCGATCGCGCGCTGCCGAACGAGGACAAGGACGTCTCGAAGGAAATCGAGAAGCAGTACAAGAAGCTGGGCGTCAAGGTCATCACCGGCGCAGGCGTGCAGAGCATCGACGACGACGGCTCCAAGGTCACCGTCGAGATCAAGCACAACAAGTCCGGTGAGAGCGAAACCTTCACCGTCGACAAGGTCATGCAGTCCGTCGGGTTCGCACCCCGCGTCGAAGGCTTCGGCCTCGAGAAGACCGGCGTCGAGCTCACCGACCGCGGCGCCATCGGCATCACCAACACGATGCAGACCAACGTCCCGCACATCTACGCCATCGGCGACGTGACCGCGAAGCTGCAGCTCGCGCACGTCGCCGAGGCTCAGGCTGTCGTCGCTGCGGAGACCATCGGCGGTGCCGAGACACTCCCGATCGACGATTACCGCATGATGCCGCGCGCGACGTTCTGCCAGCCTCAGGTCGCCAGCTTCGGTCTCACCGAAGACCAGGCCCGCGAAGAGGCTCAGGCTCGTGGCTCGGACATCAAGGTCGCGAACTTCCCGTTCGCAGCCAACGGCAAGGCACACGGTCTCGGCGACGCCACCGGCTTCGTCAAGCTCATCGCCGACACCGAGCACGGCGAACTGCTCGGTGGCCACCTCATCGGCCCCGACGTTTCCGAGCTGCTGCCGGAACTGACGCTCGCGCAGAAGTGGGACCTGACGGTCAACGAGTTGGCTCGCAACGTGCACACGCACCCGACCCTGTCGGAAGCGCTGCAGGAAGCCATCCACGGCCTCGCCGGGCACATGATCAACTTCTGATCCAGCTTCAGCGAAGAACATCCGCCCACAGCCTCGGCCGTGGGCGGATGTTCTCGTTTCTTCGGTCGGAGCTCCTCGGGCGAAGGCTCAGAAATCGCGCTCGATGCGAAGGGTGCCGATGGTGGTGGCCAGGCCGTCGTATTGGCTTACGAGCAACAGGAATTCGATGAGTTGGCGTTCGTCGAATTCCTGGGCCAGGAGGGTCCAGGTCTGGTCGGACAGGTTCTTGGTTTTCAGGAGTTCGTCGGTTGCCGTGAGGATGGTTCGGTACCGAGGAGTCAATCCCGGCGACTCCGGCCCCTCTTTCACCTGTGCGAGAAGCTCTTTCGTCACACCGAATCGGCGTCCGATGCGGCTGTGGTGGTCCATCTCGTAGCCGCAGTCCCGTAGGTGAGCGACGCGGTTGATGACCAGTTCGGTTTCCTTCTTGGAGATGCGGCCACCCGGCATCAAGCGCCCGCTGAAGAACAGCCATCCCCGGAACAGGCCTCTGTTGCGGCCGAGGGTGCTGAACAGGTGAGCGTCGGGTGTGCCTGCGACTTTGGAGAGAATCCGACACAACGCCCAGTTGATCGGGCCCAGCTCCTTGAACGTGCCTGTCGGAATTCGAGGTGTGGAGAGGCGGGGTGTCGTCACCGGACCGACGCTACCGCCCGACCCCCACCCCGCACCAGGTAACGCGAGTCGTCGGCGTGGAACGAGTCAGGACTTCCGCCAATGGTCGAAGCGTTCCTTGATGTCCGACGCCACGTCGCCGATTCCGTTTCCGACGGCGTCGACGGCACCGGTGAAACCGCCGCCGAGATCCCGGATCGTCTTGATCAAGGGGTCTTCCGACTCGTCGAAGTTCTGCTTGTAGGTTCTGGCGGCGTTCTTGAATTCCTCCGACGCCTTGGCTCGGTGGTCCTGAGATTTCAGCGGGTACTCGCCGCGGAGCACGGCGGCATACTCCCCGCTGTCCACCCACTTCTTCAGCTCCGCAGCGCGTAGTACCGAGAACGGGTGGGACAGCAGTTCGATGTTGAGGAGTTTGAGGACGCCGTCGCGTAGGTCGCCGCTGGACTCGTACTCGGCGGCCTGCGCGAGGAACGCGTCGACGTCGATTTCGCTGATGCGGGCACCGCCTGCCAGCTTGAGTTGCACGCGGATGGCGGTGTGGACGTCCTGGCCGCAGAGCAGCCCGGCGCGGTCACCCGAAGGTTCGGATTTGCGTTGCCATTCCATCAAGCCTGCGATGATCGCCCGCAGCGCCCAGCCGCCGACGGGTATCCAGCCGATGGTTCCGGCGAGACGCATGAGGTGCATCAGAACGGTCCGGTAGACCGCGTGCCCGGACAGTGCGTGCCCCAGCTCGTGACCGACGACGAATCTCTGTTCCTCGTACGTCATGATGTCCAGCAGGCCGGTGGTCACGACGATGAACGGGCGGTCCATTCCGATCGTGAACGCGTTGACCACGGGTGACTGCATGACGAACAGCTCGGGCGTCTGATCCGCGCCGAGAATGCTCACGCAGTCGGAGCGAAGATCGTTCAGGTCCTTGAACTGCTTGTCGTCGACGCGTACGGCCGTGGCGAGGTACATCAGCCGGTGCTGGCGTTCCCTGAGCAGCCCGGAAAGGGTGCGGAGCACGGTGTCGAAACCCTTCAAGCTGCGCAGGGTCACGAGCGCGGCTCTGTCCGAGGGGTGTTCCCATGCTCGCGAGCTGATGTCCGGAAACTCGATACGGGTGCGGTCCGGTGCGGCAGTCAAGCGGTTCTCCCAGCGTCGAAGATTCGCAGTCCAAAGTATCAGTAAAACGGGCTGCACGGTCTGCCCATCGACGACGCAAGACAGGCTAACCTTCATTGAACTTTCACTCATCGAGGTACGGAGGAATGCACGATGTCGAGGTCTGATCACCGCGGCGTGGCGGTAGCGGTCGGAATACTGGCCTTCGGTCTCGTGGCGTGCTCGTCGGGCGGCGGGGGATCGGCGAGCGAGTCCGACGGCAGCGCCGACGAACAGGGCACGCGGACCGTCGAGACCGTTCGCGGCAACGTCGAGGTTCCGGACAGTCCGATGCGCATCGTGACGCTCGAGCCGGTCGAGTTGGATACGTCCGTCGCTCTCGGTGTCGTCCCGGTCGGCACCGCTGTTCTCAGCGAAGCGACCGGTGTCCCGGCGTATCTGGGCGACGAGGCCGCGTCGATCGAGACGGTCGGGACCGTCGCCGAGCCGAGGATCGAATCCATCGCTGCGTTGAAGCCGGATCTCATCCTCGGGACCGAGACGAGGCATGCCGAGTACTACGACCAACTCGCTTCCATCGCGCCGACGGTGTTCATGGCCTCGCAGTCCGATCCGTGGCAGGACAACGTCGACTTCGTCGGTCGTACGCTGGGCAGGGAGGACGACGCGCAGGCCCTGCTCGGCGAATATCGAGACCGCTGCTCCGACATCGCAACTCGATTCGACACCCAAGGTCGCACCGCGCAACTGATCCGGCCTCGGGACGACGTGCTCACGCTGTACGGTCCGCTGTCCTTCGCCGGCAGCACGCTGGAATGCGCAGGCTTCACCACACCGCCGCGGCCGGAATGGGCCGACGAGATCTCCGTCGACCTGTCTCCCGAACTCGTCACCGAGGCGCGCGCCGACGTCATCGTCGTCACCGCGACCGATCCGTCCGACCCGGCGGCGATCCCCGCCGCGATCACGGCGAACCCAGGAGCACTGCCGAACCCGCAGGCCGTCGATCAGTCCTACTGGATCACCGGCGTCGGACCGAGGGGCGGACAAGCAGTCCTCGACGACATCGAACGCATTCTCTCGCAGCCGAACTGAGACGTATCACGTGTAGGGGTACGGCAGGTCGGTGTCGACGTTCTCGTCGACGTGGACCTGCCGCCCCAGCTGTGGGAACGCCCGCTGCGCGCACGAGGTGCGTTCGCACACCTTGCATCCCGGGCCGATGGGCACCGCGGCGGCGCCGGAGTCCAGCGGCAACCCGTCCGCGTAGACGACTCGGCTCGCGTACGCGATGTCGCAGCCGAGCCCGATGGCGAAGTGCTTGCGGGGTGAGCGAAACCCGAGCCCACCGCTCTCGGTGGTGCGGGCGATCCACAGATAGCTGCGGTCGTCGGGCATCGTCGCGACCTGGGTGAGAATTCTCCCGGACGCCGCGAACGCGTCGTGAACCACCCACAGCGGGCAGCTTCCGCCGACCCGGGAGAAGTGAAATGCGGTAGCGGACTGGCGCTTCGAGATGTTCCCGGCGCGATCGGTGCGGACGAAGAAGAACGGGACGCCTTTGGCGCCGCGTCGTTGCAGAGTCGAGAGTCGATGGCAGACGGTCTCGAATCCCACTTCGAACGTCAGCGACAGCAACTCGATGTCGTAGCGCACCGACTCCGCCGCGTCCAGAAAAGTCCCGTAGGGGAGCAGGAGCGCACCTGCGAAGTAATGGGCGAGACCCACTCGGGCGAGCTCGCGCGCGGGTGCGCTCAACGACGAATCGGCGTCGACGAGAGCATCGATCATCGTGGCCTGCGACAGAAACGCCAGTTGAGTGGCGATCTGGTACGCCCGCTGGCCCGCGGTCAATCGCCTGGCGAGAGTGAGCCTTCCCTGCGAGTAGATGCGCTTGGGGCCCAGCTGTTCTTTGGGGCCCAGCCGTCCCTTGGGGCCCAGCCGTCCATCGCCGTCGTCCTCGATGTCGACGGTGACGCCGTAGTTCGCCACGATGACACGGGCCAGCTGTAGATCGAGAGCACCGATGGTCAAGCCCTCGCGTGCGAACAATTCCTCGGCCGCGAGGTCCAGATCCGGTATGTGATTGCGCCGATCGTAGAAGAAATCGCGCACCTCCTCGTAGGGCATCGGGGAACCGTCGACGGGCAGATCGGTGCCCCGCCCGTCGACACCCGCGGTGATACGTTCCAATCGATCCGTCGTGGCGTGCAACCGCCGATGCAGACCGACGAGCGTGCGGCCGATGTCCGGCATCCGTGACACCAACTCCTGCACTTCCGACATGGAGACTTCACCGTCGTCCGAGGTCTCGGCGAGCACATCGTGCAGATCGGCGACCAACCTGGCGTCGGTGTCGGTGGCGAAGAACGTGGGATCCAGGTCGAACGTGCTGTTCAGGCGCAGCAGGACCGGCACGGTGAGCGGACGCTGATCGTTCTCGAGCTGATTCAGATAACTCGGCGACAGCTCGAGCGTCCTGGCCAGGGCGAGCTGAGTCAACCCGCGGTCGGCGCGCAACCGTCGCAGGCGACTGCCGGCGTAGATCTTCTGCACTGCGACCTCCTCGTGCTGGAGAGAGTATCCGACGGGCATTCGCAACATTCGCAAATTTGCACCCTGCGCATCGCAAAAATAGGCACGGGCCACACCTTTCGCAGGTGAGGGCCAGGTGCGTACGTTTGCAAAAGAAGCGTAACCACAGCAGAAGAGGACCAGTCAGTGAAGACCCATCTGGTACGTACCCGTCGATCCGCCGAGGACTTCCCCCGGTCCGAGCACCTGGCGTGGAAAGTCGCGGAGGTGGCGGCCGATGCCGTCCCGGTACCCGAGGACACGACCGACATGATCGTGAACCGCATCATCGACAACGCGTCGGTGGCCGCGGCCTCCCTGGTGCGTCGACCGGTCACGAGTGCGCGCACCCAAGCGCAGGCGCATCCGTACAGCCCCGGTGCGACCGTGTTCGGCGTACCCGGCACGTTCTCACCGGAGTGGGCGGCCTGGGCCAACGGCGTCGCCGTGCGTGAACTCGACTTCCACGACACGTTCCTCGCGGCGGAGTACTCGCACCCCGGCGACAACATTCCGCCGATCCTCGCCGTCGCCCAGCATTCCGGGTGCTCCGGCCGAGACCTGATCCGCGGACTCGCCACCGGCTACGAGATCCAGATCGACCTCGTACGAGCGATCTCGTTGCACGAACACAAGATCGATCACGTCGCCCACCTCGGTCCGTCGGCAGCAGCGGGTATCGGAACGCTCCTCGGACTCGACACCGAGACCATCTACCAAGCCGTCGGCCAGGCACTGCACACCACGACCGCCACCCGTCAGTCACGCAAGGGCGCAATCTCGAGTTGGAAGGCGTACGCGCCGGCTCTGGCCGGAAAGGTCGCCGTCGAAGCCGTCGACCGGGCGCTGCGCGGCGAGGGGGCACCGTCGCCGATCTGGGAGGGCGAGGACGGCGTCATCGCATGGCTTCTCGGTGGACCCGACGCCGAATACCAGGTGCCGTTGCCCGGACCGGGCGAAGCCAAGCGCGCAATTCTCGACAGCTACACCAAGGAGCACTCGGCCGAGTACCAGAGTCAGGCGCCGATCGACCTGGCCCGCCGAATGCGCTCCCGCATCGACGATCTCGACCGGATCGAGACGATCGTGCTGCACACCAGCCACCACACGCACTACGTCATCGGCACCGGGTCGAACGATCCGCAGAAGTTCGATCCCACAGCATCCCGGGAGACGCTCG
Source organism: Rhodococcus sp. 14-2470-1a (assembly GCF_002259425.1). Lineage (NCBI taxonomy): Bacteria > Bacillati > Actinomycetota > Actinomycetes > Mycobacteriales > Nocardiaceae > Rhodococcus > Rhodococcus sp. 14-2470-1a. Next base: position 227,495 of record NZ_NPFZ01000014.1, read on the forward strand.
ACCACTCGGTGATGTACATCTTCGCCGTGGCGCTCGAAGACGGCGAGTGGCACCACGAGCGGTCCTACGCTCCCGAGCGTGCGCAGCGACCGGCGACCATCGAACTGTGGAACAAGATCTCGACGGCGGAGGATCCGGAGTGGACCCGCCGGTACCACTCGACCGACCCGGACGAGAAGGCTTTCGGCGCTCGTGCCGAGATCACGCTGAAGGACGGGACCGTCATCGTCGACGAACTCGCGGTCGCCGACGCCCATCCGCTGGGCGCCCGGCCGTTCGCCCGTGAGCAGTACATCGACAAGTTCAGGACACTCGCCGACGGGATCGTGTCTCCCGACGAGCAGGACCGCTTCCTCACCGCTGCGCAGAACGCGCCGACGCTGGCGGCCGGGGAGCTCGACCGACTCACGTTCACGGTCGGCGGCGACGTGCTGGCCCGGGCGCCGAAGACCCCGAAGGGCATCTTCCGATGACCGGCCTCATTGCCGCATCGACGTCGGCGTCGGACAAGCGGGCGGCGTTTCGCGCCGGTCTCGCCTCGGGCACGATCCAGCGGTTGCCCGGTGCCTTCTCGCCTCTCGTCGCGAAACTGGTGCAGGAAATCGGGTTCGAGGGTGTGTACGTCTCCGGTGCAGTGCTGTCCGCGGACCTCGGACTGCCCGACATCGGACTGACGACACTGAGCGAGGTCGCGGGCCGAGGACAGCAGATCGCACGCGCGACCGACCTGCCGGTATTGATCGACGCCGACACGGGCTTCGGTGAACCGATGAGCGCCGCACGCACCGTCACGATGCTCGAGGATGCAGGCATCGCCGGCTGCCACCTCGAGGACCAGGTCAATCCCAAGCGCTGTGGCCACCTGGACGGCAAAGCCGTCGTCGACACCGAGACGATGGTGCAGCGCATCCGGGCCGCGGTGTCCGCGCGGCGCGACCCGAACTTCGTGATCTGCGCGCGCACCGACGCGCGCGCGATCGAGGGAATCGACGCCGCGATCACGCGGGCGAAGGCATACGCCGACGCCGGGGCCGACCTCATCTTCACCGAAGCATTGGCCGACGAGGCCGAGTTCGCCGCGTTCCGCGGTGCCGTCACCACGCCGTTGCTCGCCAACATGACCGAATTCGGCAAATCCGAGCTGATACCGGCACACGTACTCCAGGACCTGGGGTACAACGCGGTCATCTACCCGGTCACGACGCTGCGGCTGGCGATGTTCGCCGTCGAGAACGGGCTACGTGAGATCGCCTCCACCGGAACACAAGCCGCCGACCTGGACCGCATGCAACACCGCAGCCGACTCTACGAACTGCTCGAGTACGACCAGTACAACCGATTCGATCGAGGGATCTTCACCTACACGAGGGACGCGAGATGACCTATCCGACAACGAGAGCTGCCCTGGCCGAGACGAAGACGATCCACAAAGGCCTGGCCGGAGTGGTCGTCGACACGACGGCCATCTCCAAGGTGGTCCCGGAGACCAACTCCCTGACCTACCGCGGGTACGCCGTGCAGGACCTCGCGGAGCACTGCAGCTTCGAGGAAGTGGCGTACCTGCTGTGGAACGGCGAGCTACCGACGAACCCGCAACTCGAGCTGTTCTCGCAGCGAGAGCGGGCTCACCGCCGCGCCGACCGATCGTTGTTGTCGCTGGTGGCGAAGATGCCGGACAACTGCCACCCGATGGACGTCGTGCGCACCGCGATCAGTTATCTGGGCGCGGAAGACCCGGCGGAAGAGGACAATTCGGCGTCGGCGAACCTGAACAAGGCGCTTCGGATGACCGCCGTCCTACCGACCATCGTCGCCGCGGATCACCGTCGTCGACGCGGCCTCGATCCGATCGCACCGCACACCCACCTGGGGTTCGCCGAGAACTTCCTGAACATGTGCTTCGGGAGCGTGCCCGACCCGAAGATCGTCGAGGCGTTCGAGGTGTCACTGATCCTGTACGCGGAGCACAGCTTCAATGCGTCGACGTTCGCAGCCCGAGTCGTGACCTCGACACTGTCGGACATCTACAGTGCCGTCACCGCGGCGATAGGCGCACTGAAGGGAACGTTGCACGGCGGGGCCAACGAAGCGGTCATGCACGCCATGCTCGACATCGGCGAACCGCACTTGGCGAGGCAGTGGCTCCTGGACAAGCTCGCGGCCAAGGAGAAAGTGATGGGCTTCGGGCACCGTGTCTACAAGAACGGCGACTCCCGGGTGCCGACGATGCGAGCAGCCTTCCAGGACGTGGCCGAAGCAACGAACGGCCGCAAATGGGTACGGATGTACGACGTACTCGAACGCACGATGAACGAGGAGACCTCGATCGAGCCGAACCTCGACTTCCCCACCGGGCCGACGTACTACCTGATGGGCTTCGACATCGACGTCTTCACCCCGATCTTCGTGATGAGCCGAATCACCGGTTGGACGGCCCACATCATCGAGCAGGGTGCATCCAATGCGCTCATCCGTCCGCTCAGCGACTACTCAGGCGTTCCGCAGCGCGCCGTCGGTGCATGACGCCGTCCGAGCTTCAATTCTGCACTGCCAGTGCTATCTTCGCCATCGACAGAGCCTGAGTCGCACGGTCGATGACGATCCGCTGCGCGAGGTCGATGTGCGCCAGCAGCGACGCTCGTGCCGCCGCGAGATCCCCCTCCACGACGGCCGCACAGATGGCAACGTGTTCGTCGACAGTGGACGCGATGCGCTCCCGAGTCAGGGAATCGAACATCCGCACCGGTCGTATCCGTGCGTTCACCGCACGAAGCGCCTCGGCCAACGCAGGATTGCCCGACGCCGCCAGCAGCGTCACGTGGAACGATTCGTCCCGCGCGACGAACTCCGCGTCCGGGTGCGGAAGTGACGACCTCGCCTGCGTCCAGTCGTTCAGGACCTCGCGGACCGCGGTGGCGTCGTGCGGCTCGGTGTCGACCCGGTCGATACCTCGGAGCTCCAAAGTCGTTCGGAGTTCGTAGAGGTCGGCCAGATCGTCGAGACGTGGCCGGTACGGAAAGAGGCCCGCGTCGAGTCGCTGCACCAACCCGTCGGCGAGAAGACGCGCCATCGCTTCTCGGACGGGCGTGCGCGACACCCCGTACGCCTCGGCGAGTTTCTCCTCGCCGAGGCGTGTCGTCGGGTCGAACACCCCCGCCATCAGATCCTGACGGAGCGCGACGTACACCTGTTCGCGCAGAGGTCCTCCGCCGCTGATCGCGGTGTAGGGCACATCTGTCATGTTCGTGGTCGCCGCTCAGATCGCCATCGCTGCACGAACGTCGGCTTCCGAATCGGCCCCGCCGTTGCCGCTCGACGTGATTCGCCCGGCCTCGAGAATGTAGTAGTTCTGTGCGGACTCCAGAGCGAAGCCGATGTGCTGCTCCACCAACAGGACACCGAGACCGCCGCGACGGGTCAGATCCAGGATGGTGCGCTCGATCTCGGCGACGACCGACGGTTGGATGCCCTCGGTGGGCTCGTCGAGAATCAGCATCTTCGGTTCGGTGATGAGTGCCCGGGCGATCGCCAACTGCTGACGCTGCCCGCCGGACAGCAGTCCGGCACGACGGGTGAGGAGCTCCTTCAACGCGGGGAAGAGGTCGAGGGCCTCGTCGATCAGCGCTTTTCCGCGTTTACGGCCGTCGGCGACGACCTGCAGGTTCTCGGCCGTCGTCAACTGCCCGAAGGACTGTTGGCCCTGCGGTACGTAGGCGAGACCACGAGCGACGCGCGCGCTCGGCCGCAACGCGCTGACGTCCTCACCATCGAACATGACCTTGCCCGAGGTGACCTTCAACAGTCCGACGGCGGCACGGAGCAGCGTCGTCTTCCCCGCACCGTTGTGTCCCATGACGGCCGCGACGCCGTCGGCCGGAACGGTCAGCGACGCACCGTGGATGACTTCGCTCCGGCCGTACCCGGTGCGTACGTCGATCAGCTCAAGCATGACTGTCTCCTTCTTCTGCTTTTCTGTCGAGTTCCTCGCCCGCCGCTGCGGTACCGAGATACACCTCCTGGACCTTCGGGTCGGCCTGGACCTCGGCGACGGTGCCCTCCGACAGGATTCGGCCTCCGGCGAGGACCGTCACCGACGTCGCGAACGCGCGCATGAAGTCCATGTCGTGCTCGACGACGACGACCGTGCGCTCACCGCCGATGCGGCGCAGCAGTTCACCTGTCTCCTCCCGCTCCTCGTGACTCATACCGGCAACGGGCTCGTCGAGCAGAAGCACATCGGCGTTCTGCACCAACAACATTCCGATCTCGAGCCACTGCTTCTGGCCGTGCGCGAGAATGCCCGCCGGCTTGTCCCGGTGCGCCTTCAGGCCGATCGTCTCGAGCGCCTCCTCGATCTCGTCCGACACCGTCTTGCGTTTGCGGAGCATCGTCGACCACGTGCGTTTCGACCCCGCTGCGATGTCGAGGTTCTGCAACACGGTGAGCTGCTCGAAGATGCTGGCAGTCTGGAACGTTCGACCGACGCCGAGCCGTGCGATCTGGTGCACCTTCTTGCCGAGCAGTTCGACGCCGGACTTGGTGACCGATCCCGTTGCTGGGACGAGTCCGGTGATGGCGTCGATCAGCGTCGTCTTGCCTGCACCGTTCGGTCCGATGAGAAATCGGAGATCGCCCTGCATGAGAGTGAGATCGACGTCGGTGTTCGCCTTGAAGCCGTCGAAACTGACGGTGAGACCGCGGACTTCCAGGTACTGGCTCGACATGCCTGCATTGCCACCGAACGTGGGCTGATGCCCCTCCACGTGGATCATTTGACGAGCTCCTTCTCCACGGCGTCGACGGTGACCACGTCGACGCCTGCCTTCTTTCGTTTCCGGAGTGCGAACAGACCGGCCACACCCGCGGGGAAGAATCCGACGACGACGATGAACAGCAATCCCTGTGCGTAGGTCCACCCGGACGGGAACTGCTCCGAGAGTGTGGTCTGAGCCCACGCGACGCCGAGAGCGCCCAGCACCGGCCCCAGAAGTGTGGTGCGTCCGCCGATCGCAACGCCGATCAGGAAGGCGATGGACGGGACGATGCCGACGTCGTTCGGTGAGACGATCCCGACGATGGGCACGAACAGGGCTCCGGCGAGGCCGGCGAAGAACGCAGCGGCGACGTAGGCGACGATCTTGACGTTCGCGGGATCGTATCCGAGGAAGCGGACGCGCTCCTCCTGGTCGCGAACGGCGACGAGCAGCTCTCCGTACCGCGAGTACATCAGCTGGCGAGTGATGGCGACGACCGCGAGCAGAACACCGGCCGCGATGAAGAACAGCATCTGCTTGTTGGCCGGGTCGTTCAGGTTGAACCCGAAGAACGTCCGGAATCGGTTGAGTCCGTTGGATCCACCGGTGCTCTGCTGACCGATCAGCAGGATGGCGAACGCAGCGGCCAGCGCCTGACTGAGGATGGCGAAGTACGCACCCTTGACCCGACGCTTGAAGACGCCGAGACCGAGGACGAGTGCGACGAAAGCCGGGATGAACAGGATCCCGAGGATCGTGACGAGCGGAGACTGGAACGGAACCCAGTACGACGGTAGCTCGCGAATACCGGCGATGGACATGAAGTCCGGGACCGCGTCGCCGCGGATGTCGGCGTCGGAGATCTTGAGGTGCATCGCCATGATGTACGCACCGAGCCCGAAGAACACACCCTGGCCGAGCGTGAGCATTCCGCCTCGGCCCCAGGCCAATCCGATGCCTACCGCAACGATGGCGTAGCAGATGAACTTGCCGAGAAGATTGAGCCTGAACTCACTGAGAACAGCCGGTGCGACGGCGAACAGGAGGATCGCGGCGATGGCGAAACCGAGCAATGCTCCACGTTTCGCGACGAAGGTTTTCACACCAAACTCCTTGTCTTGACCGCGAACAGACCCTGCGGGCGGGCTTGGAGGAAGATCACGATGAGGACGAACAGAATGACCTTGGCAATGGACGCCGTCGTGTTGTACTCGATGAACGAGTTGACGATGCCGAGTGTGAACGCGGCTATCACCGCGCCCTTGATCTGGCCGAGGCCGCCGACGACGACCACCAGGAACGCGTCGATCAGATAGCTCTGCCCGACGGTGGAACTGGTGGAGCCGATCAGCGTCAACGCCACACCGGCGACGCCGGCGAGGCCGGACCCGATGAAGAACGTCGAGATGTCGGTCCTACGGGACGAGATGCCCGACGTCTCGGCGAGATCGCGGTTCTGCACGACCGCGCGGATGCGTCGACCCATCGGTGTCGTCTTGAGCGCGAACGACAGTGCGAGAACGCAGAGTACGGCGAGAACGAGAATGAAGATCCTCGTCTTGGGGACGACGGCTCCGAGGATGTCGACACCGCCGGACAACCAGCCGGGGGAGACGACGTTGACGGCCGGAGCGCCGAAGATGTCGCGGGCGAGCTGCTGGAGAACCAGACCGACACCGAAGGTGACGAGCAGTGTGTCCAACGGCCGGTGATACATGCGCTGGATGAGCGTGACCTCGAGCAGGACGCCCATGGCGCCGCCGACGAGGAATCCGACGATCAGAGAGATGAACAGCGACGCTCCGCCGGTGGAGACGATCTGCTGCACGACGTACGCGGTGTACGAACCGGCCATGATGAACTCACCATGAGCCATGTTGATGACGCCCATCTGACCGAACGTCAGCGAGAGTCCTAGAGCGGCGAGCAAGAGAATCGATCCGATACTCAGGCCGGTGAACAGCTGCCCGACTACGACATCCATGTAAGGCTCCTTTACAGGCCCCTCCGTGCGCGCACATGCCGACCCTGGCCTACATGTGCGCGCACAGCGGGGACCGGGGTCAGTTGAGGTCGGCGGCCCAGTCGTAGGTCTCCAGGAACGGGTCGGGCTCGATCGGTGCCGGCGACTCCCAGACCGTGTAGATCAGGCCGTCGGGACGGATTTCACCGATGCGCGCGGTCTTGGAGATGTGGTGGTTGTCGCCGTTGATGACCACTTCACCCTCGGGGGCTGCGAAGCTCACGCCGTCCGCCGCGGCCTGAATGTCGGCGACTGCGAACGAATCTGCCTTCTCGACGGTGTTCTTCCACAGGTACACCGAGGTGTACGCGGCTTCCATCGGATCGGAGGTCGGCTTGTCGGCGCCGTACTTGGCCTTGTAGTCGGCGACGAACTTCGAGTTCTCCGGTGTGTCGACCGTCTGGTAGTAGTTCCACGCCGTCAACTGGCCCGCGATGTTCTGTGCACCGATGCCCGCGACCTCTTCCTCGGCGATGGACACCGAAATAACCGGCATGTCAGCGGCATTGAGGCCGGCATTGGTGTACTCACGGAAGAACGCGACGTTGGAGTCGCCGTTGAGCGTGTTGAACACGGCGTCCGCGTCGGCGGATCGAACCTTGTTGACGATGGTGGAGAAGTCGGTGGACCCGAGCGGCGTGTAGTCCTCGCCCTTGATCTCGATGCCGTTGGCCGCGGCGTACGCCTTGATCTCGCGGTTGGCGGTCTGCGGGAAGACGTAGTCGCTACCGACCAGGTAGAGCGAGGTGACCCCCTGCTCCTTCAGGTAATCCAGCGCGGGGATGATCTGTTGATTGGTCGTGGCGCCGGTGTAGAAGATGTTGTCCGACGCTTCGAGGCCTTCGTACTGCACCGGGTAGTACAGGAGTGCGTCGTTGTCCTCGAAGACCGGAAGCATGGCCTTGCGCGACGACGACGTCCACCCGCCGAATACCGCTGCGACACAGTCGCTGCTGATGAGCTTCTCGGCCTTCTCCGCGAACACGGTCGGCTCGGACGCACCGTCCTCGGCGACCACCTCGATCTGCTTTCCGTTGACGCCTCCCGACGCGTTGATCTCCTCCACGGCCAGGGCGATCGAATCACGAACCGTCACTTCACTGATCGCCATCGTGCCGGACAGGGAGTTCAGCGAACCGACCTTGACGGTGTCGCCCGAGGTGTCGACGCAGGATTCGGTGGCCCCGCCACCCTCGCCCGACGCCGTGTCACCGGCCCTGCTGCCGCACGCGGTGAGGGTCAGTCCGACCATCGCCAGCGCTGCGGGGAGCACCAGTGCCTTGGTGGCGAACTTGCTGGAAGGAAGAGCAGGCATCGCGGAAGCCCTTTCGCTTGTATACGGAGTTGTATTCGCGATTGCAGACAGTAAAGGGGAAGTATTGCGTTGATATGTTCCGCGGTGACGAGTTCGTTGCACGGATTACGCGGGTGTAAACAACCGGCCGTCGGGCGAAATGACAAGCAGGGTTGACATCCAGTGACAAGTCCGCTTGACTTTTACCTATGAGAGACGCGGCGAAGACCACCGACGCGCTGAAGATCAACTCGGTGCGCGAGCACCGCAAAGCGGCGCGGCTCACCCAGGCCGAGCTGGGCAAGATCTGCGGAGTCAGCAGGCAGAGCATCGTTTCGGTCGAGGGCGGCGATTACGCCCCGAGCGTCTACCTCGCGATCAAGCTGGCGCGAGCACTGGGAACGACCGTCGAAACACTCTTCGAAACGGAGTAGAGATGAGCACCTTCACAGCGGCGATGCAGTACATCGGCGATCTCGACGACGAATTCTACGACGACGAACGTCAGCGCGATGTGTGGAACGAGGCCTCGGCCATAGGGTTTCAGCTGTTCGTCTGGACTCTGCTGATCGCCGGATCCGTTCTCCCGTGGGTGGCAGGCGTGACCGGCAGTTGGATCACGCTCGGCGTGCTGGCCGTGTTCTTCACGGTGTCGTCGATGGTTCTGATGTACGCGAAGGCCCGAGGCCTCGACATGTACACCTCCCAATCACTGGCTCGCCCAAGGATCTACCTGTGCACCGGCGTGTACCTGATCGCGGCGTTCGGCGCGATGATCACCCTGGCTTCCGAGTACCTGAGCGCAGGAGGTGCAGCCGTGTTCGTCGGTATGGCCATCGGAGCGTGCGTCGGTGTCGGGTGCGGGGTGCACGGCCTCGTTCGCAAGCGTCGACTCGACCGCGAGGCCGAAGCTGCTGCCGAAGCAACCGAGCTGCAGGAACTGACGAAGGAGCAGATATGAACGCGTTCGTGAAAGCACTTCGATTCGTCGGCGATCTGGACGACGAGTTCTACGACGACGAACGTCAGCGTGATGTGTGGAACGAAGCGTCGGCCATAGGGTTTCAGCTCTTCCAGTGGGCCTCGCGCGTCTCTGCCGCGGTGTTGCCGTGGGTGGCAGGCACCACCGGGGCATGGGTCGGCCTCGGCATCCTCGTCACCCTCACCGTGATCAACGTCCTGACCATCGGTTACTCGGCGGCGCGGAAGGTCAACCTGTACACCGCGTCCAAGATCAACCGGGTGCGCGGACTCGTCGTCGCGGTGGTGCTGATCATCGGATACGTCGGGGCGTTGATCAGGTTGCAACCGAACACGTTCTCCGATGCGAGTTCCTGGGCAGGCGGTGTCGTCGGAGCCGTCGTCGGCGGCGGAGTCGTCGGACTCGGGGTGTGGTGGATGCGTCGTCGCAACGCCCGCTTCGAAGCCGAGGCGGACCAGTGACCCGGTAGCTAGGGTCGAGTGCATGAACGCACAGCAGATCGCCGACGGCACCTGGGCCCACCTGTGGACGCCTGGAGGCTGGGGCCAGACGAACACCGGCCTGATCGTCGACGACGGTGCGGCGTCGATGGTGATCGACACCGTCTGGGACACGGGCAGGGCCGACGCCATCGCGTCCGAGAATCGTTCTCTCACACGACGATCACCGGTCACCGACGTGGTCAACACGCACTCGGACGGCGACCATTGGTGGGGCAACGACACGGTTCCGTCGGACGCCAGAATCATCACGAGCGCAGCGTCGTTGCATGCGATGAAGGAGGAGACGCCCCCGTCGGGCGTGCACCTGTTCGCGTCGTTGGGGGCACTGGCGGGCCGGTTGCCCGGGCCGGTCGGAGCAACCGGGACTTACATGGACCGTGTGCGGGGCGGGGCGACCTTTCCCCGTACCTCGCCGCGGCTACCGAATCACACCTTCGACGTGACGGAACGGATCGACGTCGGAACCAGAGCCGTACAACTCAGATATCTGGGGCCCGCGCACACGGCGGGAGACCTGATCGCCCACGTGCCCGACGTCGGTGTCGTGTTCAGCGGTGACCTACTGTTCATCGGTTCGACGCCCATCCTGTGGCACGGCCCCTTGTCCAACTGGATCGACGCACTCGATCATCTACTGGCGCTCGACGCCGCCGTGTACGTGCCCGGTCACGGACCACTGTGCGGTGCCGACGAGATCCGCGCGGTCCGCGAGTACTGGACCTGGGTCGACGACGCCGGCCGCCAACACTTCGACGCCGGTGTCGAGTATGCGCATGCGGCACGAAACATGATGCAGTCGAGGGACTTTCAGCCGTATCAGGCGTGGGGCTCGCCCGAACGGCTCGTGCTCACCATGTCCACCCTCTACCGCCTGTGGAAGGGCGAGCCTGCAGCCCCGCCGACCCTGCTGCGCCGCGCACGAGCGTTCGCCGACGCAGGGGCGCTGCTGCGGGCAATAGAATCACGCTGAGTCCAACACTGTGCACGCTGCACCGACGCGGCAATCATCGTCCGAGTGACTCCTGCTCCAGTATTTCAGCGCTACCGCGACCCGGACCTACGCGAGCTCGCGCACCGGAACGAGACGCTGGAGGTGCTGCTCTCCCATCGCTCGGTGCGCAGTTTCACCTCGGACCCGATCGACACCGCCACCATCGAGACCATCGTCGCAGCAGCACAGTCCGCGCCGACGTCGTCCAACCTGCAGGCCTGGAGCGTCGTCGCCGTCCGTGATCCGGAGCGCAAGGCACGGATCGCGACGCTGGCAGGTGACCAGGCCTTCATTGCCCAAGCTCCGGTGTTCCTGGTTTTTCTCGCCGACCTGGGCCGTGTCCGGCGCCTGGCCGAACGCCGGGGTGTGCCGTCGGAGGGTGCCGATTACCTGGACTCGACGCTCCTGGGCGCGATCGACGCAGCATTGGCCGCGCAGAACGCCGTCGTCGCCGCGGAGTCACTCGGTTGGGGGACGGTGTACGTGGGAGCCGTCCGCAACGCGCCCGAAGAGATCTCCGACGAGCTCGACCTGCCTCCCGCGGCGTTCCCGGTGTTCGGGCTGTCCGTCGGCCGCTCCGCTGTCGCCACCGACGGCACCGGTCCCGGTATCAAGCCTCGACTGCCGCTGGCGTCGGTTCTCCATCACGACGTCTACGACGCCGAGACGGCCGACTCCGGCATCGACGTCTACGACGAACGACTGGGGGAGTACAACCGCGAACAGGGGCGCACGACGGCATGGACCACCGCCGTGCTCGCGCGGCTGCGCGACGCGACATCGCTGAAAGGGCGCGACACCATTCGGGATTCACTCTCCGCCCGCGGCTTGCTCTCCAAATAACAGAAAGACATTCGACGTGCGATTTCAGATTCTGGACATCATCTTCAACCCACCGCACCCGGTGACCGGGGAGGTCGTCCATCCGTCGGACAGGCTGGGTCGCGTCGTCGAAACGGCAGTTCTCGCCGAAGAACTCGGCTTCGATTCCTTCTCCGTCGGAGAACGTCACGCCGGGGACGTCCTGTCCTCGTCGCCGACGGTGATTCTCGGTGCCATCGCCCACGCGACCGACCGGATCCTGCTGTCGACCGGAGTATCCGTCGTCGCCGTCCTCGATCCGATCCGTGTCGCCGAGGACTTCGCGACGATCGACCAACTCAGCCGCGGACGATTCGAACCCGTCATCGGTAAAGGCAACGAAGCACTGCAGTACCCACTGTTCGGCCTCGACATCTCCAAGCAGTACGAGTACCTCACCGAGAACTACGAGCTGCTTCGGCGGCTCGTTCGTGAAGAGCACGTCGACTGGAACGGGACGCACCGGCACCCACTCGTCGACGCGACCACCCTTCCACGGCCGTTCGACGGGCCGTTTCGAATCTGGCACGGATCCGCGACGTCGGTGGAGGCGGTGGACCTGGCCGCGAAGTGGGGAGATCCCATCGTCACCGCCAACGCTCTGCAGCCGCGAGAGAACTACAAGGTTCTCATCGATCGATACCGGGAGCAGTACCTCGCGCACGGCCACGACCCGGAGAAGCTCTACGTCGGATCGGGTTCCGGCGGGCTGTTCCTCGCCGACACCACCGAACAGGCGACCGACGAGTTCCGTCCGATCTACGAAGGGTTCGTGGCCCAGCAGGACAAGCGGCTGGAGCGTAGCTTGCGGAGTGACCTCGGTGGCAAGCACGACCCGGCCGCGAAGGGGAGGGTGACGAGTTTCCGGACCATCGAGGATGCTGTCGAGCGCGGCCCGGCACTGGTGGGATCCCCGGACAGGGTTGCGGAGAAGATTCTCGACTACCACGACAGTTACGGGCACGATCTGCAGTCGGTGTCGGTGAATCATGTCCTGGACTTCGAGCAGCAGAAGGACACGCTTCGCCGCTTCGCGGAGGAAGTGATCCCTCTGGTGAAGAAGGAACTGTCCACGACACTGTGGAGTCCGTTCGACGCCGACCGAGCCAAGGGATTCACTGCCTCCTGACCCGCTGCGAGTGCGGCGACGCCGCTCAGCGAACGAGGTAGGGAGACACGGAGCTTCGATGCTCGTCTATGTCCAGGTCCTTGCCCAGGGGAGGGAAGGCGCGTTGAGGGCAGTTCGCCCGCTCGCAGACACGGCAGCCTGCTCCGATGGGCGTGGCGACCGACGACCCGTGTAGATCCAGCCCGTCCGCGTAGACCAATCGGCCCGCATGGCGGAGTTCGCACCCGAGTCCGATGGCGAAGGTCTTGCCCGGTTGGCCGTACCGCGCCGCGCGCCGCTCGACGGTCCGAGCGATCCACAGGTAACTGCGCCCGTCGGGCATCTCCGCGATCTGAGTCATGATCTTGCCGGGGTAGGCGAACGTCTCGTACACGTTCCACAGCGGGCACGTTCCGCCACTCGACGAGAAATGAAACCCCGTCGCCGACTGTCGTTTCGACATGTTCCCGGCGCGGTCGACGCGGACGAAGGAGAACGGAACTCCGCGGAGCTTCGGCCGCTGCAGTGTCGACAAGCGATGGCATATCGTCTCGAAGCTCACCGAGAAGAAGGCCGACAACCGTTCCACGTCGTAGCGGAAATCCTCGGCTATGTCGTGGAACTGGTGATACGGCAGAACGGTCGCGGCGGCGAAGTAGTTGGCGAACCCCAGCTTCGCGAGCTTCTTGGACGCCTCGGACGTGAAGCCTCCCTCCTCGACCATCTGCTCGAGCAGGTCCGCGCACTCCAGGTAGGCCAATTCTGCCGCGAACTTGAAGACCCGCTGCCCGCCGGACAGGTGGGGCGAGATCTCCAGCAGCCGAGTCTTCGGGTCGAACCGGTGCAGAACGTTCTCGCCCAGATCGATCCGATTGACGATCTGCACCTCGTGCACCGTGCGTAGGCGTTTGGCGATCTCGTTACCGACGTCGGCCCGATGGAAGCGGATCCGCGACGTCAATTCCTCTGCCGCTGTGTCCAATTCATGGAGATAGTTCTGTCGCTGATAGAAGTAGTCACGTACCTCCTCGTGCGGCTTGCTGATCGACCCGCTGCCACTACCGTCGGCGAACCGCTCCTCGGTCGCCGCGGCGAGCTGAGCGGTGGTGTTGCGATACCGACGATGCATGTTGACCATCGCTCGCGCCAACTGCGGATGGGAAGACACCATCTGCGCGATCTCGTGCGCGTCGGCGACGATGCCCATGTCCTGATCCAGCGCGACTTCGCGCAGCTCGGCCACCAGCCTGGTGTCGTCCTCGGACGAGAAGAACGACGTGTCGACGCCGAACACCTCGGAAATCCGCAGCAGGACCGGGACGGTGAGAGGCCGCACGTCGTGTTCGATCTGGTTGAGGTAGCTCGCGGAGATCTCGAGCTGTCCGGCCAGAGCTACCTGACTCATCTTGCGTTCCGTGCGTAGTTGACGCAGGCGCACGCCGACGAACGTCTTGGGCATGCGCTCAGGTTACGCCTGCGAAGAATGGCGTTAACAGGCTTCACCGATCGGTGCGCACGTGCAGTTCCGGATGGCCCGTGGATCACAATTCGGGGTCGAGCGGAACAACCGGGCGCCGGGAGGCGTATACCCATAGATGTTGGTTCGCATAAGTAATTAAGAGGGAGGCCCATCATGTCCGACAATCTTCGTGAACTCGTCCGCGACGCCGTCGTACTCGTAGCAGGCACCGTTCTGGTGGCGTCGACCATCTGGCTTCCGGTCGACGGTGATACCGGCGTGTCCGGGGCCATTCTGATTCTCGGTCTGCTCGCCGCAGGCACCGCGCTGTGGGCGATGTCCGCGGCCTCGAGGTCGAGTCACTGGGCGCACGTCGTGCTCGGCGCGGCTCTCGCCCTGTCGCCCGTGGTTTTGGCGTTCCCTGCAGGCCTCGTGACAGCAGACCTGTTCGCGCTCGTCGGGGGCGTCGTCATCGCGGTCATGGGCGTTCTCGGCGTGGCCACCGGTCGTAGCGACATTCGGCCGAGTGTGCTCGTGGCGTCGTCGCCCGAACGCGTGCGGGTGCGCAGCTGACACGTCCCTCTCTCACCGGAAGCAGCCTCGGCACTGTGCCGAGGCTGCTTTCGTCGTACGAGGCTCCGATTGCAGTATGTGATACTGGTCACAGTGCCTGCCTTCTGGCTCGATTCAGACGGTTTCATGAAAACAGTACGTTTGTCCGGTTGGAATGGCCGGACGGTTTTCGTAAATTGCGTTCATGAACTGCGCTTTCGTCCTACTGGCGAGTAGCAAAGCTGTCCGATCGGGCGGGTGTGATCCGACGGCGATCTTCGCAAAGTTAGCAAGGCTTGATTGAAACCTAACCAAGATTGGCACTTGCAACAGGTGGACGGCCCTTTTCGGGTGTGCCACTCTTTGGAAGAACACCCGCACGGCCTGGCAACGATGTGAAGAATTCGAGCACCGAGTCGGCCGTATCGCACATCCGATAGAGACTGGAGCTGAGATGTCGACCACCGGCACCCCGAAAACTACAGAAGAAATCCAGAAGGATTGGGACACCAACCCTCGCTGGAAGGGCGTGACGCGCAACTACACCGCCGAGCAGGTTTCCAAGCTGCAAGGCTCCGTCGTCGAGGAAGCAACCCTTGCTCGCCGCGGCTCCGAAATTCTTTGGGACCTCGTCAACAACGAGGACTACATCAACTCGCTCGGCGCACTGACCGGTAACCAGGCCGTTCAGCAGGTCCGCGCAGGCCTCAAGGCCATCTACCTCTCCGGCTGGCAGGTCGCAGGCGACGCCAACCTGTCCGGACACACCTACCCCGACCAGAGCCTGTACCCGGCCAACTCGGTGCCGCAGGTCGTTCGTCGCATCAACAACGCACTGCTGCGCGCCGACGAGATCGCCCGCGTCGAGGGTGACACCACCGTCGACAACTGGCTCGCTCCGATCGTCGCCGACGGCGAAGCCGGCTTCGGTGGTGCCCTCAACGTCTACGAGCTGCAGAAGGCCATGATCGCGGCCGGCGTCGCCGGATCGCACTGGGAAGACCAGCTCGCCTCGGAGAAGAAGTGCGGCCACCTCGGTGGCAAGGTGCTCATCCCCACCCAGCAGCACATCCGCACCCTGACCTCGGCTCGCCTCGCCGCCGACGTCGCGGACGTTCCGACCGTCGTCATCGCCCGCACCGACGCCGAGGCCGCAACGCTTCTGACGTCCGACGTGGACGAGCGCGATCAGCCGTTCCTCGACGGCACCCGCACGGCAGAAGGCTTCTACGGCATCAAGAACGGTGTCGAGCCCTGCATCGCGCGTGCCAAGGCATACGCGCCGTACGCAGACCTCATCTGGATGGAGACCGGCGTGCCGGACCTCGAGGTCGCCAAGCACTTCGCCGAGTCGGTTCGCTCCGAGTTCCCGGACCAGCTCCTGGCGTACAACTGCTCGCCGTCCTTCAACTGGAAGCAGCACCTGGACGACGCGACCATCGCGAAGTTCCAGCGTGAGCTCGGAGCAATGGGCTTCAAGTTCCAGTTCATCACCCTCGCGGGCTTCCACTCGCTCAACTACGGCATGTTCGACCTGGCACACGGCTACGCCCGCGAAGGCATGACCGCGTTCGTCGACCTGCAGGAGCGCGAGTTCAAGGCTGCAGCAGAGCGTGGCTTCACCGCCATCAAGCACCAGCGTGAGGTCGGCGCAGGCTACTTCGACTCCATCGCCACCACGGTCGACCCCAACACCTCGACCGCAGCGCTGAAGGGATCCACCGAAGAGGGCCAGTTCCACTGAGCTAGCCCGCCTCCCCGGATACACAGCACATCAGTCAGGCGGCCCCAGCGTTTCGCTGCGGGCCGCCTGATCTGTATCGCCCGGGTTCTGGGGGTACCCGGCCGGAGTTACCCCACCTCGCTTACAGCTGTTGTCGTGTACGCATCGAAGGAGTCCGCCGTGCCGGTCGAGAGGGTGGGGATTGTCGGCGCCGGCCAGATGGGGGCCGGGATTGCAGAAGTCTGCGCCCGGGCACACCTCGACGTTCTGGTCTACGAGCACACTCGCGAGCTGACGACCGCAGGACGCACGCGCGTCCTGCGATCGTTGGACCGTGGCGTCAGCAGCGGCAAGATCACCGAACGCGAACGCGAACAGGCAGCGTGCGCACTACGCTTCACGACCGATCTCGACGACTTCGCGGATCGAGAGCTCGTCGTGGAAGCCGTCACCGAGGACGAGGACATCAAGTCCGACATCTTCGCCCGTCTGGACGCAGTGGTGACGGACCCCGGCGCGGTCCTCGCGTCGAACACGTCGTCGATCCCGATCATGAAACTCGGTGTCGCGACGGCCTCGCCCGACCGAGTCGTCGGGCTGCACTTCTTCAATCCGGTGCCGGTTCTGCCTCTCGTCGAGCTGGTCACCACCGTGAAAACCAGTGACGCAGTGGCCGAACGCGCCGAGAAGTTCGCCGGCGACGTACTCGGCAAGCAGGTCGTCCGCTCGGCGGACAGATCCGGGTTCGTGGTCAATGCACTTCTCATTCCTTACCTGCTCTCCGCGGTTCGGATGGTCGAGTCCGGATTTGCCTCCAAGGAAGACATCGACAAGGCGACGGTGCTCGGTCTCGCGCATCCGATGGGGCCGCTTGCGCTCGCGGATCTGATCGGACTCGACACGGTCAAGTCCATCGCCGATTCCATGTACGCCGAGTTCGGCGAACCACTCTTCGCCGCCCCGCCGTTGCTTCTTCGGATGGTCGAATCGGGTTCGACCGGCAAACGCACAGGCGCAGGGTTCTATCGGTACGAGAACGGCCGGGTAGTGAAAGAGCCTTCGTGAGTGAAAATGTAGGTGTCGGGATACATTTCCACTCCCGACCGCAGTAACTTGGTGGTGCGCACACGGCGCGCCAGACGACGTCAGGGGAGAGCGATGAGCAAGTCGAAGAAGTCCGGTGGAGTGTTGCCGAAGGCGTTCGGTATCGGACTGGCCGCGACGGGCGCAGCGCACTTCGTGGTTCCCGAGGCATTCGAGCCCATCACCAAACTGCCGTTCCCGAAGGACACCCGCGACTGGATCACGCGCAACGGTGCAACCGAACTGGTCGTCGGAGCCGCCATCGCGTACCCGAAGACACGCAAGATCGGCCTGCTCGGCCTCGGTGCCTACGTCGGCTGGCTCGGATACAACATCGCTCGCAACAGCTGACGCCGAGAATGTAGCGAACGCCTCCCGCCGATCGGGAATTCCCTGCTCGCGGCGCCTTCACCTGCTCGAACGCGCCAAGGCTGTTTGCCAAGCTACCGATGCGTAGGTAGCAATGTAGTTATGACTTCAGCTACCGCGTACACAGCGACAGCCCCCGACGCACCCCTCGAGAAGGTGACGATCGACCGCCGCGAGCTAGGCCCCAAGGACGTCCTCATCGAGGTCAAGTTCGCCGGCATCTGCCACTCCGACATCCACACCGCCCGCAACGAGTGGGGCGGCACCACCTACCCGGTCGTCCCGGGACACGAAATCGCAGGCATCGTTGCCGAGGTCGGCTCCGGCGTCACCAAGCACAAGGTCGGCGACCGCGTCGGCGTCGGCTGTTTCGTCGACTCGTGCGGCGAGTGCGACGCCTGCCTGGCAGGCGAGGAGCAGTACTGCTTCAAGGGCGTCACCCAGACCTACAACTCCAAGCAGGCCGACGGGTCGATCACCCAGGGCGGCTACTCGACGCACATCGTCGTGACCGAGGGCTTCGTGCTGTCCATCCCCGAGGGCATCGAACTCGATGTCGCCGCACCGCTGCTGTGTGCGGGCATCACGCTGTACTCGCCGCTCAAGCACTGGGGTGCAGGCCCGGGCAAGAAGGTCGCCATCATCGGAATGGGCGGACTGGGCCACGTCGGCGTCAAGATCGCCCACGCCCTCGGAGCCGAGGTCACCGTGCTGAGCCAGACCCTGAGCAAGGAAGAGGACGGCAAGCGCCTCGGAGCCGACCACTACTACGCGACCTCCGACAAGGAGACGTTCAAGAAGCTGCGCGGCGAGTTCGACCTGATCATCAACACCGTCTCCGCCGAGATCGACATGGACAAGCACATGTCGCTGCTCGCGATCAACGGCTCGCTCGTCATCCTCGGACTGCCGTCGGAGCCCATCAAGGTTCGCGGATTCACGCTCGCTGCGAACCGTCGCAGCCTCGCAGGCTCGATGGTCGGTGGCATCGCGCAGACCCAGGAAATGCTCGACTTCTGCGCCGAACACCACATCGGTGCCGAAATCGAGACCATCCCGGCCGACAAGATCAACGAAGCCTACGAGCGCGTCCTGAAGAGCGACGTTCGATACCGCTTCGTCATCGACGCCAACACCTTCTGATCCACTCCTGTGGGCGGCAGGTAGCGACGGGCGCTACCTGCCGCCCACAGGCGTAACGTCGAAGTCGGGTCGGAAGATGTTCTCCGCAAGGAAAGGACACTTTCATGAAGACTTCCTCCAGCCGTCACGGCAAGATGGCCGCAGCCGGGCACAGCTCAGCCGGCCACGCACTGGTCGGCGCCCACCCCGGCGCCGCGCGGTATGCACTGGTCACCGTCGGTGTGCTCGCGCTCGTCCTGTTCGCACTGTCGGCCTTCAACGGTCTCGGCACCGTCGCCGTCATCGCCGGTTGCGTGTGCGTCGTCGCAATGGCGTCGGCGATGGGTCTCGTCGGCGGCACAGGGCACCCCGACTCCTGACCCAGTCGGACTCCTGACCTCGTCGGACTCCTGACCTCGTCGGAGAGGTCCGTCGCTAGCTGTCCGCGAGACGCTGCTTCTCCACCTCGACGTCGAAATCGGCTTCGGGCCACTCGAGGTCGAGCTTCTGCAGTGCATCGATCAGCAGCTCGGTCACCGCCAAGCGTGCGTACCACTTCCGATCGGCCTGAATGACGTGCCACGGCGCGTAGTCCGTGTTGGTCCTGTCGATGACCCGCTGATACGCGGTGCGGTACTGCGGCAGAAAGCCGCGCTCGGTGACGTCGCCCGGGTTGTACTTCCAGTGCTTGTCCGGCCGATCCAACCTCTCCTGCAACCTGGTTCGCTGCTCTTCCGGAGAAACGAACAACGCAACCTTCACGATGTGCGTGCCGCCGTCGACCAACTCCTTCTCGAACGCGTTGATCTCGTCGAACCGCGGTTCCCAGACCTGACGCGGAACAAGGTCGTGGACGGCGACGACCAGCACATCCTCGTAGTGCGAGCGGTCGAAGACACCGATCCGTCCACCGCGCGGCAGGGCGTTTCGGATGCGCCACAGGTAGTGATGCTGCTTCTCCTCCTGCGTCGGAACTCCGAACGACGCCAGGTCGACGCCCTGCGGGTCGACCATTCCGATGACATGTCGCACCATGCCGCCCTTGCCTGCGGTGTCCATGCCCTGAAGTACAAGCAGGATCGAGCGCAGGTCACCGGTCCGGCCGTTGGCGTACAGCTTCTCCTGCAACGCCGACAGCACCTCGCCGCGCTCTGCGAGCAGCGCCTGCCCGTCGGTCTTGCTTCCCTCGAAACCCGGAGTCAGTGAGCAGTCCAGGTCCGCGACGGATGTCTCGTCGGTCGCACGGAGGATGTCGGCCGCAGGTGTCGACCACAGGTTGCCGCTCTTCTTCGAATGCTTTGCCATGATTGGACCCTAGTAGCAGCGGGGACCCCACCCGCCGAGAACCGAGATGGCGTCGCGCGGCGCGGCTAACCTGGAGGCATGGCTCCCAAACTGGCAACTGCTGAATCCGTCGCACGTGAACAACTGCTCGACTTCGTCCGCCCACGTCATCATTCCACGCTCATCACGCACAAACGTGATGGTGGCCTGCAGGTTTCGCCGGTGACATCCGGCGTCGACTCCGAGGGCCGCATCGTCATCGCGTCGTACCCCGAACGCGCCAAGGTGGCCAACATCCGGCGGAACTCCGCCGTCACCGTCTGCGTTCATTCCGACGAATGGAACGACGCCTACGTCCAGATCGACGGAACCGCTGAAATCCTCGACGTGCCGGACGCCGTCGAACCGCTCGTCGAGTACTTTCGCAGCATCGCCGGGGAGCATTCCGATTGGGACGAGTACCGCGAGGCAATGGTGAAGCAGGGAAAGTCGTTGATACGCATCACGATCGAATCCTGGGGCCCCGTCGCCGAAGGTGGCTTCCCGCCCGGGAGAATGTGACAAGCCCTCCGGGAAGAATGTGACAAGCCCGCACGGGAGTATGTGACGGCTCAGCAGTTGCTGGGCGCGGGGCCGCCGGTGAAGCGGTCGTCGACCCAGGTTTCGACGAGGGTGCCGGGGTCGACGTCGTGACCTTGGCCTTCGAGGCGGACGGCCAGCAGGGTGTCGCCGAGGCTGCAGGCTCGCCCGAGCGCGGATTCGGTCCAGGCGGGTTTCACCACGGTGTCCTCGGAGCCGTAGACGGCGAGAATCGGTGCGGGTGATGCTGCGCGGGGCAGCGAGTACTCCTGCATGCGGCGCGTCAGTTGTTCGGCGGCTGCCGGAGTCGATGCGGTGGTGTCACCTGGCTGGACGTCGGCGGCTGCGGCGGCTTGTGCTTCGCTGCTCGCGGCGTTGCATCCGACGAGTTGGTCGAGGTTGCCGGCGAGGGCACCGTGCAGGTGGTCGGCGGGGTCGATGGACGGGTCGACCCGGGCGGCGCCTTCGACGATCAGTGGGTACACCGCCCGCTGGCCATCTGCTTCGCCTGATGTTCCCGAGCTCTGGGCTTCGATGATTCCGGGCGAAATGTCCAGTGCTGGAGACAGGACTGCGGCGCCGCGCAGGTCGAGTCCGTCGCCGTACACGTCGTCGAATTCGTTTGCAGCCCACGCTGCTTGGCCGCCCTGGGACCAGCCGACGGCTACCCATCGTGTCGACAGGCGCGGGTCGAGGTTGCGGGCGGCGCGGACGGAGTCGATGACGTCGAAGGCTGCGGTCCGAGGTTCCAGATACGGGTGTGGCGGCGAGTCGACGGTGCTGCTCAAGCCCTGGTAGTCCGTGTATGCGACGGCGTATCCGCGTTCGAGGAAGCGTGACACCACGTCGGCGTCTCCGGCGAGGTCTCGCTTCTCGGACGGGGCGCACCCGGGGGAGATGCCGACGGTTCCGTGCGCGTACGCCACGATGGGTCGCCCGCCGACGGGGGCGGGGCCGTCGGGGACGAACACTGCGCCGCTCACCTGGGTCGGGCTGCCGTCCACGCCGGACACGGAGTTGTACACGACAGTCGCCGCGGTGGTGCCGGCCGGGAACAGAGCTGGATCGAACGGCGTCGTGGTGGAACTCGACACGACGGTTCCGCGCGCGGCGACGGTCTCGGCCGTGGCGGTGGGGATGCTCGTCGAATAAGCAGGCGGCTGGGCGGCCGAGTGTGCGGGTGAGGGTGCGTGCGGCTGGGCGGAGGTGGTGCTGCACGCCGCCGCAAGGGTTGCACATACGGCGAGCGCAGCCGCGCTGGCCTTCGGACCCACTGTCGGTTTCGCCGGCAGGAACCGGGGAGCGCGAGAACCGAACACGCGTCGATCCAACCACGGTCGGCAGTGCGGAACCAAAGCGTTCTCGGTGGGCAACGACGAGCGGCCCCGCCCCTCTGTCGAGGGGCGAGGCCGCAGGAGTGTCGTTCGTCAGCCCTTCAGCGGAGCAGCGAACAGCGGAACAGCGTTCTCGAGGGCGTATCGGGTACCTGCAACCGAGGCGGCCGAGAAGGCGTTGCTGAGGTCGAGGTCACCGAGAACCACCAGACGCCCGTCGCGGGCGACCGGGAGACCCTGGATCGACGGGTCGTTCGCGATGGCGTCAGCGGTCTCGCCGATGGGGAACATCACGGTCAGGTCCGCGTCGAGCTGGGCTGCGTTCTCGGCGGACAGGTCGATGGCGAACTTCCCGTCCGACGCCTGGGCCTGAATTTCCGGCTTGTTGACGAAGCCGAGCCGCTTCATGAACTCGACGCGAGTATCGCCGTCGACGTAGGCACCCAACTGCCCGCTGTACAGCGTGCCGACGACGACGTTCTTGCCGTCGAACTCGGGGTTGGCCGCTGTTGCGGCGTCGAACGCGGCGTTGGTCTCGTCGATGAGCGTCCGGCCTTCGGCTTCCTTGCCGAGTGCCTCGGCGACCAGTTCGGTCTGACCGTCCCACGTGGTGCCGTACGCGATCTCGGTGCCGGCGGGTGCCCCGACCGTCGGCGCGAGTTCGGACAACTGGTCGTATGTGGCTTGGTCGTTGGTGCTGCGGGTCCACAGGATGAGGTCCGGGTCGAGCGCGGCCACGGACTCGATGTCCACCTCGTACGTGCCTAGGATGGTAGGTGGCGTGTCGTAGGACTCCTCCACCCACGGGCCGAGTCCGTCTCCGCCGACTGCAAGCCAGTCACTGGCTCCCACCGGCTGCACTCCGAGCGCGAGTGCGGTCTCGGCGTCGGACCAACCGAGGGCCACCACGCGTTGCGGGTTCTCGGGAACGGTGACGTCGCCGAAGATGGTCGAGACGGTGGCACCCTCGGTGTCCGTGTCCGACGAGTCGGAGCTGCTGCAGGCGGTCATCGTGAGGGCCGCGACCGCGGCGATCGCGGGGGCGAGTAGAGCGAGGCGGGATGTGCGCATAGGCAACGCTAACCTACGGTGTCCGATTTCGAGAACTGTTCCACCAGTGCAGCGCAGAAGGCGGGGAGGTCGTCCGGGTTACGGCTCGAGATCAGATTTCCGTCGACCACCACTTCCTCGTCGACGACGGTCGCGCCCGCATTGCGCAGATCGGTGCGGATACTGGGGAACGACGTCAAGGTGCGGCCCTGGAGAACGTCGGCCTCCGCGAGGGTCCACGGACCGTGGCAGATGACGGCGACGGGCTTGCCCGAGGACACGAATCGGCGGACGAATTCCACTGCGTCGGAGTCGGTTCTCAACTTGTCCGGGTTGGTGGTCCCGCCGGGGAGAATCAACGCGTCGAAATCCTCGGGAGACACATCCGCGACGACAGCGTCGACCTCGAACGTGTTGGAGGCGTCGACGTCACCGGTCATCGCTTGAATGTCCCCGTGAGTCAGCGAAATCAATGTCGTTGTGCCACCGGCGGATCGGACCGCATCACGAGGTTGGACCAGTTCTACTTCTTCGACGCCGTCGGTAGCGAGAATGGCCACCGTGCGTCCTGTCAACGAAGGGCTCATGGTGCCAGGGTGACCGGCGAATCGGCGTTTCAAACCGAGCGCTGGTCCTCCTCGTCCTTCGGGGTGACGAGCGGATGCGGCTGCGCGTTGAATTTCGCCGGGGAACCGTCGGCCATCGCGACGCCGTGAATTCCGCCCCACGTCATCATGCTGAGGTAGTCGATGAGGTCCTCCATCGACATCGACTTGTTCGAGATCCACCAGTGGGTGGCGAGTTGCACGGCCCCGACGATCGCGAACGCGAACGGCACCGAACCGCCGGAATCCATTTCGCGCTGGCGTAGACGCTCGCCGAGAACCGTCGCCAACAGTTCGGCGATCATGCGCTCCGACTCCGCGACGACGTCCCGGTTGCTGCCCGCGTTGTTCGCCATCACGTACAGGTAGACCTCGGGATCGGTGGCAACCGTCTCCACGTACGCCGCGATGACCGCCCGGGTGAGGTGGTACTCGTCCAGTTCCTCCGAGATCGCGAAATAGATCCGCGGCGCGAGCGTCGTCTCGACGTACCGCGTCATCGTCGCGTTGGTCAGGTCCGCCTTGTCGGTGAAGTACCGGTACAGCACGGTCTTCGAGATACCGATCTCCGACGCGATCTCGTCCATCCCGATCTCGCGCCCGCGCAGGCGGATCGCCGCGAGAGTGCCGTCGACCAACTCTTCCCGACGCGCGATCTTGTGGTCGCGCCAGCGCCGCTTGCGGCCGTCCGGCTTCTCCGTCTTGGTGGCCTCCGCCTTACCGGCCCCTGCGTCCTTGGCTGCTGCTTCGGTGTCGTCACTGTTCGCTGATGTTGCATTTCTCGCCACGTGTGCCCGCCGTATCCCATCGCCTTCGTATGCAGATCAGCTTAGGCGTCCGGGCTGGGACAGGTCGTCCATGGTGCGGCTCACGTTTGCAACGCCGGTGCGCGGGCACAATGGCGCTGTGGAACTGATGAAGATGGACGACGCGACCAAGCGTCGTGATCTGCGCAAGATGAAGGTCGTCGCGACCGGATTCCTTGCGTTCGCGACGGTGGTCTACCTGATCTGCCGTTGGCAGGAATCCCGCGGTGCGGGGGAGTGGGTCGGGTACGTCAGGGCGGCGTCCGAGGCGGGCATGGTGGGTGCGCTCGCCGACTGGTTCGCGGTGACCGCGTTGTTCAAGCATCCGCTCGGCATTCCGATTCCGCACACCGCGATCATCAGGAAGAAGAAGGATCAGCTCGGATCCTCGCTCGGGTCCTTCGTGGGGAGCAACTTCCTCGCCCCCGACGTCGTGTCGGAGAAAGTACGGTCCGCGCAGATCCCGCTGCGGCTCGGAACGTGGCTCGCCGAGCCGCAGAACGCCGAACGTGTCGCCGCGGAATCCGCGACGATTCTGCACGGCGCCGTCGAAGTCCTGAAGGACGAGGACATCACCCAGATCATCGACAGCACCATCGTCAAACGTCTCGGCGATCCACAGTGGGGGCCGCCCATCGGACGCGTGCTCGACGAGCTGATCAAGGAGAACCGGCAGCTACCGCTCATCGACATGCTGGCCGAGCGCGCACACCAGTGGGCCCTCGGCAGTGAGGAGACCATCGAGCGCGTCGTGTCCCGTGACTCACCGACGTGGTCGCCGAAGTTCGTCGACGCCCTGCTCGGCGAGAAGATCTACAAGGAACTCGTCGAGTTCACCTGGAAGGTTCGGTCCAACCCGCAGCACGAACTGCGCCTGGCCGCCAACAAGTTCCTCGTCGACTACGCCCACGATCTGCAGAACGACCCCGCGACCATCGAGAAGGCGGAGTCGCTCAAAGCGCAGATCATGGGCCGTGAGGAGATCACCGGGCTCGCCGCGGCAACGTGGAAGGTGGCCAAGCGGCTCATCACCGAATCCGTGGACGACCCGTCCAGCACCCTGCGACGCAAGGTCAGCGAGAACGTCGCGAACTGGGGCGCGAGAATCCGCGACGACGAGGAACTGCGCGCCAAGGTCGACGGATGGCTGCTCGGCGGGGCCCGCTACGTGGCGTCCAACTACGCGGACGAGATCACGACGATCATCACCGACACCGTCGCGCGATGGGACGCCGACGAGGCGAGCCGCAAGATCGAACTACAGGTCGGTCGCGATCTGCAGTTCATTCGTATCAACGGCACCGTCGTCGGTTCCTTCGCCGGACTGGTGATCTACACGTTGTCGCACCTGCTGTTCGGCTGATGGCAACTACTGCTAGCAGAGTGCTTGCAATAGTTAGCACCCTTGGGTAGCCTCGGACGAGTACACCGAAGACCACAAGTTCGAGACACACGAAACGAGTGGTGACCATGACCCCCAGCAGTGAAGATCCGATCGACAGTCAGATCGACAACCAGGGGATAGTCGCGAAGGTGTCCGAGGCGACGGACGTCGTGGCCGAAGCGAGCGACCTCGTCGCAAGCGTCGTCACAACCGCGGCGTCGGACATCGGTAGTTACATCCGTAGCCAGCGCGAGGCAGCCCAGGTATCCATGCGGCAACTCGCGTCGAGGGCGGGGGTGAGCAATCCGTATCTCAGCCAGATCGAGCGCGGATTGCGCAAGCCCTCCGCCGAGGTGCTCACGCAGATCGCCAAGGGTCTACGTGTGTCATCGGAAGCTTTGTACGTACGGGCCGGGTTCTTGGAAGAACGACCACACGGTCCAGTCCGGGACGCGTTGCTCGGCGACACGGAGATCACCGAACGGCAGAAGCACGTGCTGATCGAGATCTACGACTCGTTCCGCCGAGAGAACGACCAGAAGAACGCAGCCGGACCAGATCCGACAACCGACACCGAATCACCCTTACAGGAGTCTTCCCATGACTGATCCCAGGAACTTCGACAACGTCAAGACCCCCCTCTACGCCGCAGTCGGCGCAGGCGATGCCGTCGTTCAGGCCGTCGCCGACGTCGTTTCGCAGGTACGCAGTCGCGCCGAGACGCGCGGCAGCGAGGTCACCGATCGCGTCGACACGGCACGGGCACGGATCGCCGACCTGTCCGAGGACGTCACCGAAGGAGTCGAGTCCCTTCGCGAGCGCTTGGCGAACCTTCCCGCCGAACTCCCCGACGAGATCGCGGATCTGCGTGAGCGCTTCACCCCGGAAGAACTGCGCAAGGTCGCCGAGGCGTACCTGAAGGTCGCGTCCGATCTCTACACCTCGCTCGCCGAGCGCGGCGAAGAGACCGTCGAGCGGATTCGCCGCACCCCCGCCGTCGAAGAAGGACTCGAGCGTGCCAACTCCGCCGCCAACGACGTCGTCGACCTGACCGAGCAGGCTCTCGGCACCGTCGCCTCGCAGACCCGTGCAGTCGGTGAGCGCGCTGCCGCACTCGCAGGCATCGCGTCGGACAAGGTCCGCGACACCGCCGACGACATCTCCGATTCGGCCGAGGAACTGGCCGAGGGCATCGACGAGGCGGGCGAAGGCGCCAAGGAAGCCGCAACCGACGCATCGCAGAAGGTGAGCGGCGTGGCAGGCAAGGTCGAGTCCAAGACCCGCGGCACCGCCAACGCTCCGATCAAGAAGGCTGCGCCCGCCAAGAAGGCGACGCCGGCAACCGCAGCGAAGAAGGCACCGGCCAAGAAGGCTCCGGCCAAGAAGACCACCAGCTGAGCGTCCGAACGGCTGTCGACCCCTGCACCGAGCGGTGCAGGGGTCGAATTGCCCAGTTCGAGTGGTTAGTATGGGCCTTGTGCCAGCCGTAGACAGCCTCACCGGACTGATCCTTCTCGTCCTGCGCTTCATCGCGCTGGCCGGCGCCGCCTACGCGGTGTTCCACGCAGTCAGGCAGCGGCCCGACGCTTTCACCGCGGTGGACAAGTTGACCAAGCCCGTCTGGCTGGGAATCCTCGTCGTGGCGTTGCTCGTCATCTTTGCGTTCGGAATCAACTTCATCGGCCTGATCGGCATCGTCGCGGTCTGCGTCTACCTGGTCGACGTCCGACCGAAGGTCGACAGCATCCAGCGCGGCGGCTCGCGCTGGTAGATCCTCGCTCGCCGATCCCGCGGGGCGTGGGCCTATCTTCTAGGGATGATGGAGTACCGGGTCGACGATCTGGCGCGTCGCGCAGGGGTGAGCGTTCGTAACGTCCGCGTCTACCAGGACCGTGGACTGCTTCCGCCGCCGCGGAAAGAAGGACGAACCGGCTGGTACAGCGAGTCCCACCTAGCCCGGCTGGAGCTGATCAGCCGGATGCTCGACCGCGGGTACACCTTCGCAACCATCAGCGAACTGCTGATCGCAGCGCAGTCCGGGCTCCGCATCGAGGACGTTCTGACCGCCGACGACGTCGACGACACCGCCCGCAGGCAACGGGAATCGACCCACGTGACCCGCGAGGACATCACCCGGAAGTTCGCCCGAGGCATCACCGACGACGAACTCGACCGGGGGGTTGCCCTCGGCGTACTGGCCCGCAGCTCGGATGGCTACCGCGTCGACCAGCCGGATCTGCTCGACGCCGCGACACTGCTCCACGACGCGGGAACCTCGGTCGGTCGCATCCTCGACGAGACCGAAGCGGTGCAGAAGGACCTCGATGACGTCGCCGCAAGGTTTGTGTCGTTGATCACAGACAAATTCGTCGGCAAAGGCAAGGATCCGTTCGACACCGACGCCCTGACCGTAGGGCAACTGGCAACGCTGATCGACAACCTCCGGCCGCTCACGCATCGCGTGGTCGGAGCGCTGTTCCGGGAAGCAATGGAACACCGAATCACGTTGACCATGGAAGAGATGGTCGCGCAGTACAGCGCGGAAGGCGACACTGCGTCGGAAGGCGCGGCACTGTCGCAGACAGGGGAGGCTTGAAGTGGTTACACGCAAGGCAGTCGAGGCAACGATTCTCGGAGTCGGAGGTCTCGCGGCGATTGCGGGCATCGGTGCCCTCGTCCGCAGAAATCGCCACGCGAACAGTTTCGTCCGCGCGGCGGACAGTCGACCCGACGAGCTGCTGCACCAGCCGACACACGTTCCTCGGACCGTCCCCGTCGTCACCGACGACGGCGCGCAACTGCACGTGCGGATCTACGGAGACCCCGACGCACAGCCGATCGTGTTCAGCCACGGATGGACGTGCTCGGTGGACTACTGGACACCGCAGATCAACGCCTTCGCGGACAACTACAAGGTCATCGTCTACGACCAGCGTGGCCACGGCCGCAGCGACGTCGGCACCAGGCCGCTCGGCCCCGACGTACTCGCCGACGACCTCGCGGACGTTCTCGCGGCCACTGTCGATGAATCGGACAAGGCAGTGCTCGTCGGCCACAGCATGGGCGGAATGTCGATCATGGCCTGGGCGGGGCGGTACCCCGAACAGGTCGACCGCCTGGTGAGCGCAGTCCTGCTCGCCTCGACCGCCACGGACAGCCTGGTACGTGAGACCACGGTCATCCCGCTCCCTCAGCGATTCCCGCGCGTACCCGTGCCCGTCGGGCGGGTGGTCCTCAAATCAGCGGTCCCGCTACGACCGTCGTCCGTCACCCGCCACGCCATCAAGTACGTGTCGATGGCGCCGGGATCGACGCCTGCCGAGGTCGCGTTCTGCGAGAAGATCGTGCTCGAGTGTGCGCCCCGAACCCGAGGAATCTGGGGCGCTGCACTCACCGACCTCGACATTCACGAGGCGCTGAAGAACCTCAACGTGCCGACGACCGTGCTCGTGGGAACCGCGGACCGGCTCACGCCTCCCGTGCACGCCCGCAAACTGGCCGAAGCGCTCGACGCCCACGACCACCTCAGCGCCCTCGTCGAGATTCCCGGCATCGGCCACATGAGTTCGGTCGAGGCCATCGACGAGTTCAACGCCGAAGTCGCGCGCCTGCGCATCTTGTGAAGCCCGCGGGCAACTAGCTGAAGACGACTGTCTTACGGCCGTGGACCAGGACACGGTCCTCCAGATGCCATCGGAGGCCACGGGAGAGAACGAGCTTCTCGATGTCCCGGCCCTGGCGCACCATGTCGGTGACCTCGTCGGAGTGGTCGACGCGAATGACGTCCTGTTCGATGATCGGGCCGGCGTCGAGCTCGGCCGTCACGTAATGGCAGGTCGCTCCGATCAGCTTCACGCCACGGGCGAATGCCTGGTGGTAAGGGCGTGCGCCGACGAACGACGGCAGGAAGCTGTGGTGGATGTTCAGCGCGCGGCCGGCCCAGTGCTCGCACAGATCCTCCGGCAGCACCTGCATGAACCGGGCGAGAACGACGGCGTGGGGATCATAGGAGTCGACCAGCTCGCGAACCCGATCGAACGCCGGGCCTCGTTCGGCCGGATCCTTCGCGAACTCGACATGATGGAACGTGATGCCGTGCGCTGTCGCCACCGGTTCCAGCGACTTGTGATTACCGATCACGGCCGAGATCTCGGCAGGTAGCTCGCCGCCCGCCGCGCGGCCCAACAGATCGTGCAGGCAGTGCGCTTCCTTGCTGACGAGAAGTACGACGCGTTTGCGCTCGCCGGAATCCTGAAGCGTCCACTCCGTTTCGGGGCCGATGTCGTCGGCGACTTCCTGGAATCGTGCGCGTAGATCCTCGATGCTCATGTTCACCGACGACGCCCGGACGGCCTGGCGGGTGAAGAACCAGCCCGTGTCCGGGTCGGCGTGATACGCGGCTTCGACGATCCAGCCGCCGACGTCCGCGAGGAACGAGGAAATCCTGGCAACGATGCCGGTGGTGTCGGGGCACCCGAGGGACAGAACGTAGCGACGGTCGTCGGCTACAGCAGCGGAACTCATGCGTCGATTCTCTCAGGCGGTCCTGACGCCGGTTGCGACCAGTGTGGTGGCGTCGACGAAATCGATACCGCGCTCGGTCAGCAGCTCGCCGAACTCTCGTCGGATCGCGAGTGTGGTGGACTCGTCGAAGTTGCTCAAGGCGCCACGAAAGCCGCTGCCCAACACGAAGTTCCACACGAACTCCTCGGTGGCGGGAACGTGATTGGACAGTTCCTGAACCTGTACGTCGCTGCATCCCTCCGACTGCAGCCACTCGGCCAAGGAGTCCGCTGTCTCCACCCGTCGGATGGGGTTGGTGTCGTAGTTGCTCCTCGACCGAGGACCGTTGTGCGCGACGTCCGGCGCGTAGCGGGCAACGACGTCGAAGAACGCGTTACCGAACGCTTCCACCGCGCCCTTGCGCCACACGGTGACGCCGACACGACCGCCAGGTCGAACCAAGCGAACCAGGCGCGCGAACGAGATGTCCATGTCCGGAAGAAAGAAGATGCCGTAGGAGCAGGACAACGCGTCGTAGCCGTCCGGAACGGAACTCGGTGTCTCCCACTCGGTGGCGTCGGCGCACACGAAGTCGATGTTGCGCAGCGCGGCCGCCGTGGCCTTCACCCGCCCGACATCGAGGAGGTCGTCGGCGAGATCGATGGCGTGGACGATGCCGTCCGGACCCACTGCCTGCGCTGCGGGGAGCGCCGACGCGCCCGTACCCGCGCAGACGTCGAGCACCGCGTCCCCGGCCCTCAATGCGAGCGCGAACGCCAACGACTGGCCTGCCGGACCCCAGACGAGCGGGGTGACGGAGTCGAAATCGGAACTCGTGGAATTGAAAGTGCCTGCGACGCTCATGACCGATGAGTTTATGTCGTTCGGGGGCTGTGGTTGGGTGGTCTCATGTCTCTCTCACGCGGAGCCCTCGCCCGAATGGTCGACCACACCCTGCTCAAGCCCGAAGCCACGTCCGACGACGTGACTGCACTCATCGCCGAGGGCCTCGAACTCGGTGTCCTCGCAGTCTGCGTGTCACCCTCGATGCTGCCGATCAGGGCCGACGGACTCGTCGTCGCCGCAGTCGCGGGATTCCCGTCGGGCAAACATCATTCGCTCGTCAAGGGAGCGGAAGCGCGGCTCGCCGTCGATCAAGGTGCGCAGGAAATCGACATGGTCATCGACGTCGGAGCCGCAGTCGCCGGCGACTACAACGCTGTGCTGTCGGACATCCTGACCGTCCGCGAAGCCATCGGACCGACGGCTGTGCTCAAGGTGATCATCGAATCGGCAGCCCTGTCCGACGACGCGATCGTCGAAACCTGCCGCGTCGCGGAGAAAGCCGGTGCCAACTTCGTCAAGACCTCCACCGGCTTCCATCCGGCAGGCGGCGCCAGCGTCGAAGCAGTGCGGTTGATGGCGGAGACCGTCGGTGGACGACTCGGCGTCAAGGCCAGCGGCGGCATCCGTACGACGGACGCCGCCCTGGCGATGATCGACGCGGGCGCAACCAGATTGGGTCTCTCGGGTACGCGCGCCGTTCTGGCAGGAGTGGAGCCTGCGGAATGACCGGGTGGCAGGAGTGGAGCCTGCGGAATGACCGAATGGCAGGAGTGTAGGGGCCAGTTTCCGCTACGCGAGCATTCCGCAGCCTTCGGGAGCCTCGACCGTCTGACCCGGTTGGGCGGCGGGAATCGAGTACTGCCCGCCCTGCAGGTTCAGTGCGATGCCGCTGTCGGTGACGGTCAACGACGTCGGCGTCATGTCCAGCGGGTACTGCTGGAGGCTGTCGGAGAGGACTCCGACGATGCTGTCGACGAGATCGGTCGGGATGCCGAGGCCGAGGATCGATGCGTCGACGGTCTGGACGTCGACGCGGTCGCCGGTGACGGTCGGCTTCACGGTCAACTGCGCGAGGCCGCCCACCGCGAAGGACAGCGTGCCCGCCGCGGCGTCCGACGTCACACCGGAGACGAGGGCACCGGCGCCCTGGGACTGCAGGGTGCGGGCGATCCCGTCGGTCGACCACGAGATGTCGGCGCTGGAGCTGCCGATGGTCCCGTTGCTGTCCGCGGTCTGCGCGAGGTCGACGTCCTCCACCTCCGCGTGGACGGTCATGCCCTCGGCGGGGCCGAAGCGGGCATCGTTCGAATCGAGCGTGACCGAAGAAACCTGCTTGTCGACGAGCGAGATCAGAATGGGCTTCCATCCGAGACCGACGTCGACCTGGCTGCCGATCTCGGACTCCAGTTGGCCGGCGAGGCACGACTTGATCTGCTGCCGGAAATACAGTTCCCCGCCGAGCAACGCCGCGACGAGAACGAGTACGACGAGCACCGCGATCATGGGAGCTTTGCTTCGTGTCATTCGCCGCAGTCTTCCCGATGATTCTGAAAGTCCTCTGTGAAACAGAGATACAAGCGCGGGAAAGATGGATCGACACGGGAGTAGTGCCGATTCTTTGTGATGTGCAACACAGATTGTCGTACGCTGGGGCGCATGAGCACGTTACGGCCGAGCACCGTCGAACTGCGTCGTCTGGCAGCACGCCAAGACGGATACTTCACCACCGAGCAGGCCGAGGCCCTGGGCTTCGAGGCCCCTGCAGTGGTCGCCAACATCGCCGTCGGCGACTGGACCAAAGTGGAACGAAACCTGTGCCGGCTGACCGACTGGCCGCACAGCGACCTCGAACAGTTCGCCATGTGGTGCGCGTGGTTCGGTGGTGATGCTGTGATCTCTCACCAAAGTGCCGCCGAGCTACACGGATTCGGACACCTGCACCCGCAGTTCGTGCACGTCTCCGCCTACACCAACCTGCGCCTGACCGACACGCGCCTCGCCGTGCACCGACTGCAGCTGTCTCCGAAGGACTTCGAGTCCACCGGCACGTTCCGGATGACCACCCCGGTCCGAACTGTCCTCGACCTCGCCGCCGGAGGAATCTCCCAGATCACCCTCGACGAAGTGGTGGGCGACGCCGTCGCCATCGGCCGCGTCGACCCGGGAACCCTGTACGACGAAGCCGTCGGCGGGCCGGAACGAGTGGCCGAACGCGTCGAGCTCGCCCTCTCGTCCTGCACCTAGGTCTCGGCGGGCGCCACAGCATCCCAGGGAACGGTGAGGATGTTGTCGCGTAGCCTGCGCCGCGGCGCCGTGGTGGGAAGACCCTCGGCGACCAACTGATTCAAGGCCGCCCGCCATCGCACTCGCGGGCCGAACGGTGCCAGCGGCGCCGCCGTCGACCACGCCCTGTCCGCGGCGCGCAGCACCGCATGAATGCGTTCACCCGGCACATTGCGGTGAATCAACGCCTTCGGCAGACGCTCCGCGATGTCCGACGGCGTCGCGACGGTGAACGGATCCCACGCCAAGGTCAACGAGATCGGACCCTGCTGCCCGACGAGCACCCACGCGCACCGACGGCCGAGTTCGTCGCACGTCCCGTCGACCAGGAGCCCGCCGGGTTCGAGCCCGGACAGGATGCGGGCCCAGGCGTCGGGAACAGCGTCCTCGGGGTACTGCCGCAGCACGTTGAACGCGCGAACCAGGTTCGGTCGGAGGCCGGCGAGCTCGAAGCCGCCGCGCGCGAACGTGACGTTCTCCTGCGACTCGACAACTCGTGCGGGATCGATCTCGAGGCCGGTGACCCGCAGGTCCGGCCGAACGGTTCGGAGCCGACGAGCCAGCTCGAGCGTCGTGTCCGGCCGTGCGCCGTACCCGAGATCGACGACCAGGGGATCGAGTGCATCGGTCAGCACCCGGCGCACGAGTGGATCGTGCATCAGCCACCGATCACTGCGGCGGAGGCGGTTGATGCCGGTGGTGCCGCGGGTAACAGTGCCTTCAGGAGTGGAGCCTGCGGAACGACCCGGTTGGCCAGGAGTGGAGCCTGCGGAACGACCCGGTTGGCCAGGAGTGGAGCCTGCGGAACGACCCGGTTGGCCAGGAGTGGAGCCTCTAGTTGTTCTGGGCAAGCCAGTCGGCGGTGACTTCGCCTTCGCCGCGCCAGAGGTCTCGGAGGTTGACGAGCATGAGCTGTTCCAGTTTTCCGCCGACGAAAGGAAGGAACACCTTGGCCTCGGAGGAGGTCCGCAGCGTCGAGCCCGTGTCGGTGGAGAACAGCGAGGTGACGCCTTTGAGGCTGCCGGGGCCGGCGGGGATGGAGGCGTCGTATTTGCCTTCGGTGGTGTCCGAGTAGGGGTCGAAGTGCACGTTGCGGGTGATGACCATGTCCTTCTTCATGACCGTCTGCGCGATGTCCGGCAGTTCGGTCCTGGGAATGATGTGGTGCATCACGACGTCGATGCCTGCGTCGGAGACCTCGAAGCTCTTCAGCTCGTTGTGGGAGTACTTCTTCATCTCCTCGATGCGAGCGTCCCAGTGATCGCGGCTCGACAATGCCGCGTACACCTGCTCGGTGGAGTAGGTGAACCGGGCTGAGTAGTTCATTCGGCGCGCCATAACCGGAGAGGGTACCTATCCGAGGTTGTCCGCGATCCAGTTGCCCGTGAAGTCGTGCTCGTTGTCGATGAGCCCCAGTACCTGCTCGCTGATCATCGCTTCGATCTTGCTCCCGAAGAGAGGGATCTTGACCTCGGTGGTTCCGGACAGCGACATCGTCGACGATGTGTCGTCGCCTTCGAGGAGCGTGGTGCCGGAAATGGTTGCCGGAGCGCCGTCGACGGTGGCTCCGAACTTGCCCTCGGCGCGACCGCCGCCGAGGGGACCCCACGACTCGGTGCGCTCGATGATCAGTGGGCCCTTCTTGAAGGCGGTGACCGCGGCGGGGAGTTCCTCCTCGGGAACCGACTGCGTGATGACGACGCTGATGGTTCCGTTGATCGCGGTGACGCTCACCAACTGTGCGCCCGGACCGCCGATCTGCTCGATGCGGTCCTTCCAGTACTTCTCGGACACGAGCGCGGCGTGCACCTTGTCGACGGGTGCGGGAACGGGCGCGCTGTGCGCGATGGGGCGAGGCATAGGCGGAGGGTACCGGTGGCTCCCGACATCCGCGTCGACCGGTACCCTGGACTCCCGTGCCTACCGCAATTTCCGAGCTCACCACCATGCGACTCGGTGGCCTGGCTCGCGAGTTCGCCGTCGCAACGACGTCCGACGAACTCGTCTCCCTCGTGCGCGACGCCGATGCGTCGGGAACCCCGGTGCTGTTGGTCGGTGGCGGATCCAACCTCGTCGTCGGGGACCAGGGTTTCGACGGTCTGGTGATCAAGGTCGAGACGTCGGGAGTGCGCGTCGACGGTGATTCCGTGTGGGTCGCTGCCGGTGAGCGGTGGGACTCCGTCGTCGCCGCGTCGTTGGACGAGGGTCTTGCCGGGATCGAAACCCTGTCCGGTATTCCTGGATTGGCCGGTGCGACGCCGGTGCAGAACGTCGGTGCGTACGGCACGGTCACGTCCGACGTGCTGGAATCGCTGACGGTGTACGACCGCGAGACAGGCGAGACCGCCGTCTGGTCGCCGGACCGATGCGGTTTCGGATTGCACCGTCAGTCGGTGTTCAAGCATTCGATGCGATACGTCATTCTCGACACGACGATGGGGTTGCGACGGTCCGTGTCCTCCGATCCTGTCCGCTACGCCGGTCTCGCGGACCGGCTCGGCGTCGACATCGGTGACACGGTCCCTGCTCTCGATGTGAGAGAAGCCGTCCTCGATCTGCGTGGCCAGAAGGGCATGGTGCTCGACGCGGCAGATCACGACACGTGGAGCGTCGGCTCGTTCTTCCTGAATCCGGTGCTGACGGAGATCCCCGCGTCCGCATCGAGGGCGCCTCAGTATCCGGACCCGTCGGGCATCAAGATCCATGCCGCCTGGTTGATCCAGAACGCCGGCTTCGCGCACGGCTACGGCACGGAGTTCGGCAACGGAACAGTGTCGTTGTCCACCAAGCACGTGCTGGCCATCACCAATCGCGGCGGGGCGAGCACGTCGGACGTCATGGCGTTGGCGTCGCACATTCGTGACGGAGTGGAAGCCGAGTTCGGCATCACCTTGGTGCCGGAGTGCGATCTCGTCGGCTGCTCGCTGAGTTGAATCGGTAGCAGCATCGAGTCGGTGGCAGCGCCTACCATTGATTCTTCGTAGCAAGTTAAGGAGTAGTTCGTTGCAGGTCACAAGCGTCGGGCACGCGGGGTTTCACATTCGGACCGATGCAGGCACCATCCTGTGCGACCCGTGGGTCAACCCTGCCTACTTCACGTCCTGGTTCCCGTTCCCGGACAACACGCAGTTGGACTGGGACGAGCTGGGCAAGTGCGACTACCTGTACGTCTCGCACCTGCACAAGGACCACTTCGACCCCAAGAACCTCGCCGAGCACGTGGACAAGGACACCACCGTTCTGCTGCCGGACTACCCCGTGCCGGACCTCAAGCACGAGCTCGAGAAGCTCGGCTTCCACAAGTTCTTCGAGACCACGGACTCGGTCAAGCACCGCATTTCCGGTCCCAAGGGCGATCTCGACATCATGATCATCGCCCTGCGCGCACCCGCCGACGGCCCGATCGGTGACTCCGGTCTGGTCGTCTCCGACGGAGAGACCGTCGCGTTCAACATGAACGACGCCCGGCCCGTCGACCTCGACGTGTTGACGGAGGAATTCGGGCACGTCGACGTGCACATGCTGCAGTACTCGGGCGCGATCTGGTACCCGATGGTCTACGACATGGTCGAGCGCGCCAAGAAGTCGTTCGGTGAGCAGAAGCGTCAGCGTCAGATGGATCGTGCGCGCCAGTACATCGAGCAGATCGGCGCGACGTGGGTGATTCCGTCGGCAGGCCCGCCGTGTTTCCTCGACGACGAGCTCCGCTTCCTCAACGACGTGTACGAGGACCCGTCGAACATCTTCCCCGACCAGATGGTGTTCCTGGACCAGATGCGCCGCAACGGTCACGACAAGGGCCTGCTGCAGATCCCCGGCACCACGTCGACGTTCTCGGGCAGCGAGCTCGTTTCGCACGAGCACCCGATTCCCACCGAAGAAGCCGAAGCCATCTTCACCACCGGCAAGGCCCAGTACATCGAGGATTTCGCGCAGCGACAGGCAGGCGTCATCGCCGCGGAGAAGGCGGCGTGGGCACCGGCCGAGGGCGAGCCACTGCTCGAGCCACTGCGAGAGCTGTTCGAGCCCATCATGATTCAAACCGACCAGATATGCGACGGCATCGGGTACCCGGTGGCCCTGATGCTCGGCGCGGAAACCGTCGTGCTCGATTTCCCCAAGCGCATCGTGCGTGAGCCCCTGCTCAAGGAGCGGTTCCGGTACAGCTTCACGATCTCGCCGCAGCTCGTGCGGACGGCCGTGCGGGACAAGGAACCGGACTGGGTCAACTCGATCTTCCTGTCCACCAGGTTCCGGGCCCGACGCGTCGGGGGATACAACGAGTTCCTCTACACGTTCTTCAAGTGCCTCACCGACGAGCGCATCGCCTACGCCGACGGGTGGTTCGCCGAAGCACACGACGACACCGCCACCATCGTCAAGGACGGCTACGAGATCCAGCGTCGCTGCCCGCACCTGAAGGCGGACCTGTCGAAGTTCGGCATCGTCGAGGGCAACAAGCTGACCTGCAACCTGCACGGCTGGGACTGGAACCTCGATACCGGCCGCTGCCTGACGTCCAAGGGACACGAACTCAGGTCGACGAAGCTCTGAAGTGCGCGGATTGTCCGAATCTCCTCGAGGATTCGATGTGAATCTCCGCGCACCCGAGCTTTCGATAGTGGTTCGCCCATGAGCCGCGAGTACGTTGGAATACGTGCATGAGCAGGTAGAACAGACAAAACGGACGCGGTTGTTGTGGCTGGTCACAGCAATCGTGGCGTTGGCGGCGCTTGTCGCGGGCTGCACCATCGGTGGCACCGACGGCTCCTCCGGCGGGTCCGAGCCGACCACCGAAGCGGCTCCCGTCGCCCAAGTGACGCAGAACCCCGCCGACGGAGCCGAGGACGTCAGCCCCGTCGCGCCGATCTCCGTGGCCGTGAAGAACGGGACCCTGGCCGACGTCACCCTCACCAACCCCGACGGCAAGGTCGTCCAAGGCGCGCTGGCGCCGGACAAGGCGTCGTACTCCGTCACGGAGCCGCTGGGCTACGGCGTCTCGTACACCTGGGCGGGCAACGCCGTCGGAAGCGACGGCAAGTCCGTACCCGTCGAGGGCAGCTTCACGACGGTCACGCCGGACAGCCGCACGTCGGTGAGCACCAACATCGGCGACGGGCAGGAGGTGGGGATCGCGGCCCCGATCATCCTGCAGTTCGACTCCTCGATCGAGGACAAGGCCGCCGTCGAGAAGGCGTTGACGGTGACGACCAACCCGCCGACGCCCGGCGCGTGGGCGTGGTTCCCCGACGACAACGGCTCACGCGTCCACTGGCGCCCCACCAACTACTGGGCTCCGGGCACGACGGTGTCGGTGAAAGCGAACCTGTACGGGGTCGACTACGGCGGCGGTGCGTACGGCGCCGACGACGTGACACTCGACTTCACCATCGGTCGTAGCCAGATCGTCAAGGCGGAGGCGACGAGCCACCGCATGCAGGTCGTGCGCGACGGTCAGACCATCATGGACATCCCCGTCAGTTACGGCGAGGGCAACGAAGCGCGCAACGTCACGCGCAGCGGAGTGCACGTGGTGACCGAGAAGCACGAGGACTTCCTGATGTCGAACCCGCCGTTCTACGAGAACGTGCGCGAACGATGGGCCGTGCGGATCTCCAACAACGGCGAGTTCATCCACGCCAACCCGGAGACGACGGGTGTCCAGGGGGCGTCCAACGTGACGAACGGCTGTATCAACCTGTCGACGTCGGACGCGGAGCAGTATTTCGGGACCGCGATGTACGGCGATCCGGTCGAGGTGACGGGTACGTCCATCGATCTGTCGGCCGCCGACGGTGACCTCTACGACTGGGCGATCGACTGGCCGACGTGGGAGTCGATGTCTGCGCTCTGATGCAACTTATGTGAGTGGAAATGTAGGCCCTGGGACAGGAGCGGAGCCTGCGGAGCGACCAGAAGACGCTACATTTCCACTCACACAAAGGGTTCTATTTTCTACTGAAGCGGCCGGGGCCGGCCTGGTCACGCGGCTTGATGATGATCTGATCGAGGTTCACGTGCGACGGACGTGATGCCACGAACCCGATGATCTCGGCGATGTCCCTGGCGACGAGCGGCGTGATGCCCTGATATACGGCGTCGGCCTTGTCCTCGTCTCCGTCGAAACGGACGAGCGAGAATTCGGTTTCCACGGCTCCCGGCGCGATCTCCGTGAGCCGAACCGGCTGCCCGAGCAGCTCGCCGCGCAGCGTGCGATGCAGGACGGCCTGTGCGTGCTTGGCGGAGGTGTATCCCGAGCCGTTGTCGTACGCCTCGAAGGCGGCCACCGACGTGATGGTGACCACAAGTCCGTCGCCCGACTCGATGAGTTTCGGAAGCAATGCCTTGGTGACACGCAGGGTGCCGAGGACGTTCGTCTCCCACATCCAGCGCCAGTCGTCGAGATCGGCATCGATGACCGGTGCCAGTCCCTTCGCGCCTCCCGCGTTGTTGATCAACACGTGAACACGGGGGATCACCGCGGTGAACGCGGCCACCGAATCTTCGTCGGTGACGTCGAGTTGCAGTGCAGTCCCACCGATTTCGGATGCCAGCTTCTCGAGTCGATCGACGCGACGCGCACCGACGACGACGTGGTAGCCCTGCTCGGCGAGTTGGCGTGCGGTTGCCTCACCGATGCCGGAACTTGCGCCGGTGACTACGGCGATGCGGGCGTCGGACGGGATTTGTTCTGACAATGTCATGGCAGAAATTCTAGACTCCGGTCAGGCGCGGCCGGTACGCAGCGGAAATCTTGCCCGTATTGGTGATCGGGCGGGGAAGTGCTACTTTTGCGTTCATGTCCGCCAGCCACACTCCTGCACTGCGCGTCACGTACGTGACCGCTGCTCTGGGTTCCCGGCTGCCGCTCCCTCGTGAACTGTGTTGTCGCAGCTTCTAGGCCTGTAGCTTTCTCGGGATCGCTTCTCGATTCTCGGCCGTATCGGCCGTTCTGCAGGCGTCGCTCGCTCGACTTTCTCCTTCTCCAGCACCTGTGTCACCCACGTTTCAAGTGGGTCTACTGCCGAGGACGAACCACAGTGTCACTTGCAACTTTGCCGGTATCTTCCACTTCCGTGAACCTTCGAGGGTCACGGCCCACCTCTCTGTCCCGTGTAGCGGGACGGGCCCGAGTTCAGGTCGTTGCACCCGACCTGCGCATCGCCGACAGTCCCGCCGCATCGGTGCTTCGCGTAGCCTCCGCCGACGGT
Source organism: Rhodococcus sp. 14-2470-1a (assembly GCF_002259425.1). Taxonomy (NCBI): domain Bacteria; kingdom Bacillati; phylum Actinomycetota; class Actinomycetes; order Mycobacteriales; family Nocardiaceae; genus Rhodococcus; species Rhodococcus sp. 14-2470-1a. The sequence continues at coordinate 268,204 of NZ_NPFZ01000014.1, forward strand.
CCGCTTTCCCGTGATATTGCCGCTCGCGCAACAGGATTGAGTATCGCTACGGTCAACCGTCAGGTCTCCGCCCTGCTCGGCGTCGGGTTGCTTCGCGAACGCGCCGATCTGACGGCCTCCGGTGCGATCGGCCGCCCACGCGTGCCGTTCGAGGTCAACCACGAGCCCTTCGCCACCATCGGAATCCACATCGGTGCCATCGTCACCGGCATCGTCGTCAGCGACCTGCGTGGTCGCATCCTCGGTGCCGTCGAGATCCCGACGCCGGGCGGCCCCGCCTCCGAAGCGTTGTCCGTGATCACCCGCAGCGCAGGCGCTTTCGCGGCGCGCTGGCACCGTCGAACTCCGCTCTGGGTGGGTGTCGCCCTCGGCGGTCGAGTCGACGGTGCGTCGGGCACGGTGGATCATCCCCGCCTCGGCTGGGAGAACGCCCAGGTCGGCGCCATCGTCGGTGGCGGTCTGGGGTTGCCCGTCTCCGTGTCCGGTCACGTCGAGGCGATGGCGGGCTCCGAACTGCTCCTGACGCCGGCGCGGGCGGACACGACGACGACCGGTACCAGCCTGTACTTCTATGCACGCGAGACCGCGGGAATCGCGTTGACGATCGACGGCCGGGTGCACACGCCCTCCACCGGACCCGGGTCGATCGCTCACCTGCCCACCGGATCGAACGTGCTGTGCCAGTGCGGAAACCGCGGATGCCTCGAAGCGACCGTGAGCGACCGCGCGGTGCTGGCCATCGCCGTCGAGCGTGGGGTTCTCCCGGCAGGATCGGGCGTCGCCGCGCTGTACCAGGCCGCACACGACGGCTCGGCGGCGGCGCAGCAGATCCTCGTCGAACGTGCGAAGGTGCTCGGTCGGACGGTCGGACTCCTGCGGGATCTGTTCAACCCCGATCGGGTGGTCCTCGGCGGACAGGCGTTCACCGAGTACGCCGCGGGTATTCCGTACGTCGCCGAGGCATTCGGCCAGACGTCGACGCTGCCGCGCAAGGACATTCGAATCTCCGGTTTCGGAAACAAGGTGCAGGAATTCGCTGCGGCCGTGGTGTCCCTCAGCTCGGTCTACTCCGATCCGCTCGCGTCGATGCGCCGGGCCGCCGCGTAACTCGCGCTCCGAGCAGTCGGGAAGTCGGGCAGTCGGGCACCCGGGCATGATGGGGGCATGACTGGATCGGTACGCCACGCCACGAGCCGAATCGACACCACGACGGCAGGCACGAACATCGTCTATCGAGTGAGCGGCGACGAGTCGCACCGCCCGCTCGTCCTGCTGCACGGGTGGGCGCAGTCGTCCGCGTGCTGGGGTGACCGGGTGTTGACGACGCTGGCGGAGTCGTACCGGGTGATCGCGGTCGACCTGCGGGGCCACGGTTACTCGGACGCGCCGAACACGGGGTACGGCGAATCGGCCAACTGGGCGGCAGACGTGCACGCGGTACTGACTGCCGAGGGAATCGAGCAGGACGCGGTTCTGCTCGGCTGGTCCTACGGCGGCCTGGTCATCTGCGACTACCTGGCCGCACACGGGACAGGGGCGGTCGCGGGCATCGTGCTCGTCGGCGCGATCACCAGCATCGGCAGGGGGGAAGCCGGTGGTCGAGTCGGCAGCGCGATGCGCGCGGCGATCCCGGACGCGATGTCGGAGGAGCCGCGGGTGGCCATCAAGGCGCTCGGCAGCTTCGGTCGTGCACTGACAGGACCGATCGAGGGCGAAGCCCTGAAGGGGCCGATCGAGGGCAAAGGCGCGCAGGCTCAGGCCCTGTTCGGGGCGACGCTGTCCACGCTGCCCCGCGTCCGAGCAGCGCTGTTCGATCGGGCTGTCTCGCACGACGACCTGCTTGCGGGCCTCGACGTACCCGCGCTGGTCCTCCACGGCACCGCGGACACCGTCGTCGACATCTCCGCTGGTGAGCATGCTGCGTCGCTGATTCCGGCGGCAACCGCCTCGTTCTGGGAGGGTGTCGACCACGGCCCGTTCGTCGCCGATCCCGACCGGTTTCTGGCCGAGGTGACGGCCTTCGTCCAGGGTCTGTGAACCCACCCGGCGCGGGAGAGTGCAAACTGGTGTGGTGAGTGGTCGCCAGTTGAATCGGGTTGCAGTGTTGTCGTTGCATACCTCGCCGTTGGCGCAGCCGGGCATGGGGGATGCGGGCGGAATGAACGTCTACGTGCTCCAGAGCGCCAAGGAGCTGGCGAAACGGGGCGTCGAGGTGGAGATCTTCACCCGGGCGACGTCGTCGGCGGACAAGCCTCTCGAGGAAGCGGCGCCGGGCGTTCTGGTGCGCAACATCGTGGCAGGGCCGTTCGAGGGGCTCGACAAACAGGACCTCCCGACGCAGCTGTGCGCGTTCGCGGCAGGAGTCCTTCGTGAAGAGGCCCGGCACGACGCCGGCTACTACGATCTGGTCCATTCGCACTACTGGTTGTCCGGCCAGGTCGGATGGTTGGCCCGTGATCGTTGGGGTGTGCCGCTGGTCCACACGGCCCACACACTCGCCGCCGTCAAGAACGCGTCGTTGGCAGCGGGGGATTCCCCGGAACCGGCCGCGCGGCAGATCGGCGAGCAACAGGTGGTCGCCGAGGCGGACAGGCTCATCGCCAACACCGGCGAGGAAGCGAAGCAGCTGATCGAGATCTACCACGCATCGCCTCGATCGATCGACGTCGTCGCCCCCGGCGCCGACCTCGGCCGGTACCGGCCCGGTGACAAAGCCGCTGCGCGAGCCGAATTCGGTATCGATCCGTCGGAAACCGTGGTCGCCTTCGTCGGCCGGATCCAACCGCTCAAGGCCCCGGACGTGTTGTTGCGCGCCGCAGCGGAACTGGTGGCCGCTCGGCCGAGCCTTCCGCTGCGGGTGCTCGTGGTCGGAGGGCCGTCCGGCAGCGGCCTCGACCGCCCCGACAGCTTGATCGAACTCGCTGCAGAACTGGGTATTTCGACGCGAGTGACGTTCCTGCCGCCGCAGCCCTCCGAGAAACTCGTCCAGGTCTACCGTGCCGCCGACGTCGTGGCGGTGCCGAGCTACAACGAATCGTTCGGACTCGTCGCGATCGAAGCTCAGGCCAGCGGAACCCCGGTGATCGCAGCGGACGTCGGCGGGCTCGGGGTCGCCGTGCGGTCCGGGGAGACGGGCGTGCTCGTGCAGGGGCACCGGACCACGGAGTGGGCGCGAGCCCTCGGCGCAATGCTCGCGGATCGAGATGGCCTGGCGCACATGGCGTCCGCGGCCCCGATCCACGCTGCGAACTTCTCGTGGGAACACACCGCGGAAGGCCTGCTGGACAGTTATCGTGCAGCACAGTTCCACTTCGACCGTCACGAGGCCCCGAGCGAGTTCTCGCCGCGGCGCGTGCGCGGACTGTCGAAGCTACGAAGGGCGGGGGCAACGGCATGAGCGAGCTGATCGAGCTGATCGATTCGGTACTGAGCGAACGCGAGCTCGAGTACCAACGCAAGGGGGACAACGCGTTCGTCGTCGAACTGCCGGGCGAGCGGAAGCTGAAGACGACCACGATCCTCACCGTCGGGCACCACGGCGTACGGATAGAGGCGTTCGTCTGCCGTAAACCGGACGAGAACTTCGAGGGCGTCTACAAATACCTGTTGCGCCGAAATCGACGGCTCTACGGAGTGCACTACACCCTGGACAAGGTAGGAGACATCTACCTCGTCGGACGGTTGTCCACCCATGCGGTGACGGGGGAGGAAATCGACCGAATACTCGGCCAGGTGCTCGAAGCCGCCGACGGAGATTTCAACGTTCTGCTCGAACTCGGCTTCGCCGAATCGATCAAACGCGAGTGGGCCTGGCGTGTGTCCCGGGGCGAGTCGTTGGCGAACTTGAAGGCCTTCGAACACCTGGTTACACCGTCGAAACTCGACAACTGATCGGACGTAACCGAGGGTTCGTACGCTTCGGTGCATGACCAGGCCAGAGGACGCCACGCCGCCGGTGCTACAGATGTTCGGGTACGGCATGCAACACATCCTCTCGATGTTCGGCGGCGTCATCGCAGTGCCGATCATCGTCGGCGGCGCGGCGGGGCTATCCGGTACCGACCAGGCGCTGCTCATCTCCTGCGCTTTGTTCGTCAGCGGTGTCGCGACGGTGCTGCAGACGGTCGGCGTGCCGTTCTTCGGTTCGCAACTGCCACTGGTGCAGGGTATTTCGTTCGCCGCCGTCTCCACCATGCTGACTATCATCGTCGGGGCGGAGAACGGCGAGACCGGCCTGCGAACCGTGCTGGGCTCGGTGATCGTCGCCGCGCTGATCGGCCTCGCCGTCGCACCGTTCTTCTCGAAAGTGGTGAAGTTCTTTCCGCCCATCGTCACCGGATCGATCATCACGGTCATCGGACTGTCGCTGATGCCCGTCGCGGCCCGGTGGATCACCGGGCAGGAAATGGTCGGCGGCGCACCGAATCCGGAGTACCTCGACGTCGGCAACATCGGATTGGCGATGTTCACTCTGCTCGTGGTGCTGATCCTGACGAAGACCCCCACGGTGTCGCGGCTGTCGATTCTGCTGGGACTTCTCGTGGGCACGATCGCCGCATTCGTCTTCGGGAAAACAGATTTCGACGGTGTCGGCGATGCGGACATCGTGGCACTGCCGACACCGTTCGCATTCGGCAGTCCCATCTTCGCCGTGGGCGCCATCATCTCGATGACCATCGTGATTCTGGTGATCATGGTCGAGACCACGGCCGACATCCTCGCCGTCGGTGAGGTCGTGGGCACCGACGTCGACACCCGGCGCGTCGGCGACGGTCTCCGCGCGGACATGCTGTCCTCGGCGATCGCTCCGGTCTTCAACTCGTTCCCCGCCACCGCGTTCGCGCAGAACGTGGGGCTCGTCGCGATGTCCGGAGTGAAGAGTCGATTCGTCGTTGCCGTGGGCGGTGGAGTGCTTGCGCTGCTGGGTCTTTCGCCGATTCTCGCCGCGGTAGTCGGTGTGATTCCGCTTCCCGTTCTCGGCGGGGCGGGCATCGCACTGTTCGGGACCGTCGCGGCCAGTGGCATCCGCACACTCGGCAGGGTGAACTACGACAACAACAACAATCTCGTCATCGTCGCGGTGACACTTGCCTTCGGGCTGATTCCCGTTGTGGCGGGCGACTTCTGGGACGAGTTCCCGGACTGGTTCGTCACTGTGTTCCACTCCGGCATCAGCGCCGCGAGTATCGTCGCGGTGGTACTCAATCTCTTCTTCAACGTCTTCCGACCCGGCACGCCCGAGGACCCCTCGATCGTCGCTGCGGGCCCCGCCGTCATGGTGCGCGACGACGAAGCCGACGTCCCGAGAGACCGTGACGGGAGCAGCGTCGACGGCCGGAAACCGAACCCGCGGGACCCGGAGGCGTAAGGCGCGAAATCATGCGGGTAACCCGAGCGAGTAGTAGCGTCCGCAATCAGACAAACTAGCCACACACCGATCGCGTGTTCACGAGACCCGCGAACACGCAGCAGCGCCACCGTGCTGCACCGAACACTGGAGGAAGTTTTGACCGTCGTTCCCCGCTCACACACCCGCAGACTGGTATTCGGGGGAGTCGCGTCGCTCGGTGCGGTCGCACTCGTCGCTGGATGTGGCTCCGCCCCCGAGGACAGTGGATCGGATTCCGGTGGTACAGCAGCAGGCGACTTCAAGCCCTGCATGGTGTCCGACGCAGGTGGCTTCGACGACAAGTCGTTCAACCAGCTCAGCTTCGAGGGGTTGACCAACGCCTCCGAAGAGCTCGGTGTCGAGCCCATCACCGTCGAATCGGCGTCGCCGACGGACTACAACCCCAACCTGAACAACCTGATCGACCAGGGATGTTCGCTGATCCTGACCGTCGGATTCGACCTCGCCGACGCCACCAAGGCCGCCGCCGAAGCGAACACCGACATCGACTTCGCCATCATCGACGATTCCAGCATCGACCTGCCGAACGTCAAACCGCTGACCTACGACGCGGCCCAGGGCGGATTCCTCGCCGGCTACGCCGCTGCGAGCTTCTCCAAGACCGGTGTCGTCGGTACTTTCGGTGGCTCACAACTGCCTACCGTCACCATCTTCATGGACGGATTCGCCGACGGCGTCAACTACTTCAACGAGCAGAAGAACGGCAACGTTCGCGTCATCGGCTGGGACGTCCCGGCCCAGAACGGCTCGTTCACCGGCGGTTTCGAAGCCAACGCCGTCGCCAAGAACACCGCTCAAGGCCTCATCGACCAGAACGCGGACGTCATCTTCCCCGTCGGTGGACCGATCTACCAGAGCGCGGCACAGGCAATCCGTGATTCCTCGCGCCCCATCGCTCTGATCGGTGCCGACGCGGACGTCTACGTGTCCGACCCGTCCGTCGGCGACCTGCTCCTCACGTCGGTCACCAAGGGCCTGCAGACCAGCGTCGACGAAATCGTCGCCTCCTCGGGTGACGGATCGTTCGACAACGCACCCTACGTCGGCACGCTCGAGAACGACGGTGTCGGCATCGCACCGTTCCACGACTTCGAGTCCCAGGTGGACCCGGCACTGCAGGGCGAACTCGACACGATCAAGGCAGGCATCATCGACGGTTCGATCACCGTCGAGTCCCCGTCCTCGCCCAAGTGACGTGAAACTAGAACTGCTGTGAAACTTGAACTGCTGTGAAACTCGAACTGCTGTGAAACTCGAACTACAGGGCATCACGAAGAGGTTCGGCTCGCTCGTCGCGAACGATTCCATCGACCTCGTCGTCGAGCCGGGAGAGATCGTGTGCCTGCTCGGCGAGAACGGGGCAGGCAAGTCGACGCTGATGAACGTTCTCAGCGGCCTGTATCGCGCCGAGGAAGGCAAGATTCTGCTCGACGGCGTCGAGCAGAATTTCGCCGGCCCCGGTGAGGCCATGAGCGCCGGAATCGGTATGGTGCACCAGCACTTCATGCTGATTCCGGTCTTCACCGTCGCCGAGAACATCATCCTCGGGCACGAGACAACCAAATCCGGAGGCAGACTGGATCTCGCCGCCGCCCGGAAGCTGGTGCGGGAGATTTCGTCGCGCTTCGGTTTCGACCTCGACCCTGACGCCAGGATCGACGACCTCCCCGTCGGCGTTCAGCAGCGCGTGGAGATCATCAAGGCGCTCAGCCGTGACGCCAAGGTGTTGGTGTTCGACGAGCCGACGGCTGTGCTCACGCCGCAGGAAACCGACGACCTGATGCGCATCATGCGTGAGTTGGCCGAATCCGGCACGGCCATCGTGTTCATCACCCACAAGCTTCGCGAAGTGCGTGAAGTGGCGGACCGCATCACCGTCATCCGGCTCGGCAAAGTCGTCGGCGAAGCGGAACCGACGGCAAGCAACGCCGAACTGGCTGCCCTTATGGTCGGACGCGATGTGCAGCTCACGGTGTCGAAGGAACCGGCGACGCCCGGGGATGCCGCGCTGGTCGTGAGAAATCTGACGGTCTTCGACGGAGCCGGTCAGAAGGTCGTCGACGATGTCAGCCTCGAGGTCCACCGAGGCGAGATCCTCGCCGTCGCCGGTGTGCAGGGCAACGGGCAGAGCGAATTCGTCGAGGCCCTCCTGGGAGCGCGCGAGCAGATCCGCGGTGAGATCGAGCTCGACGGTCGCTCTCTCGTCGGCGCATCCGTGCACGACGTGCTCGGCGCAGGTGTCGGCTTCGTGCCCGAGGACCGCACGGTCTACGGACTCGTCGGCGAGTTCTCGATCGCGGAGAACCTCATGCTGGACAGGTCGACGGGGGAGCCGTTCGTTCGTCGCGGCGCCATCCGACGCGAGTATCTGGACACGTTCGCCGCCGAGAAGGTCGAGGAGTTCGACGTCCGAACTCCGGGAATCGACACACGCGTCGGGCGGCTGTCCGGCGGTAATCAGCAGAAGGTCGTGCTCGCTCGCGAACTGAGCCGAGACCTCCGGCTGTTCGTCGCGTCGCAGCCGACACGAGGTATCGACGTCGGCTCGATCGAGTTCGTGCACAAGCGGATCGTCGCGACTCGGGACTCCGGTGTGCCGGTGATCGTCGTCTCCAGCGAACTCGACGAAGTCGCGGCGCTCGCCGATCGAATTGCAGTCATGTACCGCGGGACCATCGTCGGCATCGTGCCTGCTGACACGTCCCGCGAAGTTCTAGGTGTGATGATGGGTGGAGAGAAGCATGGCTGAAACGCCTGCACCGTCGCGGTCCCATGTGGTTCTGCGGCAGATATTCACCGGAAGCGCGATCATTTCCGTGCTCGCCGTGTTCATGGCGGTGATCGTCGGAGCAGTGCTGATCGCCGTCACCGACGATCAGGTGCAGGAGACCGCCGGATACTTCTTCTCGCGGCCGTCGGACATGCTGGTGGCGGTCTGGGACGCAGTGTCGGGGGCGTATTCGTCCCTGTTCCAGGGGTCGGTGTACAACTTTCGGCGACCCGGATTCGAGAACGGCATCCGGCCGCTCATGGAGACACTGACCTTCGCGACGCCGTTGATCGTCGCCGGTCTCGGTGTGGCACTTGCCTTCCGGGTCGGGATGTTCAACATCGGTGGCCGCGGCCAGATGCTCATCGCCGCGGCGTGCGCCGGGTGGGTCGGTTTCTCGCTGCAGCTCCCGGCGGGGATTCACCTGATCCTGGCGATCCTCGCGGGTGTCGTCGGCGGCGCGGTGTGGGGCGGTATCGCCGGAGTGCTCAAGGCGCGCACCGGTGCCCACGAAGTCATCGTCACGATCATGCTCAACTACGTCGCGTTCTACCTCGTCGCATATCTGTTGCGCACACCGGGCGCACTGCAAGCCCCCGGGCAGAACAACCCCAAGACCGCAGCGATGGAATCGACGGCGGTCTTCCCGAAGCTGTTCGGTGACCGCTATTCCCTGCATCTCGGTTTCGTCCTCGTCGTCGTGGTGACCGTCGCGGTCTGGTGGCTTCTCGAACGATCATCGTTGGGATTCCGCTTCCGCGCCGTCGGCGAGAACCCGCATGCGTCGAAGATCGCGGGCATCGATGTCAATCGGATGTACCTGTACGCGATGGTGATGTCCGGCGCCCTGGTCGGCTTGGCAGGTGTCGCCCAGGTTCTGGGCACGGTCACCACCGGTTTCGGCGCGGACATCGACGCAGGCATCGGATTCGACGCCATCACCGTGGCCCTGCTCGGCCGATCCAAACCGTGGGGAGTGTTCTTCGCGGGCATACTGTTCGGTGCCTTCAAAGCCGGTGGATTCGCGATGCAGGCGGCCGAGGGCATCCCCATCGACATCGTTCTCGTCGTGCAATCGGTCATCGTCCTGTTCATCGCAGCGCCTCCGCTGGTGCGAGCTGTCTTCCGATTACCGCCACCGGGAGCCGAGACCGCGGCCCGCGCCGACACCGCGAAGGTGGGAGCACTGTGACCACCCTCGACACGGCGCCGGAGGTACTGACGCCGAAGCGAAGCTGGAAGGTACCGGGCGTCCTCGGTGCAGCGACTCTGCTCGGGCTGATCCTGTTCGTCCTGCGTGGCAAATCCGGTACGACCACCTTCGGCCTCGCCAGCGAGAACGACTTCTTTGCGCTCCCGGCAGTGGGAGTCCCGACCGGGGCGACCGGAATTCTCGTTGTCGCGGCATTGGCTGCGATTCTCGCGTTCTCCGTGTGGAACGTACTGCGCCACAGGACAACGCCGCTGTGGCTCCTCGCAGTGTTCGCAGTGCTGTTCGTACTCGGGTTCCTGACGTGGGCCGCCGCCGGAGCAACCGTGCCCGTGCCCGGACTGCTCATCGGCGCCGTCGCACTCAGCACACCACTGATCTTCGGCGCGATGGGCGGCGTCATCTCCGAACGCGTCGGCGTCATCAACATCGCCATCGAAGGCCAGCTTCTGTCCGGCGCCTTCGTCAGCGCCGTCGTCGCGTCGATCACCGGATCCGCCTACGTGGCTTTGCTCGCCGCATTGCTGGCCGGAGCGTTGACCGCGGCACTGCTGGCGATGTTCTCCATCAAGTACTTCGTCAACCAGGTCATCGTCGGCGTCGTACTGAACGTTCTGGTCGTGGGACTGACGAGCTTCCTGTACTCGGTCGTGCTCACGAAGAATCCCGAGACCCTCAACTCCCCGCCGCGGTTCGGGCGCATCGAGATTCCGGTGCTGTCCCAGATCCCCGTGATCGGCCCCGTGCTGTTCCGCCAGACCCTGATCGTCTACATGATGTACTTCGTCGTCGCGCTGGTGTGGTTCGGTCTGTTCCACACCAAGTGGGGTCTGCGTCTGCGCGCCGTCGGTGAACACCCGCAGGCTGCGGACACCGTCGGTATCAACGTCGCGCGTACGCGCTTCTGGAACGTCTGCCTCGCCGGAGCCATCGCCGGCCTGGGCGGTGCGTACTTCACCCTCGGATCGGTCGGCGCATTCGGTAAGGAAATGACCGCAGGCGCCGGTTACATCGCCTTGGCCGCAGTCATTTTCGGCCGATGGGACCCGATACGCGCAACGCTGGCGGCCCTGCTGTTCGGCTTCGCGTCGAACCTGCAGAACGTGCTCGGCATCATCGGCTCGCCCGTTCCGAGCGAGTTCATGCTGATGCTCCCGTACGTGGTCACGATCTTCGCGGTCGCCGGCCTCGTCGGTCACGTGCGTGGTCCCGCCGCTGCCGGTAAGCCGTACGTGAAGTCCTGACTCGCCAGTAGGTCACCTGTCGGTTGTGACCGCGTTCACTGTAGGGTTTCGGACATATTGCCGTAAGCGTGTTCGAAGGAGAGTCATGAGCTTCAACAGCCCCTTTCCCGACGTAGAGATACCGAACCTGAGTGTCTACGACTACCTCTTCGGTTCCATCACGGACGCCGACCTCGAGAAGCCCGCCCTCATCGACGGCGCCTCGGGGGATGTCACGACGTACCAGGCTCTCATCGGCCAGATCAACGGCATCGCAGGAGCACTCGCCGCGCGCGGGCTAGAGGTGGGCGACGTCGTCGGCCTGCATTCGCCCAACGTGCCCGCGTTCGCCGCGGTCCTCCACGGCATCCTGCGCGCAGGCGGCACCGCGACCACGATCAACGCGCTGTACACCGCCGAGGACATCGCCAAGCAGCTCACCGGGTCCGGCGCGAAGTTCCTGTTCACCGTCTCGCCGCTGTACCCGCAGGCCAAGGCCGCCGCGGAGAAAGTCGGTATCGACGACGACCACGTCATCGTTCTCGACGGCGCCGAAGGCCACCCGAATCTGCGCGACCTGCTGACCCAGGGCGCGCCCGCCCCCGACGTGACGTTCGATCCCGCAACCCAGGTCGCCGTGCTTCCGTACTCGTCCGGAACGACCGGTGTGCCGAAGGGCGTCATTCTCACGCACCGCAACCTCGTCGCCAACGTCGCACAGATGGAACCCCGCGTCGGCATCGACACCGACGACGCGATCCTCGCGCTGCTGCCGTTCTTCCACATCTACGGCCTGACAGTGCTTCTCAACATCGCCCTGAAACTGCGTGCACGACTGGTCACCATGCCCAAGTTCGACCTCGTCGAATTCCTGCGCATCATCCAGGACAACAAGCTGACCTACCTCTTCATCGCACCCCCCGTCGCCGTTGCACTCGCCAAGCACCCCTTGGTGGACCAGTACGACCTCTCCAGCGTGCACACCATCTTCTCCGGCGCAGCCCCGCTCGACGAAGAACTCGGCAAGGCCGTCGCGGCTCGGCTGAACACGCGCATCCGTCAGGGCTACGGCATGAGCGAGCTCAGCCCGGTCAGCCACGCAATCCCGTTCGACCGCGACGACATGCCGCTCAGCTCCGTCGGCCTCCCGCTGGCCAACACCGTCAACAAGCTCGTCGACCCCGAGACCCTCGAGGAAATCGACATTCCGGCAGAAGGACGGTCCAAGCCGGGCGAACTGTGGGTCAAGGGGCCGAACGTCATGGCCGGCTACCTCAACAACCCGACCGCTACCGCAGAGACCCTCGACGACGACGGCTACCTGCACACCGGAGACATCGCAGTCGTCGACTCCGAGGGCGTCGTCTACATCGTGGACAGGCTCAAGGAACTCATCAAGTACAAGGGTTACCAGGTTCCGCCCGCCGAGCTCGAAGCTCTGCTGCTCACCCACCCCGAAATCGCCGACGCCGCCGTCATCGGTGTACTCGACGACGAGGGCGAGGAAGTGCCGAAGGCCTTCGTCGTGTTGCAGGCAGATGCGTCGATCGACGAGGACGGCGTCATCGCCTTCGTCGCCGAGCGCGTCTCACCGCACAAGAAGGTCCGCAAGGTCCAGTTCATCGACACGGTTCCGAAGTCCGCTGCGGGCAAGATCCTGCGCAAGGACCTCAGGGCCGCGGAAGCAGCACAGTAGGACCTCCGGGAGTGGTGTGACAATCACGTGCTCAGCAGTCGGATTCCCGCCTGCGTAGGACGGAACTGTCACACCATTCCCAGTCCTTCGGGTAATAAAGAAGCATGGACGTCACAGTCGACATCGCTCAGGGTACGGTCCGCGGTCAACAGAGCGGACCGGTCACCTCTTTTCTCGGAATTCCCTACGCCGAAGCGCCGTTCGGTGCCCGCAGGTTCGCGGCGCCCAGCGCACCCCCGTCGTGGAGCGGTGTCCGAGATGCCTTGACGTTCGGGGCCACGGCCCCCAAGATCGGATACCGACCGCCCGTCAGCGACATACTCACCGAGCCAGTGGTTCCCGGTGACGAATGCCTGAACGTGAACGTGTGGACACCCGACGTGTCCGCGTCGGGACTGCCGGTGTTCGTCTGGATCCACGGCGGGGCATTCGTGAACGGGAGCAACGCCGTGCCCATCTACGACGGCTCGGCGTTCGCGAGGGACGGCATCGTCGTCGTCACCGTCAACTACCGTCTCGGCGCCGACGGATTCGCGAGAATCGACGGAGCGCCTGCCAACCGAGGTCTCCTGGACCAGGTCGCCGCACTGAGGTGGGTGCGTGACAACATCGCTGCCTTCGGCGGAGACCCGAACGCGGTGACCGTTGCCGGTGAATCGGCAGGGGCGATGAGCGTCGGGACCCTGATGTCGATGCCGTCGGCGGAGGGGCTCTTCCGGCGCGCGATACTGCAGAGCGGGGCGGGCTACCACGTCATCACCGAGGGTACTGCCACGAAAGTAGCCGAGGCGCTTGCCGATTCACTCGGCGTGCAACCCGATGTGAACGGTTTCGGTTCTGTGCCGGTGGAAGCGTTCGTCGACGCTCAGCGTGAGCTCGGCGACCGCGTCACCGCGGAAGCCCCGACCGGAGCGTGGGGTGAACTGGCGTTCAACATGATGCCGTTCGAGCCCTACGTCGACGGAGATGTCGTGCCCGACGTTCCGCACCGGAGAATCGCCGCAGGCGCGGGCTCGGAGATCGATGTTCTGATCGGCACCACCAGCGAGGAGTTCGCGTTCTTCCTGGTGCCGGCCGGTGTCGTCGGGTACGTGGACGAGGCACGGGTTCGAGCCGCGATCGGCGCGTACGGTGCCGACGTCGAGCAGACACTCGACGTCTACCGGGCGCAGCTGCCCGACGCGTCACCCGGCGAACTGCTCATCGCGGTGATCACCGACTGGTTCTTCCGCATCCCCGCCGTACGCGTCGCGGAGACCCGCGGCGGAAACGCCTTCGTCTACGAGTTCACGTGGCGATCCACTCTCTTCGACGGCGCCCTCGGGGCATGTCATGCCCTGGAAATACCGTTCGTGTTCGACCTGCTGGACAAACCGGAGACGGCGCGCATCACCGGAGCGAACCCACCCCAGCAGGTGGCCGACGACATGCACCGAGCCTGGGTCGACTTCGTGCGCGACGGCTCGCCCGGCTGGTCCCGGTACGGGGCGGATCGATCGGTGATGATGTTCGGCGACCGGACCGAAGTGGTCGACGACCCCCGTGCGTCGACGAGGGAAGTCTGGGCCGGGGTGCGCTGACGAGGTCTCGTTTCACAGGTAAGGCGTCGACAACGGGTCTATAGTCACCACCAACCTGCGGGCTGGAGTGGCAATGGACGCTTTGGATCTATCGAGGTGGCAGTTCGGAATCACGACTGTCTATCACTTCGTACTGGTGCCGCTGACCATCGGTCTCGCGCCGATGGTCGCGATCATGCAGACGATGTGGATGATCACCGGGAAGGACTCCTGGTACCGGCTCACCAAGTTCTTCGGCAAGCTTCTGCTGATCAACTTCGCGCTCGGCGTCGCCACCGGAATCGTTCAGGAGTTCCAGTTCGGCATGAACTGGAGTGAGTACTCGCGGTTCGTCGGCGACGTCTTCGGTGCTCCGTTGGCGATGGAAGGTCTCGTCGCGTTCTTCCTCGAATCCACGTTCCTCGGACTGTGGATCTTCGGCTGGGAACGACTGCCTCGGGGCGTCCACCTCGCGACCATCTGGCTCGTCGCGATCGGTGTGAACGCGTCGGGATACTTCATCGTCGTCGCGAACTCGTTCATGCAGCATCCCGTCGGCGCGGAGTACAACGCCGAGTCCGGCCGGGCGCAGCTGACCTCGATCGGTGACCTGCTGTCCAACAACACTGCGCTGGTTGCCTATCCACATGTCATCGCCGGCGCGTTCCTGACGGCCGGAACCTTCGTCGCCGGTATCTCCGGCTGGTGGATGGTGCGAAACATGCGTCGGGGCCGCGAACAGGAAGCTCGTGAACTGTTCCGTCCGGCAACACGTCTCGCGCTGCTGGTGATGGTCGTGGCAGGCGTCGCCGTGGCGTGGACGGGGGACTCGCAAGGCAAGCTGATGTTCGTGCAACAGCCGATGAAGATGGCGTCGGCGGAATCGCTGTGCAACACCGAGACCGACCCCGACTTCTCGGTCCTCACGATCGGCACACACAACAACTGCGACAGCGTGACATCGGTGATCGAATTACCCTTCGTGCTCCCGTTCCTCGCGGAAGGCAAATTCTCCGGAGTGACACTGCAAGGCGTCGAACAGTTGCAGGAGCAGTACGAGCAGGAATTCGGACCGGGCAACTACACACCCAATCTCTTCGTCACGTACTGGTCGTTCCGAATGATGATCGGGCTCGCCGCTGGATCGGCCGCGCTGGCGCTCGCCGGGCTGTGGGTCACCAGGCGCGGGCGGGTGCCCGATCAGCGCTGGTACTCGTGGCTGGCGTTGATCGCGATACCGATGCCGTTCCTCGCCAACAGCGCCGGCTGGATCTTCACCGAAATGGGCCGACAACCGTGGATGGTGCACCCCAACCCGACCGGCGTGGACATGATCCGGTTGACCGTCGACCAAGGTGTGTCGGGGCATTCCGCCGCAACCGTGTGGATTTCCATCGTCACCTTCACGCTGCTGTACGGGGCACTGGGCGTCGTGTGGCTGAAGCTGATGATCCGATACGCGAAGGAAGGCCCCATGGATCACGACAAAACACCGCCGGATCCTGCTGAACCGAAGCAACTTTCGTTCGAGTACTAGGAGGCGACGATGGCCGAGATGTGGTTCGTGATCGTCGCAGTACTCTTCGTCGGCTACTTCCTGCTGGAGGGCTTCGACTTCGGCGTCGGAATGCTGATGCCGATCGTGGGGCGGCGCACCGATATCCCGCCGGACGTTCGACGTCGGGTCGTATTGAACACGATCGGACCGGTGTGGGACGGCAACGAGGTCTGGTTGATCACCGCGGGCGGCGCACTGTTCGCAGCCTTCCCGGACTGGTACGCAACCCTGTTCTCCGGCTTCTACCTTCCGCTGCTGCTGATCCTGGTGGCCCTGATCCTGCGGATCGTCGCGATCGAATGGCGCGCGAAGATCGACGACGACAACTGGCGCCGACGATGCGACTGGGGGATCGTCTTCGGGTCATGGGTTCCGGCCGTGCTGTGGGGCGTCGCCTTCGCCAACATCGTGCGCGGGGTCGAGATCGATGCGCAGAAGCAAGTGGTGTCCAGCCTCGTCGATCTGCTGAATCCGTACGCCCTGTTGGGCGGCGTCACCACCGCCGTGGTGTTCGCACTCCACGGCGCGGTGTTCCTCGCACTGAAATCGGCCGACGAGATCCGCGAGGACGCAGTCGCCATCGCAGCCAGGCTCGCAGTACCTGCCGTGCCGATCGCCGGAGCCTTCGTACTGTGGACCCAGATCGCGTACGGCAAGGGATGGACCTGGATCCTCGTCGGCCTCGCCGCGGCAGCCCTTCTGGGCGTCGTGGTCTTCACCCGAGACGAGAAGGAAGGACGTGCCTTCGCGCTCACGTCGATCGCCGTCGTCAGTACCGTGACACTGCTGTTCGCGTCGCTGTTTCCCAACGTCATGCCGTCCACCCTCGACCCGGCCTACAACCTGACCATCGCGAACGCGTCGTCCAGCCCGTACACACTGACCGTCATGACCTGGGTCGCCGCCTTCATGACGCCCGTCGTGATCCTGTACCAGGCATGGACGTACTGGGTCTTCCGCCAGCGCATCTCCAGCACCGCCATCGGACAGTCCCACGGATTGAAATGGGCGGGGCGTAGCTGACCCTGTTTCTGTAGAAGGGGTGCCAGGTCAGGGCTTTCGCCCGAAATGTCCGATAAACGTGTGCAGCACAAGACAATTCGGTCTGCTCTGGCCTATCGTCGACGCCTGTGAACCAACCGACGAGTAAGTTCAGGCTCAACCCCATGCGCCCGCGTGACGCAGCAGAACCGCATCGCGCCGCGAGTCCGCTGGAGTTGTTCTTCGACCTGGTGTTCGTGGTCGCCGTCAGTATCGCGGCGGTTCAGCTGCATCACGCGTTGACCGAGAACCACGTCCTCGACGGTATTGCCAGCTACCTCATGGTGTTCTTCGCCATCTGGTGGGCATGGATGAACTTCACCTGGTTCGCGACGTCGTTCGACACCGACGATTGGCTGTATCGCGTACTGACGGTGGTGCAGATGGCGGGCGTGCTCGTGCTTGCCGCGGGAATCGAACCGGCGTTCACCGACAAGGACTTCACGATTCCGGTGCTGGGCTACGTCGTGATGCGTATCGCGATGGTGGCGCAGTGGATTCGAGCGTCGAGGGCGCCCGAGCACCGGAAGACGGCGTTGATCTACGCGTCCGGTATCGCGGCCGTTCAAGTGCTGTGGGTTCTGTGGCTGCTGGTCCCGCAGAGTCCGGTGCAGATCGTTCTGTTCGTGGTGTTCGCGGCACTGGAGATCTCGATTCCCGTCGTCGCCGAGAAGTCCGGTGGCACAACACCGTGGCACCCGCATCACATCACCGAGCGATACGGACTGTTCACGCTCATCCTCCTCGGCGAATCACTTCTCGCGTCGGCCAACGCCATCATCGAAGCTCTCCACGACGAGACCGCGCTCGCGCCACTGATCTCCATCTCGGTGCTGACGCTCGTGGTCACCGCCGGACTGTGGTGGATCTATTTCTGGCCGCCACATCACCGTGCGATCGGTGGATTCGGCACGTCACTGACCTACGGTTACATGCACTACTTCATCTTCGCCGCGGCCGGCGCGTTCTCGGCAGGCATCGAAGTGGAGATCGACGTGCTGACCCATCACAGCGAGCTCGGCGACGTCGCCGCATCGTTCACCGTGACGGTGCCCATCGCAGTGTTCGTCCTCGGCATCTGGTTCATCGCTATCAAGGACAACGCGGATCGCGTCGTCAACACCGTCGTTCCCGTCGGCGCCCTCCTGGTCCTCCTCGACCCGGTCATTCCCATCCCGATCACGCTGACGGCCGTCGTGATGGCGGTGATCGTGGCGGTGCTCGTCGTACACCGTCCCGTCGACGCGGCGCACCACGAAACCGGGCATGAGAAACTCTCCTCATGAGTATCGGAACCTTGATTCTGCTCCGCCACGGCGAGAGCGAATGGAATGCGTCGAACCAGTTCACCGGGTGGCAGGACGTTCGCCTCACCGACAAGGGCGAAGCAGAGGGCAAGCGCGCAGGTGAGCTGCTGAAGGAAGCAGGCGTGCTCCCCGACGTGCTTTACACCTCGCTGCTGCGTCGCGCGATCAGTACCGCGAACATCGCCCTCGACGCCGCGGACCGGCACTGGATCCCCGTCGTCCGCGACTGGAAACTCAACGAACGTCACTACGGCGCGCTGCAGGGACTGAACAAGGCTGAGACGAAGGACAAGTACGGCGACGAGCAGTTCATGCTGTGGCGTCGCAGCTACGACACCCCGCCGCCGCCCATCGAGGTAGGCAGTGAATTCAGCCAGGACAGCGATCCCCGATACGCAGACCTCGACAGCGTTCCACTCACCGAGTGCCTGAAGGACGTCGTCGACCGGCTCATCCCGTACTTCGAAGACGTCATCGTCGCCGAACTGAAGGCGGGCAAGAACGTGCTCGTCGCCGCACACGGCAACTCGCTGCGCGCTCTCGTGAAGTACCTCGACGAGATCTCCGACGCCGACATCGCCGGCCTCAACATCCCGACGGGCATTCCCCTGCAGTACGACTTCGTCGACGGCGAAGGCAAGCTGGTGCCGTCGAACCCGGGCGGAACATACCTCGACCCCGAAGCCGCCGCCGCAGGAGCCGCCGCGGTCGCCAATCAGGGCGGCAAGTAAGGCCCCGGTCCGAAACAGCAGGTGAACGATCGAAGAACACTGCCGACGAGGACTATGACGACCAGGGAAATGCCTGCACCCTGCGTATGTGAGGTGTCCATCGAACGTACGATTCCGGTGTGAGTGTTGCATCGGCCGTACTGCTGGCTATCGCCACGGCCTTCGTCGGATATCTCGTCGGCGGTGTTCTGATCCCCTATCTCGCGACACGTCACTCCGAACGCGCACGCGCAACGTCGGGACTGACGATGTCGCAGGTACTGGATCTGATCATCCTGGCGTCGGAAAGCGGCATCGCCGTCGTCGACCGCTTTCACGACGTGGTCCTGTCCAACCCACGGGCCGAGGAGCTCGGTCTGGTGCGTAACCGCCTCATCGACGACCGTGCATGGGAAGCCGCACAGAAGGTCCTCGCCGACGGCCACCCCGTCGAAGTCGACATCAGCTCCAAGGACGCCCGCACCACCACCAGCCGAGATCGCATGGCCGTGCGGTGTGTGGCGCGGATGCTGAGCAAGGAAGACCAACGCTTCGTCGTGCTGTTCGCCGACGACGATTCCGAACAGGTTCGGATGGAAGCGACCCGTCGGGACTTCGTCGCCAACGTCTCTCACGAACTCAAGACGCCCGTCGGCGCAATGAGCCTGCTGGCCGAGGCACTGCTCGAGTCCGCCGACGACCCCGATTCGGTCCGCCACTTCGGCGGAAAAGTCGTGGCAGAGTCGAAGCGCCTCGGCAACATGGTGACGGAGCTGATCGCGCTCTCCCGCCTCCAAGGCGCCGAGAAGTTGCCCGACCTCGAAGTCGTCGACGTCGATACCGTCGTCAACGAAGCTCTCGATCGGTCGAAGATCGCCGCCGAGAACGCGGGAATCACCGTCACCACCGACCACCCCAGCGGCCTCGAAGTGCTGGGGGACCAGGCACTGCTGGTGACGGCGCTCGCCAACCTGATCCAGAATGCCATCGCCTACTCATCGGACGGATCGCCGGTATCGGTGTCGCGGGCACTGCGAAGCAGCTGCGTCGCCTTCGCGGTCACCGACCGCGGAATCGGCATCGCGAAAGAAGACCAGGAGCGGGTCTTCGAACGATTCTTCCGCGTCGACAAAGCACGGTCGCGGGCAACAGGAGGCACAGGTCTCGGCCTGGCCATCGCCAAACACGTCGCAGCCAACCACAACGGGAGCATCTCGCTGTGGAGCAAGCTCGGCACCGGATCGACATTCACTCTGCAGATCCCTGCGTATTTCGAAGAGGACGACCTCGCGTCGTTAGAAGGAGAAGAACAGTGACCAACGTCTTGATCGTCGAGGACGAGGAATCGTTGGCCGACCCTCTGGCCTTTCTCCTGCGCAAGGAAGGTTTCGAGGCCACCGTCGTCGGCGACGGACCCTCCGCGCTGGCCGAGTTCGACAAGGCCGGCGCCGACATCGTGCTGCTCGACCTGATGCTGCCGGGAATGAGCGGCACCGACGTGTGCAAGCAACTGCGTGCACGGTCCGGCGTCCCGGTGATCATGGTGACCGCACGCGACAGCGAGATCGACAAGGTCGTCGGACTGGAACTGGGTGCGGACGACTACGTCACCAAACCGTATTCGGCGCGCGAGCTCATCGCCCGCATCCGCGCGGTACTCCGCCGGGGCAGCGACGCCGAGCTCGACGGCACCGCGGACACCGGTGTGCTCGAGGCAGGCCCGGTCCGCATGGACGTGGAACGACACGTCGTCCTGGTGAACTCGGAACAGATCACGTTGCCGCTCAAGGAATTCGATCTGTTGGAGTACTTGCTCCGCAACTCCGGTCGGGTCCTCACCCGCGGACAGTTGATCGACCGGGTGTGGGGCGCGGACTACGTCGGAGACACCAAGACCCTCGACGTGCACGTCAAGAGATTGCGGTCGAAGATCGAGAACGACCCTGCCAAGCCGGAGCATCTCGTGACCGTCCGAGGCCTGGGCTACAAGCTCGAAGGCTAGATCCTAGGGATGGGGCCTCACCCTCGCAGGATCGGTGATACTTGAAGGTTTAACATTCAGGTATTGCACTGAAACTGTATCGAGGAAGAAGTAAGTAATGAAGGCCCTTCAATACCGCTCCATCGGATCCCGCCCCGAACTCGTCGACATCGACAAGCCCACACCCGGTGCATCGGAGATTCTGCTTCGCGTCACGGCCGCAGGCGCCTGTCACTCCGACGAATTCATCATGGGCGTCTCCGAAGAGGAGTACTACTTCAAGCCCCTCCCGCTGACCCTCGGCCACGAGGTCGCAGGCGTCGTCGAAGCCGTCGGCAGTGGAGTCCACGACGTGGAGATCGGCGAATCCGTCATCGTCTACGGACCCTGGGGATGCGGCCGCTGCTACGCCTGCGCACAGGGCGACGAGATGAACTGCGAGAAGGGGATGCGCGCGCCCGGCATCTTCAGCGACGGCGGCATGGCCGAGTACATGATCGTCGACGACGCCCGCCACCTCGTCCCGCTGGGTGACCTCGACCCCGTGACGAGTGTGTCGCTCACCGACGCAGGCCTGACGCCGTATCGCGCGGTCAAGTCGGCGCTGAACAAGCTGACGCCCGGCACGACGGCCGTGGTGATCGGCGCGGGTGGTCTCGGGCACGTCGCCATCCAGATCCTCAAGGCGCTGACGCAGTCGACGGTGGTCGCGCTCGACCTGGGCGAGGAGCAGCTCGAGTTCGCCAGGAAAGTCGGTGCCGACCACACGTTCACCTCCGACGCAGCGGCTGCCGAGTCGGTCAAGGGACTCACTCGTGGCCTCGGCGCGGACGTGGTCTTCGACTTCGTGGGCATCCAGCCCACCGCGGATCTGGCCGCGAAGATGGTCGCGACCGCAGGACAGGTCGTCGTCATCGGTGTGGCAAGTGGCGCGGTGCCGATCGGGCAGCGGACGGTTCCACTGGACGTCACCGGACGTGCGATCAACTGGGGTTCGCGCGCCGAGCTGATGGAGGTCGTCGAGCTCGCCAAGCGCGGCGCCATCGAGATCCACGTCGAGAAGTACAGCCTGGACAACGCCACCGAGGCGTACGACAACCTGCACGCGGGCAAGATCCGTGGCCGCGCGGTAATCGTGCCCTGACGTCCGTTGTGAGTGGATATGTAGGCCTTGGCCTACATATCCACTCACGTAGGGGAGAGGGCCTACTTCGTCCGCTGGGCCTCACGAGTCGCTGGGTGCACCGCGATGAGGCCGAGGCCGCGGCGCCGCTTGCACAGCGACGCCAACTCGTCGTACGCGGGCTTGCCGAGCAGCTCGGTCAGCTCGGGCTCGTAGGACTCGAACACCTGCCTGCTGCCGACGTGCGCGTCGGGGGAACCCGAGCAGTACCAGGACAGGTCGTGCCCGCCCTCGCCCCATCCGCGCCGGTCGTACTCACCGATGGTCGTCTTCAGAACCTCGGTGCCGTCGGGGCGCGTCACCCAGTCCTGAGTGCGGCGAATCGGCAACTGCCAGCACACATCCGGCTTGACCTCCAGTGGCTCGATGCCTTTGCGCAGCGCCATCGAATGCAGCGCGCATCCGATGCCGCCGGCGAACCCCGGACGGTTCTGGAAGATGCACGCACCCTTGTATCGACGGGTGCGCAGCGACTGCTCGTCCTCGAGATCGTCGTACTCGACGTACCCCTTCTTCCCGAGTCCCTTGTCCCTGAACTGCCAATCCTCGGCCGTCAGCATCTTCACCGACGCGTCGAGTTTCTTCTTGTCGTCGTCGTCGGACAGAAACGCGCCGTGCGAACAGCAGCCGTCATCCGGGCGCCCGGCCACGGTTCCTTGGCAGGCGGGAGTGCCGAACACACACGTCCAGTTGGACAGCAACCACGTCAGGTCGGCGGCGATGATGTGTTCGGAGTTGTCCGGATCGGGGAATTCCACCCATTCGCGAGGAAAATCCAGGTCCACTTCTGCGGCGAAGGTGTGCTGCTTACTACCTGCTGTCACAAGTGTCGACGGTAGACCCAGTACCGTGGTCCTGTGCGATTAGGGGTGCTCGACGTCGGAAGCAACACGGTGCATCTGTTGGTGGTGGATGCGCACCGCGGTGGTCACCCCACACCGATGAGCTCGTCGAAGGCCACGCTGCGACTGTCCGAGAACACCGACGCCGACGGCAACATCACCCGCGAAGGCGCAGACCGGCTGGTGAACGAGGTAGGCGACTTCGCCTCGATCGCGACGAAGTCCGGTTGCGAGGAGCTCATGGCCTTCGCCACGTCGGCGGTGCGTGACGCACACAACAGCGACGATGTTCTGGCCCGCGTTCAGCGTGAAACGGGCGTCGCGCTGCAGACGTTGTCCGGTGTCGACGAAGCCCGTCTGACGTTCCTCGCAGTCCGCCGCTGGTACGGGTGGAGCGCCGGACGAATCCTGAATCTCGACATCGGCGGAGGGTCGCTCGAGCTGACGTCGGGAACCGACGAGGACCCCGACGTCGCGTTCTCCCTTCAACTCGGCGCAGGCCGCTTGACCAGGGATTGGCTCGACGGTGACCCACCGGGCAAGCGTCGCGTCGCGGTCCTGCGTGACTGGCTCGACGCCGAGCTCGCGACCCCGGCGAAGGAACTGCTGGCCGCTGGCGAACCTGATCGTGCCGTCGGAACTTCGAAAACGTTCCGCTCGCTCGCCCGGCTGACCGGAGCGGCGCCGTCGGCAGCAGGTCCGCGAGTGACCCGGACGCTGACGGCGAACGGTCTCAGGCAACTCATAGCCTTCATAACGAGGATGACTGCATCCGACCGTGCAGAATTGGAAGGAGTCAGCGCCGACCGATCACCGCAATTGGTGGCCGGGGCGTTGGTGGCAGAAGCGAGTATGCGAGCACTGTCGGTCGAGCAGATCGAGATATGCCCGTGGGCGCTGAGGGAAGGTTTGATTTTGCGGAAGCTGGACACCGAAACGGACGGCGATCTGGTGGTGCGGTCGACATGAGCGAGAACAACACCGATCCGGAGGACACCGGACAGATCTCCGTAGCCGAACTGCTCGCTCGCAACGGACAGAAGTCGACGTCGTCGAGCACCGGTGGACGCCGTCGACGCGGCGTCAAGGGCGGCATCTCCGTAGCGGAACTGACCGGCGAAATTCCCGTCGTCCGCGCCGAGCCCGCATCCGACGAGGCCCCGGTGATCGCCACGGACTCCAAGCAGGTGCCTGCGCAGGCCCCGGCGCCGGTCCGCACGCGCGAGACCGACGAACCGGAACCCGAGTTGCTGTCCGGATCGACGACGGCAGCCGGCGACCTGATGAACCGAGCTCACGACGAGGCCGACGAGCGGCGACCGTACGGCTCGACGGCGTCGCAGCGTCCGGTGCCCGCGGCGGGTCGACGCACGCCCGACGAGACCTCACGTTCCACGTCCGGCAGGCAGACGACCGGATTCGTGGCCCGTCCCCGCCCGTCGCGCCCGGAGCCGTCCGCCGCGACACCTGCGGACGCAGAACCGAAGACCGACGTCACGCCCAAGCCTGTTGTGCCCCCGAAGGCGGCAGGCCCGGCAGTCACGTCCACACCGGCAGCAACGTCGAGCCCAGCGACGCGTGCGTTCGCTCGACGTGACGACGCAGACGAGAAAGCGCTCGCCGAGGAGGAGACGACGCAGACTCCTGACCTGGTGAAGAAGGTCGCCGCGCTCGCCGACACCGAGGACGCTCCAGCCGAGGACAGCACTGCCGAGAACAGCACTGTCGCGGACAGGGACGCCTCCGCCGAGAGCGTCGAGGAGACGGACGAGTCGCAGCCGAGAGCCGAGAAGAAGGATGCCGCCAAGCAGTGGCTCGGGCTCGCAGGCCAGGGTGTTGTGGCGGTGGTCGTCGGCGCGCTGTTGTTCAAGGGCTTCGAAAGGCTGTGGGACGTCCTGCCGTGGGTGGCGCTCGTTCTCGCGGTTCTGGTGATCGTCGGTCTCGTTGCCGTCGTGCGGATCCTGCGCCGCACCGACGACCTCGTCAGCATGGTGATCGCCGTTGTGGTCGGTGTGTTCGTGACGCTCGGTCCATTGGCGTTTCAACTGAGTACTGGCTGACAGGCGCTCGGGTGTCGGGCGTAGCTGTCGGGTTGTCCACTGCCTCGGTGTATCCGCAGAACACCGAAGCGGCGTTTCGATACGCCGCCGAGTTGGGTTACGACGGCATCGAGCTGATGGTCTGGGCGGAGTCGGTGAGCCAGGATGCGGAGGCCGTACGGGCGTTGACCCGCAAATACGGCGTCCCGGTCCTGGCGATCCACGCGCCGTGCCTGCTCATCTCGCAACGCGTGTGGGGTGCGGATCCGGTGGCGAAGCTCGAGCGTTCGGTGCGTACGGCGGAGCAGTTGGGTGCGGCGACCGTCGTCGTCCATCCGCCGTTCCGGTGGCAGAAGAAGTACGCCGAGGGCTTCGGTGACCAGGTCGCCGAGCTGGAATCCGCGTCCGAGGTCGTGGTGGCCGTGGAGAACATGTTCCCGATGCGCGCGGACCGATTCTTCGGGCGCAAGGAAGGCTCGGCGGCGAGGCTCCGCAAGCGTGGTGGGCCGGGGGCTGCGGTGTCGGCATTCGCGCCCTCGTACGATCCGACGGATTCCGGCCACGCGCATTACACCCTCGACCTGTCGCACACCGCGACCGCCGGGACCGACGCCGTCGACATGATGGACCGAATGGGCGACGGGCTCGCGCACCTGCATCTCGCCGACGGTCGGGGCGCGTCGATCGACGAGCATCTGATCCCGGGCCACGGAGATCAGCCGTGCGCACAGGTCTGCGCCGAGTTGGTTCGCCGCGGCTTCCGCGGGCAGGCGGTGATCGAGATCAACACTCAGAACGCACGAACTCTGCCGGAGAGAGCATCGATGCTCGGCCAGGCCCTCGCGTTCGCACGCCGCCACCTGGCGTGAGCGCACCAGTACGTCCCGATTCGAAAGGCACACCACCGATGACCAGCCCCTTCGCCGCGGCGACGACGTTGACCCCGCTGGAGAGATCCGAGTTCGAAGGCAGCTACGGCGCGGTCATCGATTCGATCTGGACGATCGGGCCGAAGGTGCACGGAGGCACGATGCTGGCGACGTGCGCCGCCGCAGCGAAGGCGCAGCTGGGGGACGAGGGAGTACAGCCACTTGCCGTCAGTGTCAGCTACCTCAGCGCACCCGACCCGGGTGAGGTGCACCTGACCGCAGTACTTCGCAAACGCGGAAAGCAGGTCTCGCACGTCGACGTCGAGATGACGCAGGGCGGACGGGCCGCGGTTCGTGCAGTCGTCACCCTGGGGCGGCCGGACACCGACACCCCCCGGCACACGGTGGAATCGTCGCTGGCGTCGATGCCTGCCGCGCCGCCGCCGGAGACGGACGCGATCGGCGGCGAGCATCCGATGGCGTCGATCGTGCACCTGGCGCAGGGGTGCGAGATGCGGATCGACCCGACGTCGGCGCACTTCCTCACGGGGCAGCAGGGCGAACCCGAAGTTCGCATGTGGGTCAGGCCCCGACCGGGCGACGAGAACGACGTGGACACGGCAGCCCTGTTCGCGCTGATGACGGGCGACATCTGCGCACCCGTGACGATGAACCGAGGAATGTTCGGCTGGGCGCCGACTGTGCAGTTGACGACCTACCTGCGCAAGCAGCCTGCACCGGGATGGCTCCGGGTCGCCGCGAGCAGCACCGTCATCGGCGGAACGTGGTTCGAGGAGGATCACCTGGTACTCGACGAGACGGGCGACGTCGTCGTGCAGAGCAGGCAGTTGGCGATGGTGCCCCGGTAGCGTTCGGCGACTTCCGGGCCGCAATCTACGCTTGTCACCCATGACGAGAATTGCAGTAATCGGAGGCGGGCGGATCGGCGAGGCGCTGATCGCCGGACTGCTCGAAGCAGGCCACGCAGTCCGCGACCTGGTGGTCGCCGAGAAGTTCGAGGCCCGGGCGGCCGAGCTTGCATCCACCTTCGGAATCCTCACGACCTCGATCTCGGAGGCGTCGGAGAACGCGGACGTCATCGTTCTCGCCGTGAAGCCGGGCGACGTCGACGGCGTCATCACCGAGGTCGCGAAGATCGACCTGGACGGCGAGCGTGAACAGCTGATCGTGTCGTTGGCCGCCGGAGTCCCGACGTCGAAGTTCGAGCCGAAGCTGCCCGCAGGTTTTCCCGTCGTCCGAGTCATGCCGAACACACCGATGCTCGTCGGCGAGGGCGTCAGCGTCCTCGCGCCCGGCCGGTACGCCAAGACCGAACACCTCGAACTGGTCGAGAAGATCCTGTCCTCGGTGGGCAAGGTCGTCGTCGTCAAGGAGAATCAGCTCGACGCGGTGACCGCGGTGTCGGGTTCGGGTCCGGCGTACTTCTTTCTCGTCGCCGAGGCGATGATCGACGCCGGTGTCGGATTGGGGCTGCCACGCGACGTGGCGTCGGCGCTCGTCGTTCAGACGATGATCGGCTCGGGTGCGATGCTGGATCGCTCCGACGACACCCCGACCGAGCTGCGCTACGCAGTGACCTCACCTGGGGGAACGACGGCGGCAGCGGTGCGCCGGCTCGAGGAGGGCGGTCTACGGACTGCGTTCTTCGACGCGTTGTCCGCAGCCAACGATCGTGCAGCTGAGATGGGCGTCACACCAGAATAAAAAATCAGTTCCCTACACCCGTCGCAGTAACCCCATTGGTCACGTTAAGCTCACAGGTAGCACGTGCGTGTCTGTTCGGCAGGAGGGGAAGCCTGCCGCGCGAGACGTGCCGGAGGTAAGTGGATTGATGGTGCCTGCAAACAAGCCGGTCAAGAGTGCGTCCCAGGACGGACAGTCAGCTGTCGCTGGAACGCAGTTCCTCACGGTCGCGGAGGTCGCGACCCTGATGAGGGTGTCGAAAATGACTGTGTACCGATTGGTGCACGGCGGAGAATTGCCTGCTGTGCGAGTGGGTCGATCGTTCCGTGTGCATGCCAAGGCTGTGCACGATTACCTCGAGACCTCGTACTTCGACGCAGGCTGAGCGGCCCGAGAGTCGTCGGCGGTACACCTCGCCGAGCCGGTTTCGTGGAACCAGGTCCACCCCGGTAAGGTGAGGTTTCGTCGTGGTCGAGTAATATCGACACTCGTGCCAGGAGCTTCAAGAGCTTCGTCGGTTGCATCGAGCTTCGGCAAACGAGGCCCGAGCGCCAGCTTGGGGATCGACGGCTCGGTCCGCAGTACGTGGGCGGATGGGTTCGAGGCTGCCAGGTAGGCGTACGCAACTTGCGTGCGCGAAACGCTAGAGAAGAACGTGAGGACACCCGCCATGGGTTCAGTGATCAAGAAGCGTCGCAAGCGCATGTCGAAGAAGAAGCACCGCAAGCTGCTTCGCCGTACCCGCGTTCAGCGCAGGAAACTCGGCAAGTAAATCTCGTCTCGACGGGCCCGTCACCTCGCAGGAGGTGTCGGGCCTTTCGTGTGTCATGGGACCGCTTGTTGCGTTTTCCACTGTCCTCGCATCTTCCGCGGATTCCAGTAGGCTTGCCGCCAGCGGTAATCAATCGGGGGTGTGAGTGACTTCGAACGAGCGAGGCGTCGCGGCGCCGAAGGTAGTGCTGGTCACCGGCGCGAGCCGCTTCCTCGGCGGATATCTCGTCACCAGACTTGCGCAGAACCCGGCTGTCGAGCGCGTCATCGCCGTCGACGCACAGTCACCGAGCAAAGACCTGTTGCGACGCATGGGCCGCGCGGAATTCGTGCGCGCCGACATCCGCAACCCGCTGATCGGCAAGGTCCTCCGGAACGCCAACGTGGACACGGTGGTGCACGCCGCCACCATCACCAAACCGCCCCGCTCGGGTGGTCGCGCCACGATGAAGGACCTCAACGTCATCGGCGCCATGCAGCTGTTCGCCGTGTGCCAGAAGTCTCCGTCGGTACAGAAGGTGGTCCTCCGTTCCTCGTCCTCGGTGTACGGCTGCAGTGCGAAGGATCCGGTGAAGTTCACCGAGGAGATGAGCGCCAGGCGGCCGCCGTCCGGAGCATTCGCCCGGGACACGATCGACATCGAGGGCTACATCCGCGGCCTCGGTCGGCGACGCCCGGACATCGCCGTGTCGATCCTGCGGATGGCTCCGCTGATCGGTCCACGACTGAACGGGTCCATCTCGCGATACATGACGTCTCCGATCATTCCCAGCATCATCGGCCGCGACGCGAGGATGCAGCTGCTGCACGAGGAGGACGCACTCGCCGCGCTCGAACGAGCCACCGTCAGCGGTCCCGCGGGCACCTTCAACGTCGGCGCAGACGGCACCATCATGCTGTCGCAGGCCATCAGACGCGCAGGCCGTATCGAGGTACCCGTCCCGTTCGCGCTGTTCAAGAGCGTCGGGCGCGCCCTCATGGGATCGATGATGCGGGAGTTCACAACCGAACAGTTGGACTACTTCCACTTCGGCTGCGGACTCGACACCACTCGTATGCGATCGGACCTCGGATTCGAGCCTCGATGGACTACGGTTCAGGCATTCGACGATTTCGTTCGAGGCGCGGCGCTACGGCCGGTACTTCGCACGGAATGGGTCGATTCGGTGGAACAGCACGCACTGCGCGCAGTCGACGGCGGCGCTGCCGTCACCAAGGCAGCACTGACGGCTGTGTCGGGTTCAGGACGGGAGGGGTGAACGAGGTGGCGAAGGTAATCCCGCTGCACGGCACCGGTTCCGGACGCGACGGAGCCGGTCGAGAGCGCGCCGCCCGCGCACGTGCCGACAACAACCGTGCCGATACCGGTGCGGCGAGCAGCCGTAGCAGACACCCGTCGTCGTACGCCGAGCCGACGCCGCCGATCCCACTGCTCACGCCGACCGAATCCACGGCCCACCCCACCGCGGCGACGGAGCCGTCACAAATCGACGACGTCAAGGCGAAGATCGTCGACACCATCTCGGAGACAGCGGAATTCGTGCGCCGCCGTCTCGCGGGCGATTACACGGTCGACGAGTTCGGATACGATCCTCATTTCGCCGACGCCGTCTGGCTGCCGCTGCTGCGACCTCTGTTCGACAAATGGTTCCGTGTCGAGATCAAGGGAATCGAGAACATCCCCGACGACGGTGGCGCGCTCGTCGTCGCCAACCACGCAGGGGTCATTCCCGTCGACGCGCTGATGACGTCGGTCGCCGTCCGTGACCACCATCCTGCGCACCGCCCGTTGCGAATGTTGGCCGCCGACATGGCGTTCGAGATGCCGGGCGTCGGAACCATCGCTCGAAAGGCCGGGCACACCCTCGCCTGCAACCCGGACGCAGAACGTCTGCTTCGTATGGGTGAGGTCGCTGCGGTGTTCCCCGAGGGGTTCAAGGGCATCGGCAAGCCGTTCAGCGAGCGGTACAAGCTGCAGCGGTTCGGTCGCGGCGGATTCGTGTCCGCCGCTCTGAAAACCGGTGCGCCGATCATTCCGTGCTCCATCGTCGGTTCGGAGGAGATCTATCCGAAGATCGGCGACATCACGCCGCTCGCACGTCTGATGGGTATGCCGTACTTCCCGGTCACGCCGTTCTTTCCGCATCTCGGGCCGCTCGGTCTCGTTCCGTTGCCGTCGAAGTGGTACATCGAATTCGGTAAGCCGATCTACACCGACTCGTACGACGCGCAGGCGTCGGAGGACCCGATGGTGTTGTTCGAACTGACCGACCACGTCCGTGAAACCATCCAGCACACCCTGTACCGACTGCTGGCCAAGCGCCGCAATGTCTTTCTCGGGTAGGCAGTAACCTCGCCGGTGTGCTGATCAGAGACACCGTCACCGAAGATCTCCCGTCGATTCTCGACATCCACAACGACGCCATCCGGAACACGACGGCAATCTGGGACGAAACCGAAGTCGGTCTCGACGAGCGGATGGACTGGCTCGACGGCCGACTCCGCGCCGGATACCCCGTGCTCACCGCAGTCGTCGACGGCGCAGTCGCGGGGTATGCGTCGTACGCGCAGTGGCGCCCGAAGAGCGGATACCGTCTCACCGTCGAACATTCCGTGTACGTCGGTAGCGACTTCCACCGTCGCGGAATCGCCAGCGCCTTGATGGCCGAACTGATCGCCCGGGCATCCGCCGCGGGGATCCATGCGCTCGTCGGGGTCATCGAATCACGAAACACGACGTCGATAGCGCTGCACGAGAAGTTCGGATTCGTCACCGTCGGGCAGATGCCCGAGGTCGGCATCAAGTTCGACCGGTGGCTCGATCTCACCTTGATGCAGTTGACGCTCTAACGCCTGCTCAGGCTCGGCGGCGGCCGATGACCGCGGCGAGGCCGCCGCCGACGGCACCGAGCGCGAGGGCCGTCGGGACGCCGATCTTGGCCGCCTTGCGGCCGGTGCGGAAGTCGCGGATCTCCCAGCCCCGATTCTTCGCCAGCTCGCGCAGGTCCGCGTCGGGATTGACTGCAACTGCAGTTCCGACGAGCGAGAGCATCGGCACGTCGTTGTGACTGTCGGAGTACGCGGTACACCGCTTGAGGTTGAGGCCCTCGCGTACGGCCAGGGTGCGGACGGCGTGAGCCTTGCCGAGACCGTGCAGGATGTCGCCGACGAGCCTGCCGGTGAAGATGCCGTCGTTGCTCTCGGCCACGGTTCCCAGCGCGCCGGTGAGACCGAGGCGTTCGGCGATGATCTGGGCCAACTCGAGCGGGGTCGCGGTCACCAGCCACACCTGTTGGCCGGCGTCGAGGTGCATCTGAGCGAGTGCTGCGGTGCCCGGCCAGATCTTGTCCGCGATCAGTTCGTCGTAGATCTCCTCGCCGAGCAGACGCAGCTCCGCGGTGGAGCGACCCTTGATGAAGGACAGCGCCTTCTCGCGGCCGCTCGCGACGTCGTCGCTGTTCTCCTTGCCGCTGACCCGGAACTTGACCTGCTGCCAGGCGAACTGCGCTAGGTCGCTACTGGTGAAGTACTTGCGCGCTGCGAGCCCGCGCGCGAAGTGAATGATCGACGCACCCTGCACCATCGTGTTGTCGACGTCGAAGAACGCTGCCGCGGTGAGGTCGAGTGGGACCGAACCTCCCGACTCGGCCTGCAGCGCTATCGCAGCATCGGCACTGGCCTCGCCTGCGACATTCGCGCGCACCTGTGCATCCGACGGACCGAGTGGATTACGGAGTCGCCGCTTGCGGCGCTTGTCCTCCCGCGGATGCTCCGTGTCGACCATGACCTCGTCCGGCACCTCGGTGATGGGAAGGTCGGGCGTCTCGGCGCTCGTGTCCGGGTCGCTGCTCCCGAGCGGGCCGTCAGGAGTACTTCCAGGCGTCTCGGAACCCCCGTTGCTCATCACGCGCACCTCCATGTTCGAGCACTGCCCCAAACCCTAGTCCGTAGCTCTCCGCGGGGAATCCCTCGCACTCGGTCACCCCCACCGAGGACCTGCAGGCTCCACTCACGTGCGACCGGGTCGTTCCTGCAGGCTCCACTCCTGTACGACCGGGTCGTTCCCGCAGGCTCCACTCCTGTACGACCGGGTCGTTCCCGCAGGCTTCACTCCTGTGTGACCGGGTCGTTCCTGCAGGCTCCACTCCTGTGCGACCGGGTCGTTCCTGCAGGCTCCACTCCTGTGTGACCTTCGTCTCTCTACTGTGGGTGAGAGGGTGGACGGTATGACTACAGCTGGTCCCACCGTGGTTCTTCTCACCCGAGCCGGATGTCACACATGTGTGGCCGCCTTCGAGCGATTGGTGGCGGTCTGCAGCGAGTTCGGGGTGACGCCGACGTCCACCGACGTCGACGAAGTCGCGAAAACTATGCCTGACCTGCGCGCGGAGTACGGCGACCGCGTCCCTGTCGTGCTGCTCGACGGCCGCGAACACAGTTACTGGGAGGTCGACGAACCACGTCTACGTGCCGATCTCGCAGCCAGAAGGGCACCCTAATAACGGGCCGTCGGTGCTCGCTTTGCAGGTGAGAGCCCCTCTAGCACGGATGCAGCGACTTTGTTCATTCGTTCACAAGCAGTTACCGTGGTGTCGGCGCAGGAATGGAACTGCGTGCAGTTTCTGGTGAGAGAAGCCCGCGGATCAGCGTGAAGACCGGCCGTCGCAGCCGATCGGACGAGGAGCCATGAACGTGACCGAAGAGCGCCCGGCCATGCCGGCTGGTGTCGACCGGTCACCTGGTGTCGATCCAGCCCGATCGGGCACTGCCGAACGGGTCATCCCACAGGCTACGGTGACGCGATTGGCCACCTACTTGCGGGTCCTCGGAATCCTCGCCGACGACGGCGTTCTGATCGTTTCGAGTGAAGAACTCGCCACTGCCGCCGGAGTCGGATCGGCCAAACTTCGCAAGGATCTTTCTTTTCTCGGGCCCAACGGTGTCCGCGGCGTCGGTTACGACGTTCTGCGACTGCGCGCCAAGATCGAGACCGCACTGGGACTGGACCGCGGGCACAAGGTGGTGCTCGTCGGCGTCGGAAACCTCGGCGAGGCCCTCGCCCGCTACGGAGGATTCGGCCGTCGTGGCTTCTCCATGGTGGGTCTGTTCGACCGCAACCCCGAGCGGGTCGGCCTCGACATCGACGGACTCCGCGTCCAGCACGTCGACCGGCTCGAAACGTCGTGCCGTGAACTGGAAGCGACCATCGGCGTCATCGCCACCCCCGACGATTCGGCCCAGGACGTGGCGTCGGCGTTCGTCGCCGGCGGAGTCCAGAGCATCCTCAGCTTCTCTCCGGTGACGCTGGACGTTCCCGACGCAGTGGAGGTCCGTCGCGTGGACCTGGCCGTCGAGATGCAGGTCCTGTCGTTCAACAGCTCCCGCAACGACGCGTCCACGCTGTCGGCAGCGCCGCGGCTCGGCAGAAGCAGAGGCCCCCGCGTCACGCCCGGTTCTCTGGCAA
Organism: Rhodococcus sp. 14-2470-1a; assembly: GCF_002259425.1. Lineage (NCBI taxonomy): Bacteria > Bacillati > Actinomycetota > Actinomycetes > Mycobacteriales > Nocardiaceae > Rhodococcus > Rhodococcus sp. 14-2470-1a. The sequence continues at coordinate 301,541 of NZ_NPFZ01000014.1, forward strand.
GTTCGGCGCAATCCGCGCTCGGTACCCCGGTAAGTAGTTCGGCAAGCAGTAGCTTTACACAGAACGGATCGGTGATTACACCGTGAGTGTCCTCCTCGTCGGGATTTCGCATCGAAGCGCTCCCGTCGCAGTCCTCGAGCGTGTCGCCATCACGGAGACCGACCGTCCGAAGTTGACGGACAAGCTGATGGCCAGCGGAAACATATCCGAGGTCATGGTCGTGTCGACGTGCAACCGCGTCGAGGTCTACGCCGTCGTCGACGCCTTCCACGGTGCGCTCGCATCGGTGGGGGAGATCCTGGCCGAGCACTCCGGTCTGATGGTTCCCGAGCTGACCAAGCACGCCTACGTTCGCTACAGCGAAGCCGCTGTGGAGCACCTGTTCGCCGTCGCCAGCGGACTGGACTCGATGGTCATCGGTGAACAGCAGATCCTCGGTCAGATCCGTGCCGCGTACGCGGCATCCGATGCCTCGCAGGCGTCGGGACGTGTTCTGCACGAACTGGCCCAACAGGCACTGCGTGTCGGCAAGCGTGTGCACTCCGAAACCGGGATCGACGCCGCAGGCGCATCCGTCGTGTCGGTGGCGCTCGACCGCGCCGCCGCACTGTTCGGCGGCAGCCTCGAAGGCCGAACCGCTGTCGTGCTGGGCGCAGGGGCCATGGGCGGGCTGTCCGTGGCTCATCTCGGTCGGGCCGGAATCGGCTCGCTGGTCGTCGTCAACCGCACTCGTGAGCGTGCGGACCACCTGGCCGAGACCGCGGTGTCGGCCGGTGTCGCAGCAACCTCCGTCGACCTCGACGACCTCGCATCCGCCCTCGCCGATGCAGACGTGCTCGTCACCTGTACCGGCGCGGTCGGCGCCGTCGTCTCGCTCGCGGACGCCCACCACGCGCTCGCGCAGCGAGAAGCAGGCCGGCCGCTCGCCGTGTGCGACCTGGGACTGCCCCGCGACGTGGATCCGGCAGTCGCAGGACTCCCCGGAATCAGCGTGTTCGACATGGAGTCGCTGCAACGCGACCCCGCAGCCGGAGCGGCCTCGTCGGACGCGTCGGCGGCCCGCGAAATCGTGTCCTCCGAGCTTTCCGGCTACCTGGCGGGCCAGCGGCTCGCCGAGGTGACGCCGACGGTCACCGCGCTGCGCCAGCGCGCAGCGGAGGTCGTCGAAGGCGAGCTCATGCGTCTGGAATCGAGATTGCCCGGCCTGGACTCACCGCAGCGCGACGAGGTCGCGAGGACGGTGCGGCGCGTCGTCGACAAGCTTCTTCACTCTCCGACGGTCCGGGTCAAGCAGCTCGCCACCACCCCGGGTGGGGACTCGTACGCGGCTGCTCTGCGCGAACTGTTCGAGCTGAGTCCGGGCACGGTCGAGGCCGTCGCGAGCCCGATCGAGATCAACGGAATGGAACTCGTGGACGACTTCACCGCCAGCCGCACCGATGGTCGGAAGGGACAGTCGGAGTGAGCGTGAGTGAAAAGAACGTCGTTCGGATCGGAACGCGAGGGTCTCTGCTCGCCACGACGCAGGCCGAGACGGTCCGTCAGGGCTTGATCGCAGCAGGCCTCGACGCCGAACTCGTCATCGTCAAGACCGCGGGCGATCTGTCCGCTGCTCCGGTGCAGACCATCGGCGTCGGTGTCTTCACCGCCGCGCTGCGCGAGGCTCTCACCGACGGCAAGGTCGACATCGCGGTCCACTCCTACAAGGATCTGCCGACCGCACCCGACGAGCGTTTCGTCATCGCGGCAATCCCGCCCCGCGAGGATCCGCGCGACGCACTCGTCGCACGCGACGGCCTCGTTCTCGGCGAACTGCCCGCAGGCGCGAGGATCGGAACTTCGGCGCCGCGTCGCGCGGCGCAACTTCGAGCTCTGGGGCAGGGGCTCGACGTTCAGCCGCTACGCGGAAACCTCGACACCCGCATCGGCAAGGTCGCCTCGGGCGAACTCGACGCCGTCGTCGTGGCTCGGGCCGGACTGGCCCGCATCGGCCGCCTGGACGTCGTCACCGAGGCTCTCGACCCGGTCCAGATGCTGCCCGCGCCCGCTCAAGGTGCCCTCGCCGTCGAATGTCGGTCCGCGGACGTCGACCTCATCGAGGTGGTCCGCACACTGGACGACGCCAACGCGCGGGCATCCGTCGCCGCGGAACGTGGACTGCTGGCCGAGCTGGAAGCGGGATGCACCGCTCCCGTCGGAGCCATCGCCGAGGTCGTCGAATCCATCGACGAGGACGGGCGAGTGTTCGACGAGTTGTCGGTCCGTGGATGTGTCGCGGCAATCGACGGCAGCGACAGCATCCGAGCGTCCATCGTCGGCGCAGTGTCCGGCGCCGAGGAACTCGGTCGCGATCTCGCCCGCGAACTCCTGGACCTCGGTGCCCGGGATCTCGTCGCGGTGACCGAACCTGCACCCGCAGCCGGTTCCGCCGCTACCGGGGGAGCCGACCATGTCTAGGTCCATCACGGCTCCGACACGCGGACGAGCCAAACGCAGGGCCCCTCGGCCACCTGTGCGCGGCGGCGCGATAGCGACCGCGCGACTGATACCGAAACGGGGCCCGGCAACCCCGCTCGAACTGCATTACCCACACAAGACAGCACTGGAGAACAACCGATGAGCCCAGTCCGCAAGAACGCAAACGGACGGATCCTGTTCGTGGGATCGGGGCCGGGAGATCCGGCTCTGCTCACAGTCCGCGCACGCGAAGTGCTCGGCGCAGCCGAACTCGCCTTCACCGATCCCGACGTCGACAAGGGTGTCGTGGCGCTGGTCGGCAACGACCTCCCGCGTGACCCGGAGACCGGGGAGAACGGTGTCGACGTCCGTCCCGCCCTCGGTGAGCCCGCCGAGGTCGCGAAGACTCTGCTGGCCGAGGCCAAGAACGGCCACGACGTCGTCCGTCTCGTGTCGGGTGATCCGTTGACGACCGATTCGGTCATCGCCGAGGTCGCTGCCGTTGCTCGCACCCACGTTCAGTTCGAGGTCCTGCCGGGTCTCCCGTCCGGATCGGCTGTTCCCAGCTACGCGGGCATGGCCTTGGGCTCCGGTCACACCGAAGCCGACGTTCGCGGCGAGGTCGACTGGGCTGCTCTGGCGGCTGCTCCCGGCCCGCTGGTTCTGCACGCGACGTCCGGCCACCTCGCCGAGACCGCGAGTGCGCTCACCGAGCACGGGCTCGCCCCACAGACACCTGCCGCGATCACCGTTCGCGGCACCACCCGTCAGCAGCGGACCGTCGAGGCCACCCTCGCGACGCTCAACGACGCGGGCAGCGAACTCGTCGGCTCGCTCGTCGTGACCGTCGGAAAGGTCGTTTCGGGCCGAAACAAGATGTCCTGGTGGGAATCTCGGGCGTTGTACGGGTGGACCGTGCTGGTGCCTCGGACGAAGGATCAGGCCGGTGAGATGAGCGATCGGCTCGTCACGCACGGTGCGATCCCGATCGAGGTTCCGACCATCGCCGTCGAGCCGCCGCGCAGCCCCGCGCAGATGGAACGCTCGGTGAAGGGCCTCGTCGACGGCCGCTACCAGTGGGTCGTCTTCACCTCCACCAACGCCGTGCGCGCAGTGTGGGAGAAGTTCGAGGAGTTCGGGCTGGACGCTCGCGCGTTCTCGGGCGTCAAGATCGCCTGCGTCGGTGAAGCAACCGCGGACAAGGTCCGTTCGTTCGGAATCAACCCCGAACTGCTGCCGTCGGGTGATCAGTCCTCTCTCGGCCTGCTCGAGGACTTCCCGCCGTACGACGAGGTGTTCGACCCGGTCAACCGAGTTCTGTTGCCGCGTGCCGACATTGCCACCGAGACCCTTGCCGAGGGCCTGCGTGAACGTGGCTGGGAGATCGACGACGTCACCGCCTACCGCACGGTGCGTGCAGCGCCGCCGCCCGCCGAGACCCGCGAGATGATCAAGACCGGTGGATTCGACGCCGTGTGCTTCACGTCGAGCTCCACGGTCCGCAATCTCGTCGGTATCGCCGGAAAGCCGCATGCGCGCACACTCGTCGCGTGCATCGGGCCGAAGACAGCCGAGACGGCGGTGGAATTCGGTCTGCGCGTGGACGTGCAGCCGGAGACCGCGCAGGTCGGTCCGCTGATCGAAGCGCTCGCCGAGCACGCAGCTCGGCTGCGCGCCGAAGGCGCACTGCCTCCTCCCCGCAAGAAGTCCCGTAGGCGCTGAGGCCGGTGTTTCCCGTAGACCGTCCCCGCAGGCTCAGGCGTACCCCGGCGCTCCGGCGCCTCGTCGCCGAAACGTCGCTGCAGCCACGGCACCTGGTGCTGCCGATGTTCGTCGCCGACGGTATCGCCGAGCCTCGTGAGATCTCGTCGATGCCCGGAGTCTTCCAGCACACGCTCGATTCGTTGAGCGCAGCCGCGGAGGAGGCTGTCGCGGCAGGCGTCGGTGGTGTCATGCTGTTCGGCGTGCCGAAGGCGGAGGACAAGGACGCCGAGGGTTCCGGCGCGAGCGATCCGGACGGCATTCTCAATCGCGGTCTGAGGCGGCTGAAGTCGGATCTGGGCGATGCGACGGTCATCATGGCCGACACGTGCCTCGACGAGTTCACCGACCACGGTCACTGCGGTGTCCTCACCGAGGACGGCGCGGTCGACAACGATGCGACGCTGACTCGTTACGTGGACATGGCGCTATCGCAGGCCGATGCAGGGGCACACCTGCTCGGACCGAGCGGAATGATGGACGGGCAGGTCGGCGTCATCCGTGAGGCACTCGACGCCGCCGGGCACCGCGAGATCGGACAGTTGGCCTACTCGGCCAAGTACGCTTCGGCGTTCTACGGTCCGTTCCGCGAGGCCGTCGGCTCGTCGCTCCAGGGCGATCGCCGTACCTACCAACAGGATTCGGCGAACCGCCGCGAGGCCGTGCACGAGGTGGAGTTGGACCTGAACGAGGGCGCGGACATGGTGATGGTCAAGCCTGCGATGTCCTACCTCGACATTCTGCGCGACGTCGCGAACATCTCGTCCGTTCCGGTTGCGGCGTACCAGATCTCCGGCGAGTATTCGATGATCACCGCGGCCGCCCAGAACGGGTGGATCGACCGCGACGCGGCAATCCTGGAGTCGTTGACCAGCATTCGCCGTGCAGGCGCAGACGTGGTGTTGACCTACTGGGCGACGGAAGCGGCGGGCTGGCTGTGAGCAATGACGGACAACGCCCGCCCGAGCCCGACTGGGCGCGCTGGGAAGCCGAGCACGGCCCCGTGGGATTCGACGCCATCCCGCCGCAACAGCCCGCGGCCCGCAGTTCGGCTCCTCTGGACATCGAGACGTCACGGCATCTGTGGTGGGGTGTGACCGCGCTCGGGTTGATCAGTTTGATTCTGACCCTGGTGATGGTGAACTCCGATCGCACGCCGTTCGCCCAGCAACTGGTCGACGACGTGGCGAGACAGGATCCGTCGCTGCCGCTGACGCTCGAATCCGCGGAAAGTTACCTGACCGGCGCCCTGGTGTTGATGGCCGTCATCGGCATCGCGTTCGCGGGGCTGTTCCTGTACTGGGTGAACAAGATGCGACTCGGACGGCTCTGGGCGAGAACCGTGCTCACCGTCATCGGAACCGTCACGGTGGTGCTCGCCGTCCCGCAGCTGTTCGCCTTCGGTGTCGACGGTGGAGCCATGCAGATCGTCATGAGCGTCGCGGGCATTCTGCAGGGTGTTCTGGCGGGCGGCGCGGTGTATCTGATGCATCGCAAGGAGTCGCAGGCGTACTTTCTGGCGGCGCGGAAGCATTGACACTCGGCCGATGCTCCGCGTGTCACATCAGCCACATGCGTCACATGTGACTACGATCACGCGATGGGGGAACCCGTCGAGTAGATCGGACATCTCATGGCCCTATCCGAAGTTCCCGAGCCCGAACGCGGCCGTCCGCTGTGGGCGCTCCTCGGCCTGCTCACCGCCGTCTCGGTGGCTGTGCTGATCGTGAGTATGGGGTTGAGTGCAGCCTGACCTGGTGATTAGGGTGAGCACCCGAGCGAGTGTACGGTAACAATTGTCACTGCAGATGCCCGTGCGTCAGGATGAGGTGAACCCATGGTTCAGGCAAGTTCGAGGCGGATCGCACCACCCGTCGAGCGCACGATTCCCGTCGAACACGGTGTCACCCGAGAGCTCTTCCTGATCGCCCTCGTGGTTGCCATGGGCATCCTCGCATCGGTCGCAATCGTCATTCCGGCGCTCGTCTCGCACTGAAGATTCGCGCGGCGGTTCTCGGCCGACCCACTGTGGTTCGATCACACACAACCGGGCACTATGAAATCGTGAATTCGGACAAGGCCGCACGCCCGCGCGTCGTCACCGCTGCATACCTGCTGTGGCTGATCGCTGCGGTACTGCTCGTCTTCGTCGCGTTGATCACGCTGACCGTGCCGGTGGACCAACTACGCACCTCTCTCGCCGACGAGGGCAACACACCCGCTCAGATCGATTCCTACCTCGGCACCATTCGTCTTCTCGGTGCAGGCTGCGGACTCCTGGGCATCGTTCTCGGATTCCTCGCCGGACCCGTGCGCGCCGGACACGCAAGGATGCGGGCCGTGTCCGTCCTGCTGTCGTCGGTCACCGTTCTGCTGCTCCTCGTGGTGGTCTTCGTTTTCGGTCTGTTCTCCGAACTACTCGCAGTCGCCCTCGTCCTGATCGCCGCCTGCGTGGTGATCTACCGCCCCTCGGCGACACCGTGGTTCGCCCATGACTGACTCGAACGACGCGCTGTTCGAAGAGCCGGGAGCTCGGTGGCGATCGCTGCTGTGGGGGCCTGTCTTCTGCGCTGCGGTACTGGTGTTCGAGCTGCTGACGGGGCCTGTCGTCCACTGGGTCGCGCTCGCAGTGGTTGCCGTCGTGCTGACGGGCTTCACCTACGTTCAGGTCAGCGCAGCTCGCCGCCACGTCAGCGTGGCCCTCACGGCGACCGAGCTTCGCCAGGGCACCGAAAGGCTGCCCGTGGCGGACATCGCCGTCGTCTTTCCGGCGCCCGAGTACGCCGCGGGTGAATACGAGCCGAAGAAGTGGGAAACCGCCCGGGTGCTGGGTGAGCTCACCGGCATCCCCCGCCGACGCCACGGCGTCGGGTTGCGCCTGATGGGAGGCGGCCTGGTTCAGGCCTGGGCGAAGGACGACGACGGCTTACGAGAGGCCCTGGAAGAAGTGGTGGTGAACGGCCCATGAGATCCGCGGTGGAGGTGCTCGGTGCCGTGTTGTTGTTCGCGGTGGCCGTCGTGTGCTGGAACCTCGGTGCGACGGAACACCTGTTCGCGGCCACGGACGAGGGCGCGCCCGAATTCGTGGCGGTTCGGTACTCCGGTTCCTGGACAGCGGCCGGTGCTGCCTGCGTGACCGTCGCATTTCTACTGCTGGTCGACGCAGTCAGAGTTCGTTTTCAGGGGCGTTCCCATACCCGGTAGGGGTATCATCGGCGGCATGAGTAGTTACACGAGCGAGCAGGACGATCTGCTGAAGCGGCTACGTCGCATCGAGGGTCAGATCGCCGGCATCTCGCGCATGGTCGCCGAGGATCGGTACTGCATCGATGTACTGACCCAGGTCTCGGCGGCAACCAAAGCGCTGCAGTCCGTCTCGCTCAAGCTGCTCGACGCGCACCTCGCGGGGTGCGTCGTCGAGGCTGCCAAACGTGGCGGTCCCGACGCGGACGCGAAGGTGAAAGAGGCATCGGACGCCATCGCACGGCTCGTTCGGTCCTGAAGTCGCAGCCAACGGAAAGAAGGTGTCGAGCGTGGAGAACAGTTACATCGTCGAAGGAATGACTTGCCAGCACTGCGCTGCGTCGGTGTCGGAGGAGATTTCCGAGATCGGTGGCGTGACCGGAGTGACGGTGGACGTGGCGTCGGGCAAAGTGGTGGTGACCAGCGATGCTGCACTGGAACGAGAATCGATCGCCGGTGCGGTGAGCGACGCGGGATACCGTCTCGTATCGTAGAAATGTCCGGTTTACCGGCCGCGGTTCGTGGTACAGGTCATAGATCATCCCTGCTCGCTTTCGAGGAGACGATCTGTGAACAAGTTGCTGGCCGGTACCGGAATCCTGGTGACCAGTCTTTCTCTGACACTCGCGTGTTCGACGGGGGCGGTGGCTCAGCCCCCGGAGGGCGGCGTCGGGTTGACCGTCACCACCGAGCTCGACGGGCTCGCCCGGCCGTGGGACGTCGTCCAGGCCCCCGACGGGACGATCCTCACCGGTGAACGTAGCGGCAGATTCGTCGTCAAGCGGGCAGACGGGTCGGCCGGTGAAGTCGCGGCGAATCTCGACGACCTCTACGCCCAGGGTGAGACCGGGCTGATGGGAATCGAACTGGCCCACGACTTCGAGCAATCGCGGGCACTGTTCACGTGCCAGGGCGTCGAGGGAGCCGGCGTCGACACCGGGAGCGCGGCGCCCGGTAGCTCGCAGGCCGGAAGCGGCAATCACATCGAGGTCGTCCGGTGGACCGTCGACGAGGCATGGACGACGTTGACGCGGGACCGGGCCATCATCGACGACATCCCCGTCGCGTCCAGTGGCAGGCACGGCGGCTGCCGGATCCTGGCCGCACCCGACGGAACCCTGTACGTTGGCACCGGAGACACGGCGTCCCCGTCGGTGCCCCAGGATCGGAACTCGTTGGGCGGCAAGGTGTTGCACGTCGACGCTGTCGATGGCAGCGCCGCAGCGGATGCACCCGGCCGCATCTACACCCTCGGGCATCGCAACGTTCAGGGTCTCGCATTCCAACCCGGCACCGGCCGCCTGTACGAGGTGGAACAAGGCTCCACCCGCGACGACGAACTGAACCTACTGGTCGCGGGCGGAAACTACGGCTGGAAGCCGGACCGGAACCCGTTGATCTACGACGAGTCGGTCCCGATGACCGACCCCGATCGCGTTCCCGGCGCCATCGACGCGGTCTGGAGCTCGGGCGAGCCGACCATCGCCACCCCCGGCCTGACGTTCGTCGACGGTGCAGCATGGGGCGACTGGTCCGGCGCCGCAGTCATCTCCAGCCAGCAGGGCGAAAAACTGGTGTTCCTGAAACTCGGCGCCGACGGAATCACCGTCGAACAGGAAGTGGACGCGCTCGAAGGCGAGTGGGGCCGGCTCCGCTCACTCACCTCCACGGGCGACGGGTCGTTCCTGCTCACCACCGACAACGGCTCGGGTGACCGAATCCTCCGCGTCTCACCGGCCGGAGCCTGACCCACGGTCTCCCGGAGCCCCCGTTTTCGAGACCGAACGTGCCGTTCAGTCACTTGAAGTGACTGAACGGCACGTTCGCTCCGGTGCGAAGGCGGGTGTTCAGGCCTTGCTGGGGTTCGAGGCGGACTCTTCGTCGCTGCCGGCCTGGGGGTGACCGAGCATGGCTGCGCCGAGGAGCTGTTCGGGAACGCCGAAGCCTTCGACGAGTTCGAGGGCGTGCGGACGGAGGGTGCGGCAACGTTCGTTGATGCCGCGGGTGACGGCTTTGGAGCGTTCGGTGGAGAGGTAGCGGTGTTCGATGAACCACGCCTTGTCTTCTTCGATGACCGACAGTGCGTAGAGGTCGCAGACCTGCTCGAGTAGTTCCTTGGCTGCCTCGTCCTCGCAGGAGGAGATGCCGGCGACGAAGGCTTCGAGGATGATCCGATCGATGTGTGCGCTGGCTGCGTGCAGCACGTGGTCCTGCACGGCGTTGAAGGCGTCGAACGCGCTCGTTTCCTTAGATTTGCTCTGCAGCCTGCGGGCGACGGTGGAGAGCAGGTAGTCCTCGCGGTCCTCGAACATCTTGACCTGGGTTCCGCGGTTGAACAGGGAGCCCTCTTCCTCGTTGTCCTGGCGGGTGTCGAGGATCGTCTGCATGATCGTCTGCGCCGCAGTGCGTTTGACGACGCGATCACCGGCGAACTCTGCGGCGAACCGCACCCATTCGACGGGGCTCATGGACTTGACGTCGTCGGCGTACGCGGTGAGCAGTTCCTTCGCCACGAGCTGCGTGAGCACGTGATTGTCGCCTTCGAACGTGGTGAACACGTCGGTGTCGGCCTTGAGGGATATCAGCCTGTTCTCCGCGAGATAACCTGCGCCGCCGCATGCTTCACGTGCTTCCTGGATCGCCCTGGTGGCGTGCCAGGTGTTGGCGGCCTTGAGGCCGGCGGCTCGGGATTCCAGTTCGCGCTGCTCTTCGGCATCGGGGTTGTCCGAGGTCTGCAGCTCGTGCAGTTTGGCGACCAGTTCGTTCTGCGCGAACTGCAACGCGTAGGACTTCGCGATCAACGGGAACAGCCGGCGCTGGTGCACGAGGTAGTCCATGATGAGCACCTCGTCGTCGGACTTCGGTGCCGAGAACTGCCTGCGCTGCAACGCATATCGCGTGGCGATGTCGAGGGCTACCCGAGCTGCTGCGGCGGCGGACCCGCCGACCGTGACGCGGCCACGGATCAGCGTTCCGAGCATGGTGAAGAAGCGACGGCTCGGGTTCTCGATGGGCGAGGAGTACGTGCCGTCGGAGGAGACGTCCGCGTACTTGTTGAGCAGGTTGTCCCGCGGAATGCGGACGTTGTCGAACATGATGCGGCCGTTGTCGACGCCGGGCAGTCCGCCCTTGTACTGACAGTCCGAGGTGGTGATGCCGGGGAGGTCGTTGCCGTCCTCGTCTCGCAACGGGACGAAGAAACAGTGGACGCCGTGTCCTTCGGGTTCCTCGCCCGGGCCGGCGGTGATCAGCTGCGCGAACACTGCGGCCACCGTTGCTGTTTCGGCTGCACCACCGATGTAGTCCTTGCGGGACGACGGTGTGGGGGAGTGGACGACGAACTCGTCGGTCTCACGGTCGTAGGTTGCCGTCGTCTCGAGCGACTGCACATCGCTGCCGTGACCGGTCTCGGTCATCGCGAAGCATCCGAGCAAGTCGAGGTCGATGAGGCGCCGTACGTAGGCGTCGTGGTGACGCTCGGTGCCGAGGTTCTCGATGGCGCCGCCGAACAGTCCCCACTGGACTCCGGCCTTGACCATGAGCGACAGGTCCGACATCGCGAGCATTTCGATCATGGTGACCGCGGCTCCGACGTCGCCGGTGCCTCCGTGCTCTTTCTTGAAACCATCGTCCGCTGCACCGTGCTGGGCCAGCAACTTGAGTTGCTCCAGCGCCTTGGTGCGCGCGATCACGGTGTTGGGGGTGTAGTGAGGACGGAATTCGTCGCGAACCAGTTGAGCGCGCGCTTCGTTCTTCACGTCGCGCCAACGGCCGTCCAATGTGTTACGCAGATGCTCCGAAGTGGTTGCCATACTCGACGGTAACCTACGGATCCGGCTCGCTCAGGCGGGCCACAGATATTCGCGGCCGAACTTGCGCAGCCGAGACCAGAACTTGCTGCGCCCGTAGGGCCCGTCGCCGAAGACCGAGGCGCCGTTGTCCTCCAGTGCGCGGGTGACGAGAGGGCTGTAACCGTCGAACTCGCGGATCAGGTGCTCGCGGAACCCGTCGGGCCACGAATACCGGGCCGGCTCGTGTTGTGCCTCCATGCAGGCGAGTGTAATGCAGACGTAACACGGGTGTTACATATTCCACTTGCCCGGCTTCGCCCCCGAACGAGAACGGACACCAGCTTGGACGCAGCGCAGATCGCCGCAATCGACGCGCAGCACGTGTGGCATCCCTACGGTGGATTTCCCTCTGCGACGTCGCCGCTCGTCGTCGCGGGCGCATCGGGTGTCCGGCTGACGCTCGCCGACGGGCGCGAACTCGTCGACGGAATGAGTTCGTGGTGGGCGGCGGTGCACGGATATCGCCATCCGGTGCTCGACGCGGCCGCGCACGCCCAGATCGACCGGATGAGTCACGTGATGTTCGGCGGGCTCACGCACGAACCCGCGGCGCGGTTGGCCGAGCTGCTCGTGAGCATCACCCCGGACGGTCTCGACAAGGTCTTCTTCGCCGACTCCGGTTCGGTGTCCGTCGAAGTGGCGGTCAAGATGTGCATCCAGTACTGGCGGAGTCTGGGCAAACCGGCCAAGTGCAGGCTGCTGACCTGGCGCGGCGGCTATCACGGCGACACGTTCGCGCCGATGAGCATCTGCGATCCCGACGGTGGGATGCACTCGCTGTGGTCCGGCGTCCTCACCCGGCAGATCTTCGCGCCCGCCCCGCCGATGCAGTTCGATGCCGGCTACCTCGGGCAGTTCGAGAACATCCTCTCGGCGAGGGCCGACGAGATCGCGGCCATCGTCGTCGAGCCGCTCGTGCAGGGCGCGGGAGGCATGCGTTTCCACGATCCGAGGTATCTCACCGAGCTACGGAGGATGGCCGACGAGCACGATGTGCTGCTGGTGTTCGACGAGATCGCCACGGGATTCGGGCGTACCGGTGAGTTGTTCGCCGCCGATCACGTCTCGGTCGCTCCCGACGTGATGTGTGTGGGCAAGGCGTTGACCGGCGGGTACATGACCCTGGCGGCGACACTGACGACATCGCACGTCGCCGAGGTCATCAGCGGGGGTGAGGCGGGCGGGCTCATGCACGGCCCGACGTTCATGGCCAATCCGCTCGCGTGTGCCGTCGCCGTCGCCGCGGTGGAGCTCCTGCTGGGACGTGACTGGAGGTCCGAGGTCGCGGGCATCGAGACGGGCCTGCGCGACGGTCTGGCCGGGGTGGGGGATCTGCCGGGCGTCGCCGACGTTCGTGTGCTGGGCGGGATCGGCGTCGTGGAGATGGACGAGCCCGTCGACATGCAGCGGGCGACCGATGCTGCTGTCGGCGAGGGTGTGTGGCTCAGGCCGTTCGGGAAGCTCGTCTACACGATGCCGCCGTACGTCTGCGCGGCCGAGGACGTTGCGCGGATCGCGCGTGCGATCGGGGCCGTCGCGCGAACTTGAACGGTGTTCAAGTAGGGTCGCCCGTGTGGCGGCACTCGACTGGTTGACCGAAGCGGCACGCCTGCGCAGCGAGCGCGGGGTCCACCGAACGCTGCGTCCGCGCCCCGCTCGGCCCGGTGATGACGGCCCCGTGATCGATCTCGCCTCGAACGACTACCTGGGCCTCTCTCGTCACCCCGAGGTGGTGGACGCCGCGTGCGCTGCGGTGAATCGGTGGGGCGCGGGTGCCACGGGTTCGAGGCTCGTCACCGGCACCACGGCGCTGCACGAGGAGTTGGAGGACGACCTGGCTCGCTTCGTCGGCGCGGAATCCGCGCTGGTGTTCTCCTCCGGGTACACCGCCAACCTGGGCGCCGTCGCCGCGCTGGCCGGACGCGATTCGGTGGTGCTGTCCGATTCCGCGTCGCACGCGTCGCTGATCGATGCATGCAGACTGTCGAGAGCACGGATCGAGGTGTTCGACCGTACGCACCTGGACGCCGTCGAACACTCGCTTCGAACACGTACCGAGGACCGTGCGCTCGTCGTCACCGATTCTGTGTTCAGCACCGACGGTCACCTCGCGCCTCTGCGAGAACTTCACGGACTGTGCCGACGGTATTCGGCTGCCCTGCTCGTGGACGAGGCGCACGGAATCGGCGTCCGTGGGTCCGGTGGCCGTGGTCTGGTGCACGAACTGGGATTACAGGGCCTGCCTGACGTCGTCGTCACCGCGACGCTCTCCAAATCCCTTGCGTCGCAGGGTGGTGTGGTCCTCGGGACGCACGCGGTGCGTGATCATCTGATCGACGTCGCACGGCCCTTCGTCTTCGACACCGGGTTGGCTCCCGCGGCTGCCGGAGCAGCTCGGGCAGCACTCGCGATCCTGCAGCGAGAACCGGAACGGGCGGCGGACGTGCGTCGTCGCGCACACCAATTGGCCGACATCGCCGGCGTCGAGCGTTCCGAGTCGGCCGTCGTCTCCGTCGTTCTCGGCGATCCGCAGCGGGCGTACGACGCAGCGCAGGACGCCTTTCGGCGAGGCGTACACGTCGGCTGTTTTCGGCCGCCGTCCGTGCCGGAAGGGACTTCCCGGCTTCGGTTGACCGCGCGCGCGAACCTTACCGACTCCGAGCTCGCGGCCGTCGCGAACGTCCTCGATTCCGTTCTGCATCGGGCTGCGGTATGACGGTTCTCGTCGTGACCGGCACGTCCACCGACGTCGGAAAGACCGTGGCGACAGCGGCGATCGCGGCAACGGCGTCTGCTCTCGGGGCGTCGGTCGCCGTCGTGAAACCGGCGCAGACAGGTCTGGGCTACGGAGAGGCGGGCGACCTCGCGGACATCGAGCGGCTGACCGGGATCACCAGGTCCGTGGAAACTGCGCGCTATCCGGACCCGCTCGCGCCCGACGTCGCCGCGCGCCTCGCCGGAATGCCTGCGTTGGAACTGGGCGCGGTGGTGGACGACATCGTCTCGCTGACCGAGGACGTCGTACTGGTGGAAGGTGCCGGTGGCCTCCTCGTCCGGCTCGGCGCCGAGGGGTTCACACTGCTCGACGTCGCGGCGAAGATCGGTGCACCGGTCGTGGTGGTGTGCGGCGTCGAGCTCGGAACCCTCAACCACACCGCGCTGACGGTCGGCGCGCTCGACCGGGCAGGCGTCTTCTGTGCGGGACTGATCGTGGGAGCGTGGCCATCGCAGCCCGACCTTGCCGCTCGTACCAACCTCGTCGAACTTCCCGACGTAGCGGGGGTCCCGATTCTCGGGCGAATCCCGGCGGGAACGGGGAGCGTGGACCGGGAGCAGTTCCTCGCCGACGCACCCGCATGGTTCGACTCGGAGGCCGTCGCCGACATCTTGAACCGGTGAACCGCCGGTTCGTAGTTTGTCGAACCCCCGTGCGGGTACCCGAACCCATCATCGACAAGTTGGGGGCTCCACAATGAACACAGCAGTATGGATCGTCATCGCAGTAGTAGTGGTACTTCTCGTCGTGGCCGTCGCGCTGGCCCTGTCCAAGAAGCAGAAAGCAAGCCGTCGGGTCGAGGCCGAACGCATCCGTGAGCAGGCCGCCGACCGAACAACGGAAGTCGAAGAGCGTCAAGCGCGCGCCGACGAAAGCGCAGCCAAAGCCCGCCGCGCACAGGCCGACGCCGAAGCGAAGGCAGCCGAGGCGCGCAGGCTCACGCTGCAGGCAGAGAACCACCAGGGTGACGCCGCGTCCTCACGCGACGAACTGGACGCGGAATTCGCACGCGCCAACAAGATCGACCCCGACGTGAAGACCCGCTCTCGCTCGGGTGACGTGGACAAGGCGTCGGCGGAGAAGATCGTGCACCAGGACGCGCGCTCGGGCGACCACAGTGCCACGCAGAACCCGGCCCACACCACCCACAACCCCACGAACAATCCCGGTAACCCGCTCGATCCTCGCGGCAGCAAGATCGACCCCCGCACCGACGACAACCACGTCGGCGAGCACCGCCAGCCGTAATTCCGCGGTTGTTCCGGCACGCGCTTACGCTCAGCGGCGATGCACACATTCGTTCTCGTCCCCGGCGCAGGCGGTGACGCACGGTACTGGTCGCGGTTGGAGCCCGAACTGCGCGACCGCGGCCATGACGTCGTTGCCGTGACTCTTCCCGCGTCGGATCCGAACGCCGGACTCGCCGATCGATTGGATCGATATCGGGCTGAACTCGTCGGCGATCCGCGATAACCTGGCATTTCGGACACCGACCGAGATGGGGTGCTTGTCCATGGGATCCGATATGGAGAAGCTGCGCGTCAGTACCGCTGAGCGCGAGGCCACTGCGCAGCTCCTCGGCACCGCGATGGCGGACGGCAGGCTGACGCTCGTCGAATACGAGCAGCGCCTCGACCTGGTGTGGAAATCAGCGACGCGAGGCGAACTCGCGAAAGTGACCGACGATCTCCCCGTGCCCACGCAGGCCACGGAACCCGCGGAGTCGAAGGATGCTCGCGAGTGGCGCGAGTACTGGGACGAATGGCGATGGTGGCTCGGCGGCGTCATCATCATGTCCGGCATCTGGGGATTTCAGTCCATCTCCGACGGGGAACTGAACGGGTACTGGCCCGGGTGGCCCATCGGTATCTGGGCGCTGATCCTCGTGGCGATGGCAGTCATGCCCGAGGACAAGGACGACGACGAGGACGAGAAGTCCTGAATTATTACGCCCTGTAGTTGGCGAAATCGACGAACCTGGGACACTGGGGGTCGTGACTGTTTCTCCCGGCGACGACGCACCCGTATCTGCCCAGCTCTTCGAGCGCGCGAGCGCAGTGATCCCGGGTGGGGTGAACTCCCCGGTTCGTGCGTTCCACTCGGTCGGCGGTACGCCGCGCTTCATCACCGAGGCCAGCGGATACACCATGATCGACGCCGACGGGAACTCGTACGTCGACCTGATCTCGTCGTGGGGCCCGATGATTCACGGGCATGCTCATCCGGTCGTCGTGGAGGCCGTGCAGAAGGCCGCGAAAACCGGTCTGTCGTTCGGCGCTCCGACCGAGCGGGAAATCGCACTTGCGGAAGAAATCGTGCGCCGCGTCGGCCCCGTCGACCAGGTTCGGCTTGTGAATTCCGGCACAGAGGCGACCATGAGCGCCGTCCGCCTCGCCCGTGGTTTCACCGGGCGCACCAAGATCGTCAAATTCTCCGGCTGCTACCACGGCCACGTCGACGCGCTTCTCGCCGACGCCGGGTCCGGTCTCGCCACTTTCGGCCTGCCCACCTCTCCCGGGGTGACTGGGGCACAGGCGTCGGACACCATCGTCGTGCCCTACAACGACCTCGCCGCGGTGGAGCACGCCTTCGCCGAGAATGCCGGCCAGATCGCGTGCATCATCACCGAGGCCGCCGCGGGCAACATGGGCGCAGTTCCACCGGTCCCCGGCTTCAACGAGGGGCTACGACGCCTGGCCACGGACAACGGCGCACTGCTCATCATGGACGAGGTGATGACGGGCTTCCGCGTGAGCGCAGCGGGCTGGTACGGCATCGACGGCGTCGCGGGCGATCTGTACACCTTCGGCAAGGTCATGAGCGGTGGACTACCGGCCGCAGCCTTCGGTGGGCGCGCCGACGTCATGGCCTACCTCGCACCGGCCGGTCCCGTCTATCAGGCAGGCACCCTGTCCGGTAATCCCGTCGCCGTCGCGGCCGGTCTCGCGAGCCTGCAACTGGCCGACGCGTCCGTCTACGAGAAGCTGCAGAACAACGCGGAGCGACTCGGCGGGCTGCTCGGTGATGCCCTGACCGCCGAAGGCGTTCGTCACCACGTCCAGTTCGCAGGCACACTGGTGAGCGTGTTCTTCTCCGACGGGCCCGTCACCGACTACGCAGGCGCGAAAGCAGCCGAGACGTGGCGATACCCCGACTTCTTCCACGCACTGCTCGCGCGCGGGGTCTACCCGCCGCCGAGCGCATTCGAAGCCTGGTTCGTCTCCGCTGCCCTCGACGACGCCGCGTTCGAGAAGATCGCCGACGCCCTTCCCCACGCCGCACGTGCAGCGGCCCGAGCCGAAGCAGGAACCAAGTGAGTACACCGGAGGCGCATCCGCATCAGACGACGCGCACCATCGTCCACGTGTTGCGGCACGGTGAGGTCCACAACCCCAGGGGCATCCTCTACGGACGCCTCCCCGGGTTCCGGCTGTCGGTGAAGGGGCAGACGCAGGCGACAGCTGTGGCGAATGCGCTTGCCGGACACGACATCACCGCCGTCATCGCGTCCCCGCTGCAGCGGGCGCAGGAGACGGCAGGTCCGATCGCGAAGGCGCACGGACTCGACATCGCCACCGACGACAACCTCATCGAGGCAGGAAACGAGTTCGAAGGCCTCCGGGTCGCCGTCGGCGACGGGGCACTGCGCAGGCCACGGCACTGGTGGAAACTGCGGGACCCGTTCACGCCGTCGTGGGGTGAGCCGTACCTGCAGATCGCGCACCGGATGCTGGCCGCAGTGAACGCCGCTCGCGTCGCAGCCGTCGGCCACGAAGCCGTTGTCGTCAGTCACCAGCTCCCCGTCTGGACCCTGCGTCGATTCCTGCAGGGTGAGCGTCTGTGGCACGACCCGCGGCACCGTCAGTGCGGTCTCGCGTCGCTGACTTCCCTTGTCTACGAGGGAGACACGCTCGTCGACATCGTCTACTCCGAGCCCGCGGGCGCCAGCGATCCACGAGTCACCGGTGCGTAAGGTACTCGCTTCGGCTCTGGCCGTCGTCGCAGTCACCGCAGGCTGCGCGACGGGTACCGACGCGGTCGCGACCGGCGGAACCTTCGACTTCGTCTCACCCGGCGGCCAGACCGAGATCTTCTACGACCCCCCGTCGGATCGCGGCACCATCGGCGAACTGTCCGGCCCCGACCTGATGGAAGACGGAAAGACGACGTCGCTCGCGGACTTCGAGGGCCAGGCCGTCGTACTGAACGTGTGGGGCCAGTGGTGCGGACCGTGTCGCGGTGAAGCCGACGATCTCGAAGAGGTGTTCGAGAACACCAAGGACCTCGGCGTCCAGTTCCTCGGCATCAACGTCCGCGACAACGCGCAGGACAAGGCGCAGGACTTCGTCATCGACAACAAGGTGACCTACCCGTCCATCTACGACCCTCCGATGCGCACCCTCACCGCCCTCGGCGGCATCCCCACATCGGTCGTCCCGACGACCATCGTGTTGGACAAGCAGCACCGCGTGGCGGCGGTGTACCTGCGTGAGCTGCTCGCCGAGGACCTGCAACCCGTCGTCGAGCGGATTGCAGGCGAGGAGACGGAAAGCCAGTGATCGAGTTGTACGCCGCAGGCATAGGCGAGACGTTCCAGACCACGGCGGCTTCCGGGCCGCTCGTTCTCGCGTTCGGTGTCTGCATCCTCGCCGGCCTCGTCTCGTTCGCGTCGCCGTGCGTCGTACCTCTCGTTCCCGGTTACCTGTCCTACCTGGCGGGCGTGGTCGGTGCCGATGCGCCTGCCGTCACCGCGGCGGAAGCGTCGACGACGAAGGTGCGCACGGCCAGCAAGCTGCGGGTCGCGGGCGCCGCGGGCTTGTTCGTCCTCGGATTCACCGTCGTCTTCGTCCTCGCGACGGCCACGGTGTTCGGGGCGATCTCGGTGTTGTCGGTCAACCGTGAACTGCTGATGCGCATCGGCGGGGTCGTCACCATCGCGATGGGCCTGGTGTTCATCGGTCTGGTACCGGCACTGCAACGCGACGTCAGATTCGAACCACGCCGGGTCGGCAGCCTGTTCGGCGCTCCGTTGCTGGGCGGAGTGTTCGCCCTCGGTTGGACGCCGTGCCTCGGACCGACGTTGGCGAGCGTCATCTCCCTGGCCGCGGGAACCGAAGGTGCAACGGCAGTGCGCGGTGTCGCGCTGATCGTCGCCTACTGCCTCGGCCTCGGCCTGCCGTTCGTGATCCTCGCGTTCGGCTCGGCAAGCGCTCTACGCGGAGTCGGCTGGCTTCGCACCCATGCACGACAGATACAGGTGTTCGGCGGAATCATGTTGATAGCAGTAGGAATTGCACTCGTCACGGGTGCGTGGGACGTGTTCGTGAGCTGGGTTCGCGACGCCTTCGTGTCCGACGTGGTGCTGCCGATATGACCGACCTCGACACTCGCGTCGCACCGCAGAAGCAGTCGCTACCCGGGCGTGCGCTCGCGTTGGTGCGCAACACCTGGAGATCGCTGACGAGCATGCGCACCGCCCTGGTGCTGCTGTTCCTGCTGGCCTTCGCCGCGATCCCCGGCGCTCTCGTTCCGCAGCGCAGCCTCAACTCCGGCAAGGTCGACGAGTACATCGCAGCCAGGCCGACGCTCGGTCCGTGGATGGACAGGCTCGAACTGTTCGACGTCTTCTCCAGCTTCTGGTTCACCGCGATCTACGCGCTGCTGTTCATCTCGCTGATCGGCTGCATCGTGCCGCGATGCGTCGAACACGCCAAAGCTCTCCGCACCAAGCCCGTCCCGACGCCGCGCAACCTGTCGCGTCTGCCTCACCACCGCCGGTACGTGTCCGACGAATCCGCCGAGGACACCGCGGCGAAGGTGAAGGCGCAGCTGCGTGGGTGGCGCGTCGCGCAGCGCACCGGTGGCACCGGCGAGGTGACGCTGTCCGCCGAGAAGGGATACTTCCGCGAGTTCGGCAACCTCGTCTTCCACCTCTCGCTCGTCGGACTTCTCGCCGCCATCGCCCTGGGGAAGCTGCTCGGATACGAAGGCAACGTCGTCGTCATCGCCAACGACGGACCGGGCTTCTGCAGTACGACGCCCGCCATCTACGACGGTTTCCGCGCCGGCCAACTCGTCGACGGCACCGGCCTCGAGCCCCTGTGCATCCGCGTCAAGGACTTCAAGGCCGACTACCTCGAGAACGGTCAGGCCGAGATGTTCACGTCGAACATCGAGTACCAGGCAGGCGAAGACCTGGCGAGCAACACCTGGCGCGACGACGTCCTCCAGGTCAACCACCCGCTCCGCGTCGCAGGCGACCGTGTCTACCTGCAGGGCCACGGATACGCACCGACGTTCACCGTGACGTTCCCGAACGGCGAGACACGCACCGAGACCATCCAGTGGCAACCGACCGACGCCACCACGTTCCTCTCCAGCGGAGTCCTGCGAATCGATCCTCCCGGCGGCCTGTACCCGGAAGCAACCGAGCGTCGCAAGAATCAGATCGCAATCGAAGGTCTGTTCGCGCCGACGGCGTTCTTCCACGGCAACCTGCTGTCGTCGAGCTACCCGGCGATGACGGATCCCGCCGTCGCGATCGACATCTACAAAGGTGACACCGGCCTCGACACCGGATACCCGCAGTCGTTGTTCTCCCTGAACCAGGAGATGGTCAACCAGGGCAGGCTCGTCAAGCAGGACCGGGTCAACTTGAAGCCAGGGGAGTCCTCGACCCTGTCCGACGGCACCAACGTCCGCTTCGACGGCGCAGAAGAGTTCGTCAACCTGCAGGTATCGCATGATCCAGCACAGAACTGGGTGCTGGTCTTCGCACTGACGATGATGGGTGGACTGCTCGTGTCGTTGGTGATCAAACGACGCCGAGTCTGGGTCCGGCTGCACACGGAACCGGACTCACGACGTACTGTAGTAGAACTCGGTGGACTCGCCCGAACCGATCAGGCGGGCTGGGGAGAAGAATTCGACCGGTTGTGTGAGCGGCTGATCGGCGAAGTCAAGACAGTGAACACAGACAAGCAGGAGAACTGACCGATGCCGATCAACGAGACGCTCTCGCAGTACAGCGACTGGTCCTTCGAATCCGCGTTCACCATCTACGTCCTCGCGTTCGTTCTGCTCATCGCGCAGTACGCCTCGCAGCGGGCCACCAAGGTCCAGGCACGCGAGCTCGTCGGCAGCGGTGCCCCCACTCCACTCGGGGCGGGCGTGCCAGGACGTGTCGTCGAGACCCCCAAGCGTCCACTGTCGGAGCGTCTGGCAGGCATGGGCTTCGCTCTGCTGATCCTGGCGCTCGTGCTCCACGTGGCATCCGTCGTACTGCGCGGCTTCGCCACACACCGGTTCCCACTCGGCAACATGTACGAGTTCGTGACCATGGCGACCGCCGCCGCAGCGCTCACCTCGATCCTGTTGCTGCGCAAGAAGACGATGCGACCGATGCTCGTGTTCGTCCTCGCGCCGATCATCGTCCTCATGTTCATGGCCGCGACCAAGTTGTACGCCGACGCAGCACCTGTCGTGCCTGCGCTTCGCTCGTTCTGGCTGCCCATCCACGTCACCATCGTCAGCGTCGGCAGCGGTATCTTCCTGGTCTCCGGCGTCGCCAGCCTGCTGTTCCTGCTCCGCATGAAGCAACCCGCGGGCGACGAGAGCAGCAGCTTCTGGGGTCGCTTCGCGTCCAGGCTCCCCGACGCCCAGGCGCTCGACCGACTCGCGTACAAGACCACCATCGTCGCGTTCCCACTCTTCGGTGCAGGCGTCATCCTGGGCGCCATCTGGGCCGAAGCAGCCTGGGGCCGTTTCTGGGGTTGGGACCCCAAGGAGACGATGTCCTTCATCACCTGGATCATCTACGCCGCATACCTGCACGCCCGCGCAACATCGGGATGGCGCAACACCCGCGCTGCCTGGATCAACATCACCGGGTTCGCAGCCATGCTGTTCAACCTCTTCATCATCAACATGGTGGTCTCGGGACTGCACTCCTACGCAGGGCTCAACTAGCCGATAGGGCGCATCGGTCGCGGGCGAGAGGTCGCAGGCTCAGCTGGTAACGTCCGGCGGTGACGGGTGCGCCGGGGGCGCGCACCCTCCGACTGGGGAGTCGGATGATGGGGGGAAACGCCATGGCCGAGTGGCAGATGAGTTCGTGGCAGCCGGTACGTCCGGCAGAGCAGGGGGAGGACGACGGCGCACCCGCCGCGCCACCGCCGGAGGCTGGGACCGGGGCATCCCCGAAACCTGACGTATCCACGCCGGACGCCTCGCCCTGGCAGCGACGCGCCGAAGCTCCGACCGAGAAGGCGACAACAGCAGCTCCGGAAAAATCAGCGGCCCCAGCGAAAGCAGAGCCGGCGGCGAAGTCCAGTTCGGCCGACGAGGCTGGGTCGTCTGTTGAGGCTGGGTCGTCTGTCGAGCCTGCGAGTAGTGGGCCCAGAACGGGGGGATTTCGCTCGACCCCGGTCCCGATGCCGCCCGAATCGACCACCTACGGCCGTGCGAGCACAGAAGGCCGTGCCACTGCAGAACCCAGGCAGACTCCACCGGACCTCGGAACGCAGGGGCAGTTGCCACCGGTCGCGTCGGCGTCGGCGTCGGATCTCACCAATGCCCTTCTCGTGAGACAGGTTTCGCCGCCGCCTGTGTCCGGGTGGCGGAAGTGGGTCTACGACGTGACGCTGCGGCGGGTCAATCTCGGCAACAGCCATCGCGACGAGCGTCTGGCCCGGCTCTCTCGGCAGGCGGAGCGCCATCTCGTCGGCTGCTATCGCATTTCGGTACTCAGCCTCAAGGGCGGCGTCGGCAAAACGACGACGACGGCATCGCTCGGGTCGACGTTCGCATCAATTCGCGGGGACCGCGTCATTGCCGTCGACGCCAACCCGGACCGCGGAACACTCAGCCAGAAGGTACCGCTGGAGACGCCCGCGACGGTTCGAAACATGCTGCGGGACATCGACGAGTTGAGTCGCTACAGCGACGTACGGGCATACACCTCACAGAATGCGCACCGTCTCGAGGTGCTCGCGTCGGACACCGACCCCGCCGTGTCCGAGGCGTTCAGCGGCCAGGACTACGACACCGCGGTGGAACTGCTCGAGAAGTTCTACAGCATCGTGCTCACCGACTGCGGTACCGGGCTCATGCATTCGGCAATGAACAGCATCCTCGCCGGCTCGGACGCGCTGGTCGTGGTCAGCTCCGGGTCCGTGGACGGCGCCCGCAGCGCGTCGGCGACACTCGACTGGCTCGACGCGCACGGTCACAGCGAGTTGGTCCGCTCATCTGTCGCGGTGGTCAACGCAGTTCGGCCGCGAGCAGGCAAAGTAGATCTGGGCAAGGTCGTCGAGCACTTCGAGCAACGCTGCCGTCAGGTTGTGTTGATCCCGTTCGACCCACACCTCGAGGAAGGCGCCGAGATCGACTTGAACAGGTTGAAAAGCGGAACTCGCGCCGCGCTGCTGGAATTGGCGGCGGCGGTGGCGTCGGGATTTCCCAGCAACCGGCCGGAAGATCTTCAGCGCGCGAACGAGTCGAGGACGCGCTAGGCGCACCCGAAGGGGCGAACGGAACAGCCCGCCTCGTGAGGCGGGCTGCTGTACTTCATTCTGTAGGTTCGGTTTTGCCCGTGTCCTGACTGTCCGTGCCCGACCGTCGAACATCTCGGTTCATACGCCACAGGAACTCCGGGTCGTCATCCGGACCGACGGTCCGTCCAGCCGGAGCCTGCGCAGTCGGACCGAAGGCCTTCCAGAACAGGACGATGACTGCCACCAAACCGATCAACGCCAAAAGATAGATCACGACGCACCTCCTCAGACCAGCGTAACCGCGTTGGGATGCGGTGTGCACCCCAACGCGGTTCGCAAGTTCCTGAGAATATGCACTTGTGTTCGACCTGGCGTCGGTAGTCGGTCTACGGGGTCAGTGGTGAGCGGCCTCGGTGGTCAGAGATGACAGAAGCTGCATGACCTCGGCCTCGCGGAACCGGCGGTGACCGCCCGGCGTACGCAACGATCCGAGACGACCGGCATGCGCCCAACGGGTGACCGTCTTCGGATCCACATGGAAGAGCGCCGCTACCTGCCCCGGTGTGAGCAGTGAATCCTGAGCCTTGTGCAGTGTTGGTGCGCTCATCTTGGTCGTGTCCTCCTGCGTGCGGTGTCCGGTAGGCCCGGCCCGAAGGCGGGTCACGAACCGGACAGTGGATGGAGCAAATTCGTGTTCGAGCACCATGGTGGCACTCGAACCCCTAGGTACTCGACTGATCTAAAGAAGGTAAAGGGGAGGTAATAGACAAATCGGTCAAGTCCGGCTGTCCGATATGCGACGTTGCAGCGGGTCCAACCGCAGGTCGAAGGGCGGGTAGCCTGAAGGCCGTGAACGAACGCAACACACCACCCGAGCCCACCGCGACCAAAGGACGCCTCCTGCGAGACGTCGCAATCTACAGCGGAGCGCGTCTGCTTCTGGTTCTCGTGATCGCCGCCGTGATCGTCGGAGTCGGGCTGCTCGTGGGCGTCGAGATCCCCGTACTGGTCGCCGCGGTGTTCGCCGTACTGATCTCGCTGCCCCTCTCGCTCGTGCTGTTCAAGTCCCTGCGGATCCGCGTCAACGAGTCGATCGCCGGCGTCGACGAGGGCCGTCGCCGTGCCCGGGCCGACCTTCAGGCGAAGCTGCGCGGCGAGGACGGCAAGTAGTGACCAAGGTCGTCGACCGTTCCGAGGCCCGCGACTGGGTCGACAACGCGGTACGCCTCATCGACGCCGACGCTCAACGATCGGCCGACACACATCTGCTGCGGTACCCACTTCCCGCGGCATGGGGAGTGCAGCTCTACCTCAAGGACGAGTCGACGCACATCACCGGCAGCCTCAAGCATCGCCTGGCGCGCTCGCTGTTCCTGTACGCGATCTGCAACGGATGGGTCACCGAGAACACCACGGTCATCGAAGCCTCGTCGGGATCCACCGCCGTCAGCGAAGCGTATTTCGCGCGCCTGCTCGGCCTCGAGTTCGTCGCAGTAATGCCGCGCAGTACGTCGCCGACGAAGGTTGCACTGATCGAATCACACGGGGGTCGTTGCCATTTCGTCGACGATCCTTCCGCCATGTACACCGAGGCGCACCGACTCGCAGCGGAGCCTGACTGCCACTACATGGACCAGTTCACCCACGCGGAGCGCGCAACCGACTGGCGCGGAAACAACAACATCGCGGAATCGATCTTCGATCAACTCACCCACGAGGAATCGCCGATCCCGACGTGGATCGTCGTCGGGGCGGGCACAGGCGGAACCAGCGCAACGATCGGTCGGTACATCCGATACCGACGCCACTCCACCCGACTGGCCGTCGTCGATCCCGAGAACTCCGCCTTCATCGGTGGCTACGAGACCGGCCGTGCCGACTTCTCCACCGGAAAGCCGTCGCGCATCGAGGGCATCGGCCGTCCCATCGTCGAGCCGTCCTTCGTCGGACAGGTCATCGACAGAATGATCGCGGTACCCGACGCCGCCTCGGTAGCCGCCGCGCGGCACGCATCGACGGCCCTCGGGAAAAGCGTCGGAGGCTCTACCGGCACCAACATCTGGGGTGCATTCGGCGTCATCGCGGAGATGATTGCGGCCGGCAGATCCGGCAGCGTCGTCACCCTGCTGTGCGACGGCGGTGAGCGTTACGCCAATACGTACTTCGACGACGCCTGGGTTGCGTCGCAGGGCATGGATCTGGCCGGGCCGACCGAGGTGTTGGAACGCTTCGTACGAACGGGCGAGTTTCAGCCCTGACGCGTCAGCACCAGTGACGCTGCCGCGGTGGCTCCGGCTGCGACGCTCACCGCCGGCCACGCTCCGATTTTCTTGGCCAAGGGGTGCGATGCGCCGAAGCCGACGAGGTACGTCGTCAACAGCGCACCCGCGACCTTGGGACCGGCAGCCGCATTCCATGACGCGGTGCTCGCCACACCCACAGCTGCCAACACAGCGCCGCTGAGTTGTCGATTCTTGGTCTGCTGCGCAACAGCGAAGCCGCCCAGCAGGCCTGCGGCCGCCAGAGCCGAGGTAGCGAGTGATGAAGTCGTCGAGTTCTTCCGAGCCATACCTTCAGACTAGATGCTCGTGTTCCGTCCGCGGCCGATCAGAAGGGTGGTGGTTTCTTTCGTTCGCGGAGGTGTTGGATGGTTTTGTGTTGTCGTAGTTTTCGGCGGAGGAGTCGGATTCGGGTGCGGGCGGTGTCGGTGGGT